>JBBPIK010000036.1:24130-25552 GCA_038040415.1 Actinomycetota bacterium
CTCGGGCTGACGCCGCTGATCTTCCTGGCCGCGGGCCTCTTGTTCGTGCTCGCCGCGCTCACTTACCTCGAGGGCGGCGCGATGTTCGTCGAGCGGGGCGGATCGGCGACGCTCGCGCGACACGCGTTCAACGAGCTGGTCAGCTTCATCGCCGGCTGGGCGATCTTGATCGACTACATCATCGTCATCGCGCTGGCCGCCGTCTCGGTGCCTCACTACCTGAGCCCGATCTGGGACGGCTTCACGCACGGGTGGGCGGAGCTTGCCCTCGCGGCCGGGGTGATCGTGTTCGCCGCAGCCGTCAACATCGCCGGCTTCACCGGGCAGGTCCGCCAGCGCCCGTTGATCGTGCTGGCGCTGGCCGACATCGTCCTCCAGCTGGCCGTGATCGTGGTCGGAGCGATCGTCGTCTTCGAGCCGGATCTGCTGACCGCGAACCTGGATCTGTTCACGAGCCCCTCGGGCGGTGACATCTTCGAGGCGCTGGCGGTGGCCACGCTCGCCTTTGCGGGGATCGAGGCGGCGTCCGACCTGGCGCCCGATCTGGAGTGGGAGCCACGCGACCTGCGCAGGGTGGTCAGCTCCACCGCGGTGTTGCTGCCTCTGGCCTACGCCGGGATGACTGCGGTCGCGCTGATGGCGGTGCCCGTCGTTGCGGGTCCCGACGGCGCGCAGACCGCGCTCGGGGAGCGCTACATCGAGGAGCCGGTCCTCGGGGTGGTGAGGAGTTACGACCCCTCGTGGCTCTCGACCGTGTTGGAGGTGGCCGTGGTGGCGATCGCCCCCGTGGTGCTGGCGTGGGCCGCGAGCACCTCGATGCTGGGGCTGTCGCGGCACACCTACGTGCTGGCCACCAACCGCCAGGTCCCGAGTTGGCTGGGCAAGCTCGGCCAACGCTCCACTCCGTATGTGGCGATCTCGGCCGCCGCGGTGATCTCGTTTGCGATCGCCATCCCCGGCGACATCCGCCTGCTGGCGGGGATCTACGCCTTCGGCGCCACGCTGGCGATCGCCATCGCTCATCTGTCGGTGGTCCGGCTGCGCTGGACGGACCCCGACCGCGACCGTCCGTTCAGGATGCCGCTCGAGATCACCGTCCGGGGACGCAGGCTTCCCTTGCCGGCGCTCGCGGGCGCCTTGCTGATGGCGCTGCTCTGGATCGCGGTGCTCACCTTCCACGGAAACGCGCGCTGGGTGGGGGGCGGCTGGATGCTCTTCGGCCTGGTGGCGTACGTCGTTTACCGGCGGTTCGTCGAGAGGACCTCGCTGACCAAGCGCGTTTCCGTGCCGGAAGGGGCGCTGCGCAAGGTGGTCCGCCAGGTCGAGTACGGCGACATCCTGGTGCCGGTCTTCGGAACGGAGCTCGACGACGACATCGTGAGCACCGCCGGCCGCCTGGCCGACGCCGCGGACCGGCCGGGC
>JBBPIK010000162.1:0-1633 GCA_038040415.1 Actinomycetota bacterium
AGCACCGCGTCGAACACCGCGCGCGGCTCCTACCGCCTGATCACGCCCAGGCGCTGATATGGAGTGGCGTTTGTCAAGTGCCCTCGCGGAGTTGGCTGTCGTCTGAGGCAGCTGTGGTTGCGCTGGGGCGTTCCCGGGGCGGGCACGAGCGGGGCTCAGCGTGTTCGAGTTCCGAGTCAGGCTGATATTCGAGGGCTGGTTACCTCATGACCTTGTTCCGTCGCGGCCCGCTGTCTAGGAACGGGCGCCGCCGGCGTGGGCCGGTTGCCCATAGCGCTTTCGCGGGCCTTCGGTCGCGAGCGGGGCTGGCCTTTGGGTGCTCGTGCGCGCCCCGGCAGCGCCGGGGCGCTATGTGGGTGGGGGGTTAGATGGTGGCGGCCTCCCAGATGAATCCGGCGAGCTCGCGGGCGCAGGCGACGGTCGCGACGTTCGCGGGACGGTTGCGGTGGGTGGCGAGCTTGTGCCATTGGCGGTGAAGGCGCCGCTGGGCGCGCCAGGCGACCTCGACGACCCGGGGGTCTTGGCCGTGTTGGCGGTGGCGCAGCTTCTCGGAGACCGCGGGCCGCAGGCGGCAGTGTTTGGCGGCCTCGACGAGGAGCCTGCGGGAGTGTTTGGGGCCGGCCTTGGTGATCTGCCCGAGGCGGCGCTTCTCGTCGGAGGTCCGCTCGGAGGGCACGAGGCCGAGGAAGGCGCCGAGCTGGCGGGGGTGGGAGAAGCGATCGAAGTCGCCGATCTCGGCGCAGAGGCCGGTTGCCGCGAGGGTGTCGATGCCTCGGAAGCAGCGCAGCCGGGCGATCGTCTGCGCCCACGGGCTCTCGGGGGCGAGCTCTTCGAGGGTCTGGTCGATCGCGTCGCGTCGCTGCTCGATCGCGTCGACCGCTGCGAGGTAGTCCGCGAAGGTCACCTCGGATGCCCGGTCCTCGAAGCGCAAGCCGCGCAGCCACCCGCGGTGCGCCTGGGTCCAGTTCTTGGCGGGCCCCTCGAAGCGAACCGAGCGGCGGCGCAGGAAGTGCGAGAGCCGCTGACGGGCACGGTTGAGGTCGCCGCGCAGGTCCTCGCGGGCGCGGACGAGATCACGCAGCTGCTCCTCATCCACCGCCGGGATCCGCACGAACGAGAGCTCACCCGCCGCCAGCAGCCGCGCGAGCCGCTCGGCGTCGCGAGCATCGGTCTTGACGCGATCGGAGGGCTTTCTGGGGATCAGCCCCGGGGCGCAGACACGAACGTCGAGACCGCAACCTGCAGCTGCCCTGGCAAGCCCGAAGCCGGTCGGCCCAGCCTCATAGACGGCAAGGACCCTCGGTCCGAGCCCTTCGATGAACGGCAGCGCGACGAGCGGATCGCCGCTCAGTCTGCGTCGCTCGAGCTCGCCGGTGTCGCGGTCAAGGACCCCCGCGTGGGTCTGGTTCGCGTGGACATCGAGCCCAACGAAATGCGTAATCTGCGCCATGTGGTCGGCACCTCCCATAGCTGGGGTGTCGGCCGGAGGCCAATCCTCCGGCCCAGTCCCCGAACATCTATGCGCCGGGGTGCCGACCCATCAACCCCGACGAGCGCACACCACCCGCTCCATAGGGTCTAGTGGTCCATCCGGTTGATTCGTGACCTCATGCGTTGAGGACCTTGCCGGTGT
>JBBPIK010000163.1:0-1624 GCA_038040415.1 Actinomycetota bacterium
TGGGCGGCGGAGGCCCCGAACGGTTCCGGGGGGGGCACGAGAGAAGCTCCATGACGCCTGGCGGGCGGCCGGCCGCGAGGGCGAGCCGCGCACCATGGCGCTGCTCTACTTCGCGCTGGGTGAGAACGGCGAGCGAAACGCACGCGAGAAGCTCGGGGACTACTACTCGTTCCTGGGCGACTACGCCGAGCAGATCGTGCAGTCGGCGGCCAAGGACGATCAGACGGTGAAGGACTACGTCTCGGCCTTAGAGCAGGCCGGAGCCGACGAGCTGATCTTCTTTCCGGCCTCGGCGGACCCCGACCAGGTCGACCTGCTCCGCCGCGCCGTCTTCTCCTAGTGGTCTGTCCGGTTAGTTGTTGCCCTCATGCGGCGAGCACCTTGCCGGTGTAGGTCCAGGCGAACGGCTGGGCGGTGAGGTTGTGGTGCTCGACGAAGGCGAGCATCTGGGTGGCGAGGTCGTCGGGGTCGCTGAATTGGCCATGCTTGAGCAGGCGGCGGGTGAGGATCGAGAAGAAGATCTCGACCTGGTTGAGCCAGGAGGCGTGCTTGGGCGTGAAGACCAGCTGCCAGCGGGGATGCTCGGCCAGCCAGGCGTCGACTTCCCGGGTCTTGTGGGTCGAGAGGTTGTCGAGGATCGCGACGATCGGCTGCCCGGCGGGAACCTCGCGCTCGAGCTGCTCGAGGAAGGCGATGAAGTCCCAGCGGTTGCGCGTCGGGGCGGTCATGCCCGACACCTCGCCGCTGTGGACACGCAGCGCGGCGAACAGGTTGGTGGTCCCGTTGCGCACGTACTCGCTGTCGCGCCGCGCCGGCCGGCCCGGTGCCGGAAGGGTGTCGGGGCGGGCGGGCTCGCGCGCGGCGATCGACGTCTTCTCGTCGACCGAGATGACGATCGCGTTGGCGGGCGGGTCGAGATACAGGCCGCAGACCTCGGCGGCCTGGGCATCGAAGTCGGGACCAAGCTCGCTCATGACCCACTGCTCGGTCAGGTGCGGGCGCAGGTCGGCGGCGCGCAGGATCACGTGCGCCTGCGACGGTGACATCCCGACCTGCTCGGCCAGTTCTGCGTGCGTCCAGCGCCCGCGGCGCACGCCCTCGGCGGTGTCCGGCGGACGGGTGCAGGCCAGCGCGATCAATCGGGCGCGAGCCTCGGCCCCGTGCGTCAGCGGCCGCCCCGTCTTGGGCCGATCGCGCAGGCCGTCGGGGCCGTCGCGCTCATAGCGCGAGCGCCACAGCTTGACCGTCCGCTCCGCGCAGCCGACCCGTTCGGCGATCTCGCTGGCCGGATGACCCTCGCCGGCCAGCAGCACGATCCGTGCGCGCTCGACCAGCCGTCGTTCACCCGCCCGCGAACGAGCCAACCGCTCGAGCTGCTCGCGATCCTCCGAAGAGATCTCCACCCGCTTGGTGTGCGCCGCCATGTCCGCCTCCATCGTCGCCCAACCCAGACGACGACGCGATTCACCTGCACACCGGCGACTTCCTGCAAGCGGGCGCACTCTTGCAGGACGGACCACTAGTACGCCTAGACGCTCCTCAATGCGACCAAGCTTTCGTGAGACTTCTTTAGCAAAGTGCGCCAGTCTTTTTCGCGTTTTGTTTGCAAAGTGCGACATCTTTT
>JBBPIK010000037.1:0-23453 GCA_038040415.1 Actinomycetota bacterium
TTGGTCGGGTAGATCTGCCAGCCGCAGGAATCGCAGGCGTAGCAAGCGCGGGTCGATACCCGGTGGAACTTGCGCTCGCGCTTGCACTTAGGGCAAGCCGCATGGTGGCCGTCCGGGGCGAAGCGATCTCGCCAGAGGCGATCAAGGCAGGCCGCGTCGTCCGGGTACTCGCGCATGAACTCGATCAGCGAAAAGTCGGAGAAGGAGGAGGCTTGGCGCTTAGGCTTGTTTCTGTCGTTCGCGGCCATGCCCACAGTATACATGTTTTGAAGGTATATGCGTGACGTACGTCACAGATGGGTTTGCCGAGCTCCCCGCGGTGCATTAAGCTCATCGGAACCGTGTCATCGATCGATGACAAATGGGGTAAGCGGAGGAGAGGCAGATGAGCGTTGCCCAGAAGGATGGGATCGACCGGAGTTCCTTCGTCGATCAGATCTCGTATGACGATCTCTACCGGCGCTGGGAGGAGGGGAACTGGCAGGCGACCGAGATCGACCTGGCCGAGGACCGCAAGGGCTGGGAGTCGCTGAGCGAGATCCAGCGGAAGTCGGCGCTGTGGACATACTCGATGTTCTTCTACGGGGAGGACTCGGTCACCGACAACCTCTCTCCCTACATCGACGCCGCGCCGCTGGAGGAGCAGAAGTACTTCCTCGCCACGCAGCAGGTCGACGAGGCCCGGCACGCGGTCTTCTTCCACCGCTTCTTCAAGGAGGTGATCGGCGCCGGCGAGTCGATCGGCTCGACCCTCGCCTACGCCGAGCCGCAGCTCGGCTGGGGCTACCGCAACGTGTTCGGGCGCCTGGACCGGATGGCCGATGAGCTCCGCAAGGACCGCTCACTGCCCAAGTTCGCCCAGGCGATCGCGCTCTACCACCTGGTCGTCGAGGCGGCCCTGGCCCAGCCGGGACAGCACTTCATCGAGGACTACTTCACAAAGGCCGGGACGCTGCCCGGCTTCAGCAGCGGGATGCACAACGTCTCGCGCGACGAGCAGCGCCACATCGGCTTCGGGGTGAAGGTGCTCTCGGACTGCTTCCGGCAGAGCGAGGAGTGCAAGGCGGCGGTCGACGAGATTCTGCGCGAGGTGTTGCCCTGGTCGATGTCCGTGTTCGTGCCGCCCGGATGGGACCTCGAGTACACCCGCTGCTGGGGCTTCGAGTTGGAGGACATCTACGCGTTCGGGATCCGCTCGGTCGAGACGAAGTGGAAGGCGGCCGGCTATCCGATCGACGAGATGCCGCCCGACATCTTCCCGTTCGATCTCTCGCAGCCCCCGGTGGAACGCGCCAAGCGGGCGATCACGCTGCTGCGCGCCGGCGTCGTCGGCGAGCCCGTGGCAAAACCCGACTCGTCCCCGGAGACGCAGGCGCTGCTCTTCGACGTCGTGGCGCGCTCGGCCAACACCGATGCCGTCAACGGTCGGCCGGTGACGATCCAGTGGCGCTTCTCGGACGCCGCCCCCTGGTACATCAGGATCGACAACGGGGCCACCGAGGCGGTCCAGGGCGAGGCCCCGCAGCCGAGCCTCACGATCGACACCTCGTGGCGCGACTTTCTCGAGGTCTCGAGCTACGGCGGCGACCCGCGACGGGCGATGCTCCGCCGCCGGCTGCGACCGCACGGCTCGATGAGGCTGCTCTGGAAGCTGCAGCGAATCTTCCCGCGGGGGGCGTCGGCGAGCTGACGCTCAGTCCGAGCTGAGCAGGAAGCTCGCCACCTCGGCGCCCACCTCGACGGTCGCCGAGTAGTCCCGCTCGGGATCCGTGAGCCGCTGGAGGGCGCCGCCGTCGGCGGCGGCGAACATGTAGGTGACCACGGACTCGGCGTCGAAGCGCAGCGACAGCACCCCCTCGGTCTCCTTTTGGCGCAGCACCAGGGCAACGTGCCGGCGCGAGCGCTGATAGAGCTCTGCCAGCTCGGCCTGGATCTCGGGGTTCTGGCGACCAGCAGTGAACAGCTCGTAGAGGATCACGTAGAAGCCCGGGTCCTCCCGCAGCAATCCTTCGGCACCCGAAACGAGCACGGCAATCACCTCGTCCGCGGTCTTGGCCTCCGCCAGGGGCTGATCCAGCATCGCGATCCTGGTCTCCGCGTCGTTGCGAAGGACCTCGATCAGGAGGCGTTCCTTGGTCCCGAAGTAGTAGTGGAGCAAGCCGCGGCTGACGCCCGCTTCGCGCGATACGTGCTCGAACGTGGCGCCGGCGATGCCCCGCTCGGCGACGCAGTGGCGCATCGCGTCGACGATCCGCTGGACCTTCTCGCCGCTCAGCTCGCGCTCTTGGCTGTCGAGACTCTGGCTCAGCGCAGCCTGACCGGCGGGTTGTGGCCAGGGATCACGATCGCCGGCTCCAGCTCGCGGATGCGCCGCCATTGGGTGAGCAGCTCGTCGCGCTCGGGCCCGAAGTCCTCCGGCAAGTCCATCTGCTCGAAGTACTCGGGCAGCGGCCCGACGCAGTCGGAGGCGATCGCCACCAGGCCCTCGTCGGTGTCCACCAGCAGCGAGATCAGGCCGTCGGAATGGCCGGGGGTGCGGATCCAGCGAAGGCCAGGCTCGATCTCGCCCTGATCGCCGTCGAGTATGTCCAGCTGGACCATCTCCAGGACCCCGGAGACGAGCTGCGCATAGGGGGCCTCGGTCTCGATCCGGTGGACGAAGGTGCGGCGCTGGGGCCAGGCGACGAGCCCCTCGGCGTGGTCGAAGTGCAGGTGGGTGAGGATGACGTCCTTGATTGCCGCGGCCTCGACGCCGAGCGCCTCGAGCGCCCCGAACACGGGCCCACCCTGCATCACCAGCCCCGGGTCGACCAGGTAGTCGCGGTCGGCTCGGATCAGGCAGGTGTTGGGGAAGGCGACCATGCCGGTCGGCTTGCCCTCCGCCTGCAGCTCCTTGTAGCGGCGAAAGCCATCCGCCGAGCTCTCCAGATCCTCGACCGACGCCCCACCGCCCCCGTCGAGCGAGAAGACGTGGCGCTGGGCCGGAAGTAGAACGTGAACGCTGTGCATGGGAATAACTCCGCCGAAAGCCTCGCCTACGGCTACGTTTTCGGCGGGCTAGGGCACCGACCTGACCCGGCAGGCCCGTCCGCCATTACCGCGACTTCGTCGCTAGCGCAACTCGCTCAGCTGGCGGTGGTCTCGGCGGGGGCGGGGGTCGTCGTCGAGCTGTACTCGAACTCCTCCTCGGCGCCGAACAGCCGGTCGAGCACGGTCTTGCGGAGGTCCTCGCTCAGCGCTATGGCCAGCCCGGCTCCGATCAGTGCGACCACCAGCAGCCGGCCCCAGTGGCGCCGCTTGCGCTTGCCACGGATCTGGTCCGACGCCTCGCGAAGCGACTCGGCGGCGGAGCGCAGATCGCGGTGCACCTTCTTGTCCTCGGCGATCGCCTTCACGGGACCCTTGCCGTTCGACATCCGCTGATACGCATGCCGCGCCGCCTCGAAGGCGTCGCGAACGTTCCCTCTCAGATCCTCGTCCTCGATCAAACGCCGCACATAAGGATTGGAGCCCGCCGAACGGGCTGCCTCACGCGCCTGCTGGGCTCTCGCGCTGCTGCTCTTTGACATTCCCAACTCCCTCGTCCGCTTCGCTGGTCCCCGGAGCATATATACCCCGAAATACAGCCGCTATAGCGCCGCCGCGAGAGCCTTGTCGATCCGGTCCACGTAAACGAACTCGACCCCCTTGCGCTCGTGCTCGGGGATCTCGGCGATGTCCCCCTCGTTGCGCTCCGGGACGATGATCCGCTTGATTCCCGCGCTCTGGGCCGCCAGCGACTTCTCCTTCAGCCCGCCCACGGGCAGAACCTGGCCGGTCAGGGTCACCTCTCCGGTCATCGCCACGTCCGCCTTGACCGGCTTGCCGGAGACCAGGGAGGCCAGCGCAACCGCCATCGCCACCCCGGCGGACGGACCGTCCTTGGGCACCGCGCCCGCCGGCACGTGGACGTGGATGTCGTGGGTTGCGAACCAGTCCTCGGCCAGCTTCGGGGCCAGCCGCGCGACGTTGCCGCGCACCCACGAGAGCGCGGCCTGCGCCGACTCGCGCATCACCTCGCCGAGCTGGCCGGTGATCAAGAGCTTGCCGTCTCCCGGCACGGCCGTGGCCTCGACGAACAGCACCTCGCCCCCCACCGGCGTCCAGGCGAGCCCGGTCGCCACCCCGGGATCCCGAGTGCGCCGCCGCTGCTCGGCGAAGTAGCGGCGCCTGCCGAGCAGCTCCCGCGCTCGCTTGGCGGAGATCGTCGCCTTCTTGCCCTTGACCTTCCTCTCCGCAACCTCACGCGCGACCTTGCGGCAGACGCTGCCGATCTCGCGCTCCAGGTTTCGCACCCCAGCCTCGCGGGTGTACTCCTCGATGATCGCCCGCAGCGCCGCGTCGCTGATCGAGATCTGGCCGCGCCCCAGACCGTTCTGCTCGATCTGGCGGGGCACCAGATAGCGCTTGGCGATGTGAAGCTTCTCGTCCAGCGTGTAGCCGGAGAGGCTGATCACCTCCATCCGGTCGGTGAGCGCCGGGGGCACCGTGTCGAGGGTGTTCGCCGTGGTGATGAACATCACCTCGGAGAGGTCGAACTCGAGGTCCAGGTAGTGGTCGCGGAAGCTGTCGTTCTGCGCCGGGTCGAGAACCTCGAGCATGGCGCTCGACGGGTCGCCCCGAAAGTCGGCGCCCATCTTGTCGATCTCGTCGATCATGAACACGGGGTTGCGCGAGCCGGCGTCGCGCAGCGCGCGGACGATCGTTCCCGGCATCGCCCCGATGTAGGTGCGGCGGTGGCCGCGAATCTCCGCCTCGTCCCGCACCCCGCCAACCGAGATGCGCTCGAAGTGGCGCCCCAGCGCCCGCGAGATCGACCGGCCGAGGCTGGTCTTTCCCACCCCCGGCGGCCCGACGAAGCAGAGGATCGGGCCCTGGGCGGTCGCGGTCCGCGCACCGGCACCGTCGGCGGACTGCTGCATCAGCTTGCGCACCGCCAGGTACTCGAGGATCCGGTCCTTGACCTTCTCGAGGTCGTAGTGGTCGGCGTCGAGGACCTTGCGGGCATGAGCGATGTCGAGGTCGTCCTCGGTGGTCACGCTCCAGGGCAGCTCGACCAGCCACTCGAGGTAGGTGCGGATGACGCCGTACTCGGCGGCCGCCGGCGGCAGGCGCTCGAGGCGCCCCAGCTCCCGCTCGGCCTGCTTTTGGGCGTGCTCGGGAAGGTTCGCGGCCTCGATCCTCTCCCGAAGCTCGTTGACCTCGGCCTGCTGCTCGTCGGCCTCGCCGAGCTCCTGCTGGATCGCCTTCAATTGCTCTCGCAGGTAGTACTCGCGCTGGCCCTTCTCGATCTCCGACTGGACCTGCGACTGGATCTTGGAGCCGAGCTGGATCACCTCCAGCTCGCGGGCCAGGATCTCCGAGAGGCGGCGCAGGCGCCTGCCGACGTCCACCTCCTCGAGCAGCTCCTGCTTCTCCCCGGTCGAGATCCGAAGCGCGCCGGCGATCAGGTGGGCGAGCGCGGAGGGGTCGTCCACGTTGGTGACCGCGAGCTGTAGCTCCTCCGGCAGGTAGGGGATCTGCTCGATGATCTCGGTGAACGTGCGTTGCACGTTGCGGGTCAGCGCCTCGAGCTCGGGCGTCGGCTCGACCACGTCGGGCAGCGGCTCCATCCGCGCCACGAGGTACGGCTCCTCGGTGACGTAGTCGCCCACCCGCACCCTTTCTGTGCCCTGGACCAGAATGCGGATCGTCCCGTCCGGGACCTTGAGCATCCGCGCGACGATCCCGGCGACCCCGACGTTGTAGAGCTGGTCGGGCCCAGGCTCCTCGACCTGCGGGTCGCGCGAGGCCACCAGGGCCAGCGTGCGCTCACCCGAGAGCACCTCGTTGACGAGCCTGATCGAGCGGGGCTGCCCGACCGCCAGCGGCGTCAGCGTGTCCGGATAGGGGACCATCTCCTTGAGCGGCAGCACCGGCAGCGCCGCCGGCAGCGGCTGCGCCTGTCGCTCGCGAATCGCCTCCTCGATGTCGGGCGTCTCGACCACCTCGATCGTCGGCCCACCATCACCCAACTGGGCCATCCGCCCTACTCCTTGGTCTCGATCGGGACGTGCCGAGAAGCCCGGCCGCTGGAGCGAAGCGGCAGCGCGACCCGCAGCACGCCATCTTCGTAGGTGGCCCTGGCCTCCTCAGCGACCACGTCGGCGTTCAGCTCCACGACGCGGCGGAAGGGGCCCGCCTCGATCTCCACCTGCTGGTAGACGCGGCCCTCGGTCTCCTGCACGGGGCGCTCGCCTCGGATCACGAGCTCTCGCCCGACGATCTCCAGGCTGACGGTGTCGAGGCTGACCCCCGCCAGCTCGGCCTTGACGACCGCCCTCGGCGGATCGCCGCAGTAGTACACGTCTACGCGCGGCGAGAAGCCGGGCTGCGGCCGGCCTGAGAGCCAGCCGCTCTCGCCCCACACGTCGCCGAACAGCTCATCCATCTCGCGGCGCATGCGCTCGAAGTTGACCAGCAGGTCCCGATCACGGGGCATGGCCTTAGCCTAGCCACCCGGGTTCGCGATCGGCAGTGGTCAGACCTCGTAGACGGCGCCCTCGCGCGCCAGCTCCACCGGCCTGCCGAACGCCTCGGAGCCCTCCTTGCGGGCCCAATCGGGGTCGAGCTCGTCGGAGATGTGGGTGAGCACGACCTGGCCCGCACCCGCTCGGCGGGCGTGATCTCCGGCCTCGCCCGGCGTCATATGGCCGCGGATCCCCGTGCGCTCGGGACGAGGCAGGGTCGCCTCGACGATCAACAGGTCGGTGTCGCGCGCGATCTCGACCAGCTCCTCGCCGGGGCGGCAGTCGGCCCCGTACGTGAAGCGCCCGCTGCCGTTGGTGGAGCTGAAGTCGATCGCGTAGGTGGTGGTGAAGTGCGGCACCTCCTGGAAGCGGGCACGCAGAGTGCCCACCTCGACGGTGGAGCCCACGCCGTACTCCTCGAGCGCGAAGGCGCTTTCGATCAGGTCCTCCTTGCCCCAGGCGCCGACCACCCGGCGGAAGCATTCGCGAGCACCACGCGGAGCGATCAGTCGGGGGCGGGCCGGGCTGTCGGTCCCCGGATAGCCGCCGACCGGGACCGGCTGCTGGCGGGGCGCGTAGGTGAGTGCGTACGCATAAGGGACCAGGTCGAGGAAATGGTCGGCATGCAGGTGCGACAGGAGGACGGCGTCGAGCTCCGTGTAGTCGCGAAACAGGCGGAGCTTCGAGAACACGCCATTGCCGCAATCGAGCAGCAGCGAGGTGGCACCGTCCTCGACCAAGTACCCGCTGCAGGCCCCTCCGGCGTCCTCCCACGAGGGAGACTTCCCCAGCACCGTGATGCGCATCGTGACGATCAACTCTATCTCCGCCTCACCGCCGGCGCCAGCGGTTGCAGGCGCTGCAAGCGCCTGCCCGGACGGGCGGGCGGCCTCAGGCGGCGCTAGATCGGGCGCGGAGGGGCCCCGGCCGTCAAGCCGTGTTCGCGGCCGGCTCCTCCGGCTGCTGACGCAGGAGCAGGGCCGGCTGGCGAGGAGGAACGAGCCCGTCGGTGCTGTTGGGCCGGAACGTTGAGCAGGGCTCGTCGAGGTCGAGCGCGCAGAGCATCTGGCAATGGAAGAAGCACTCCTCACAGCTCGGGCGTCCCTTGCGCCGCTTGGTTGCTCGGCGCTTGGCCAGCCCGATCGCCTCGGCCATCTGCCTGCCCGGATGCTCGATCTGGATCACACCTGCCCCTTCGCGTTGCCCTCTGGAGCGGCGATCATCTCAGCCTCCCGCGGACCTCGGAGGACGCGTTTGCGCAATCCCCGACTTTTTGGGAAACGGCGCCGGGCTCGGTTTCCCGGCCGTTGCGGAAAGGCGCGCGAGTGGTGCCGCGTTGGCGGGGCACTAAAATCTGGCCCTATGGCACACGAGCGCACCGCGCGGCTGAGCGCCTCCCCTCCGCTGTTCGAGAACCGCCTCCTCGACCTCTTCTCGAGGATTCACCCCTCGGTGCCCGCAATCATCTTCGTGCCGGTGGTCGCCGCCGGGGTATGGCTGGGGGCCGATCGCGGCTACGGCGCGGTCCAGCTCGTGCTGCTGGTTGCGCTGGGCTTTCTGATCTGGACGCTGACCGAGTACTGGCTGCACCGGCTCGTCTTCCACTGGGAGCCGGACCACCCGCTCGGCAGCCGGCTTCACTTCATCATCCACGGCGTCCACCACGACCACCCGAACGACCGCCTCCGGCTGGTGATGCCACCGGCGGCCAGCTTGCCGCTGGCGGCGCTCTTCCTGGGAGCGTTCACCCTGATCTTCGGCACCCCCGCCGCGTACCCGATCTTCTCCGGCTTGATCGTGGGCTACCTCGCCTACGACTACACCCACTATCACCTACACCATCACACGCCCACGACGACGCTCGGCAAGCGGCTGCGAGAGCAGCACATGCGTCACCACTTCCAGGACCACCGCTACGGGTACGGCGTTTCTTCCCCGCTCTGGGACGTCGTCTTTCGCACCCTGCCTCGCAAGCGCACGGAGTAGCGGCGCTCACCACTCGCGGTCTTCACAGTGTGATGCGCACTGTTACAGTCCGGGACAGCGCGAGCGAAACACACTGTCAGAAAGCAAGGAAAGGATTACCCACACAATGGTTAGGGGCGCAGTCGATCAAGCCGCAGACCTGCTCAAGACCCGGATTCGCGAGCTGGAGGGTGAGCTCTCGAAGCTGCAACGCGCACTATCCAGCCTCACGGACGGACGCCAGGGGCGTCGCGGCCCCGGCCGACCGCGAGGGTCGAGCGCGACCTCGCGCACGACCGCCCGCCCGCGCAGGCGCCGGCGCGGAACCCGCGCCGATCAGGCGGTGAGGCTGATCAAGGCGAACCCCGGGATCAGCGCCAGTGAGGTTGCCAAGAGGATGCGGATCAAGCCCAACTACCTCTACCGCGTGCTCGGCGACCTCGAGAAGGAGGGCCGGGTGAAGAAGTCCGGCCGCAATTACACCGCAGCCTAACCTCGCGCACGGTTTGGGCTAGCGACGCAGTCGCCGCGGCTCGCCCTGCCGGCGACCTCCTGTCGCCGGCGACGGGCTCGCTTCCCGTACCGCTCGCATCCTGCTCGCTGATACGGAGGTGCCTGCCGGGTAAGGTCGGCGCCCAAACCCGCCGGAAAAGTAGGCCGGAGGCCGAGGCTTCCGGCGGAGTTATTCCGAGATCAGGCCCAGGTCGCGGACCGCCTCGCGCTCCTCCTTCAACTCGTTCACCGAGTTGTCGATGGGCTGGCGCGAGAAGTCGTCGATCTCGAGGCCCTCGACCAGCTTCCACTCACCTCCGGAGCAGGTGCAGGGAAAGCCCGAGATGAGGCCTTCGTCGACGCCGTAGGAACCATGGGACGGGACCGACATCGAGACCCAGTCGCCCGCGGGCGTGCCGAGCACCCAGTCGCGGACGTGGTCGATCGCGGCGGAGGCGGCCGAGGCGGCGCTCGACGCTCCGCGAGCCTCGATCACCTCCGCCCCGCGCTTCGCGACCCTGGGGATGAACTCGTTCGCGACCCAGGCCTCGTCGTCCACGGCGTCCCAGGCGCTTTGCCCACCCACCCTCGCGTGCACCAAGTCGGGGTATTGCGTGGTCGAGTGGTTGCCCCAGATAGTCATGTTCGTGATCTCGGTCACCGGCACGCCCAGCTTGCTCGCGAGTTGACCGATGGCCCTGTTGTGGTCGAGCCGCGTCATCGCAGTGAAGCGCTCGCGGGGAACGTCAGGGGCGTGGGACATCGCGATCAGGCAATTGGTGTTCGCAGGATTTCCCACCACAAGCACCTTGACGTCGTCGGCGGCTCCCGCGTTGATCGCCTCGCCCTGGGGCTTGAAGATGCCGCCGTTCGCCTCCAGCAGGTCGGAGCGCTCCATTCCCTTCGTGCGGGGGCGCGCTCCGATCAGCAGCGCGACGCTGCAGCCGTCGAAGGCGGCACCTGCGTCGTCGTGGATGTCGATCCCGGCGAGCAGGGGGAACGCGCAGTCCCCGAGCTCCATCGCGGTGCCTTCGGCCGCTTGAAGGGCGTCCGGAATCTCGAGCAGGTTCAAGTGGACGGGCGTTTCCCCTCCCAGCATCTGGCCGCTGGCGATCCGGAACAGGATCGCGTAGCCGATCTGGCCGGCCGCGCCGGTGACCGTGACCTTGAGGGGATCCGCCATCAGCCTGCCTCCATTTCCTCGATCACGGCGTCAGCAAACTCCGAGGTGCCGACCGCCGTGGGGTCGTCGCGGCTGGGCTTGAGGTCATAGGTAACCCTCTCCCCCGCTCGGATCAGCGCGGCGATCGTGCTCTCCATCCGGTCGGCGGCCTCGGGCTCCTCCAGGTGGCGAAGCATGAGCACCCCAGACAGCATCAGGGCAGTGGGATTGACCTTGTTCTGGCCCTTGTACTTGGGGGCGGAGCCATGCGTGGCCTCGAACATAGCGGCGTGCGTGCCGATGTTGGCGCCCGGCGCCAACCCGAGGCCGCCGATCATCCCGGCTCCCAGGTCGCTGACGATGTCGCCGTAGAGGTTGGGGAGCACGATCACGTCGTACTCGTCGGGGCGCGAGACGAGCTGGTTGCAGAGGTTGTCGATGATCCGGTCCTCGAACTCGACCTCCGGGTGGCGCTGCGCGACTTGGCGGGCGGTCTCCAGGAAGAGGCCGTCGGAGAACTTCATGATGTTGGCCTTGTGCGCCGCCGTCACCCTGTGGCGGCCGTTGCGCTTTGCGTAGTCGAAGGCGGCCTCCACGATTCGCTCGCTGCCGAACACCGAGATCGGCTTGATCGAGATTCCGGAGTGCTCGCGGATGGCGCCCGCGTCCAGCGAGGCCACGAACTCGCGCAGCTTCTCGGCGCCCTCGGAGTCGGCCTCGAACTCGATCCCAGCGTAGAGATCCTCGGTGTTCTCGCGCACGATCACGAAGTCCACCCGGTCGAAGTGCGACCGGACGCCCTCGTACAGCTTGCAGGGACGAATGCAGGCGTACAGGTCGAGCTCTTTGCGGAGCTGGACGTTGATGGAGCGAAAGCCCGAGCCGACCGGCGTCGTGGTCGGTCCCTTGATCCCGACCCCGGTTCGCTTCACCGACTCCAGGGTCCGTTCCGGAAAGGGATCACCCTCCTCGCGGTAGACGTCCTCGCCGGCCGGCTGCTCATCCCACTCGAACTCGACCCCCGTCGCCTCGAGCACCCGGCGCGTGGCCTCGATCAGCTCCGGGCCGGTGCCGTCGCCGGGGATCAGGGTGACCGTGTGAGCCATTGGCGGCGCGATGCTATCGGGGCTGCGAGAATGTGCCCGTGGCGACCGTCGAGCGGGCCCCGACTCAACCCACCCACGAGGTACTCAACCAGCCTCCGCCGCTGGAGAGCTACAACCTGTTCGCTGACGATGCGGCGCTGGTGGAGGCGCTGCGCCGCGAGGGAGGCGACTGGGCCGAGGACCAAGCGCGCGAGCTCGGCGCCCGCTGCGGGCTGCCTCAGACGATCCGCTGGGGCGTCGAGGCGAACCAGAACCCGCCCAAGCTCCGCACGCATGACCGCTTCGGGAACCGGGTCGACGAGGTCGAGTTCCACCCGGCCTGGCACGAGCTGATGCGGATCGGCGTCGGGCATGGCCTGCACGCCTTGCCCTGGCGCCAGCCGCAGCCCGGCGCCCACGTCGCGCGCGGCGCCCTGTTCATGCTCCTGACTCAGGTGGAGGCGGGGGTGGGCTGCCCGATCTCGATGACCTACTCGGTGATCCCGGCGCTTCGAACGCAGCCGGAGCTGGCGGCCGAGTGGGAGCCGCGCTTTCTGTCGCTGTCCTACGACGGCGAGCGGCTCGTCCCCGCTCCGGACAAGCAGGGGGCGCTGTGCGGGATGGGCATGACCGAGAAGCAGGGCGGCTCCGACGTGCGCGCCAACACCACCACCGCCCGACCCCTGAACGGCGGCGGCCCGGGCGGCGAGTACGAGATCACCGGGCACAAGTGGTTCTTCTCGGCGCCGATGTGCGACGCGTTCCTCGTCCTCGCCCAGGCCGAGGGCGGACTGTCGTGTTTCCTGCTCCCTCGCTTCACGCCGGACGGCGAGCGTAACCGCCTCCACCTCCAGCGACTCAAGGACAAGCTCGGCAACCGCTCCAACGCGTCGTCCGAGGTCGAGTTCGCAGGCGCCTGGGCACGGCTCGTCGGCGAAGAGGGACGCGGCGTGCCGACGATCATCGACATGGTCAACCACACCCGCCTCGACTGCGTCCTGGGCGTGGCCGCGGGCGCGCGCTGGGGCACCGCGGCGGCCATCCACCACTGCACCCACCGGGAGGCGTTCGGCAAGCGGCTCGCGGACCAGCCCCTGATGCAAAACGTGCTCGCCGACCTGGCGATCGAATCGGAGGCGGCGACCGTGGCCGCGATGCGGATCGCGCGCGCCTTCGACGAGGCGCATGCCGGCGACGAGGCCGCGGTCGAGTTCCGGCGGCTCGCGACCCCGGTGCTCAAGTACTGGACCTGCAAACGGGCCCCGGTGCACGCGGTGGAGGCTCTGGAGTGCCTGGGTGGCAACGGCTACGTGGAGGAGTCGGGCATGCCGCGGCTCTACCGGGAGAGCCCGCTGGCCTCGATCTGGGAGGGATCGGGGAACGTGCAATGCCTGGACGTGCTGCGCGGGATGGCGCGCAGCCCCGAGTCGGTGGAGGCCTTCCTCTCGGAGCTGGACGAGGCGAGCGCCGCGGAGCCGCGGGTCGCGGCAGCGGCCTCCGCTCTGCGAGGCGAGCTCGGGGACCTCGAGGCGATCGAGTCCCGCGCCCGAAGCGTGGTCGAGCGCATGGCGCTGGCGCTCCAGGGATCTCTGCTCGTCCGTTACGGCGACCCGGCGGTCGCCGATGCGTTCTGCGCCTCGCGCCTCCAGGGCGAGGGCGGGCTCGCCTTCGGCACCCTGCCGTCCGGTGCCGACTTCGCCCGGATCATCGAGCGGCACAGCCCGGGCGTCTGAGCGGGGCGGGTGGCCGCCTCAAGCGGCTCCGCAGGGCCGCCGGGTCAGCGCATGCGCGCGCCAGTATTGACAAAGCTGGCACTCAGTGGTTACATCACCTCACAGGAAGTGATGTAACGTGGCTCGCATGAAACGACTTCAGATCTCGCTCGAGCCGGAGCTCGATGCAGAGCTCGAGCGCCTTGCCAGGCGGGAGGGTGTGTCTAAGGCCGAGGTTGCTCGCCGCAGCATCCGCCGAGAGGTTCAGCCCCTCCCGGCGATCGCGGAGGATCCTCTGTTCAGGCTGTTCGGCACCGGAGGTGGCGGGGGGTTGCGCCCGGGCGAGACGGTCGACGACGTGCTCTACGGCCGACACCCGCACAAGTGATCTTCGTCGACACCTCCTACCTGTTCGCCGGGATCGAACCGGACGATGCGCATCACGAACTCGCGATGCGACTGAGCCAGGGCCTGGGCAGCGCTCGCCTGATCACGACTAACCACGTTCGGGGTGAAGCCTGGACGCTGATCCGGCACAGGGACTCCCATCGCGTGGCGGTGCAATATCTCGACGGCCTCGCGCGAGCAGGGCGCATCGAGGTCGCGCACGTGGATTCACAGCTCGAGGACCAAGCCCTCGATTGGCTTCGCATCCACGACGAGCGGGGATATTCCTTCGTCGATGCGACCAGCTTCGCCTTCATGCGCCGACACGGGATCGGCGAGGCACTCGCCTTCGACGGCGACTTCACGGCCGCCGGGTTCCTGGAGCTGCGACCGTAAATTTCCCGGCTTTGCAGCACCCGACAGCTATGACGTGGCTACAGCCAATGCTCGTCCAGACGGCGGACCGCCGCCTCGGTGAGACGGATGCCGTCGGACAGGGTGCCGTAGTCCACGTTCTCCGGCGTGTCCGTGGGCCAGTGGTAGTTGGCCGGCTGCTTGAGGCGGGTGCAGGAGCAGAGCGCGGCGCCCTGGTATCCCGCGGCCAGCGGGATGATCCCGTCCGTGGCGTTGCGCAGGCGTAGGTTGGGGAACAGCCGGATGCCCAGCTCGTCGGCCAGCCCGTCCAGCAGGGCCAGCGAGCGAGCCGGGTACTCGCGCATCCTGATCATCCCCTCGCCGCGAAGCACCAAGAGGTGCGGCGAGCCAAGCGTGTCGAGGGTCAGGAAGAAGGTGCTCTCGCGCGGCAGCCCTCCGAAGTGGCGCTTCGAGAAGGCCTGCATCCCCTCGCACAGCGCCTCCTCCGAGGAGGAGACGAGCATCACCCGCACGCTCTCCGTGGGTCGTTCCGCGAGCGAGCGCGCCACCGCCAGCAGCGCCGCCACTCCCGTGGCGTTGTCGTTTGCGCCCGGAACGGTGTCGCGCAACGCGATGTCGGCGAGCGCCGCCGCCGAGAGTGCGGCGAGCGCAGTCCCCGCCATGACCAGGGCGCGACTTCCGGTGAGAGCCCCGGCACCCACCAGCAGGGGAACGGCGACGACCGGGGCCATCAAGGGCGGGCTGGTGTCGACTCGATCGAGCAGCCACGGGAAGCGGCCGAAGACCGCCTCGGGGATCGCGGGGTGGTAGATCAGGCCGGCGTGCGCAGCGTCGTGATGAGCCACCAGGACGATCGTCCGGTCGGCGTCGGGCGGGCCGAGCTCGGCGACGACGGTGGTCGCTCTTCGCTGCGGCAAAAGGGAGCGCAGCGTCCGGCTTCCGGGGGGCAGGTCGTCAGCGGCGGCGGCGCCGACCACGCCCGCCAGCGTCCCGCCAAGGATCCGCCGGCCACGCAGGGCGGCCATCCCCGCCGCCACACCCGCGCCGGCGGCGAGGCCGAGTGGCCACCAGAAGGTGCCGTGGACCCGCTCGGATTCGACCCGCGCTTCGGCGGCACCAAGCTCGCGCAGGCGCGCGGCCACCCATTCCGCCGCCACGCGCTCACCCTGAGACGCCGTGGGACGGTGGATCGAGGCCAGCGTCTCGACCAGATGGCGCAGCCAATCGGAGTCGAGGTGCGGCGCAGCTTCCGAGGAGGCCCGTGTGGCACCGGTGGCCATCAGCGGCGAAACCTAACGGCTCATACATAAGATGCGTCCATGCCGGCAGGCGGCGCGCTGACCCTGTTCCACGTCCGGGGGATCCGGATCGGGGTGGACTACTCGTGGTTCGTGGTCCTCTTCCTGATCATCCTCTGGCTATCCGGGGACTACCGTCGCATGCTCGGCCTCTCGAACAGCGACATCGAGCCGTACCTGCTCGCTCTGGCCAGCGCCCTCACCTTCTTCGCCTCGATCCTGCTCCACGAGCTGGGCCATGCCTTCGTTGCCCTGCGCCGGGGGATCGGCATCTCGGACATCACGCTCTGGATGTTCGGCGGCGTCGCGCGGATGACCCGGGACTCCGACTCGCCCGGCACCGAGTTCAAGGTCGCAATCGGCGGCCCGGTCGTCACCCTGGCGATCGCGCTCGCCTGCGGCGGAATCGGGATCCTGGCCGCCGGCTCAGACGAGTTCTGGAAGGCGATGAGGGTTGACGAGGGGGCCGACACGTCAGGGATCCTGGCGGTGATCGCCTGGTTGGCGCTCGTCAACCTGCTGGTCCTCATCTTCAACCTGATCCCCGCCTTTCCGCTCGACGGCGGGCGGATCGCGCGTGCGATCGCCTGGCGGGTGAGCGGGGACCGCACCCGGGCAACGCGCGCCGCGGCTCGGCTCGGGCAGGGCTTCTCCTACGTGTTCATCGGCGTCGGCATCCTGCTGATCATCCAGGGCGACCTGATCGGCGGGATCTGGCTGGGGCTGATCGGCTTCATCCTCGGGCAATCCGCCCGCGGAGCCGTCATGCAGACCGAGTTCGCCAGCCGGATCGAGGGGATCAGGGTGGCGGACGTCATGGACGCTGAGCCGGTCGCGATCCCCGAGGACGCCAGCGTCGAGCGTGCCCTCGACGAGTACTTCCTGCGTTATCGCTGGCCCTGGTTTCCGGTGGTGGACGCCGCGCAGCGGTTTCGCGGCCTGATCGAGCGGGGCGCAGCCGACGCGGTCCCGGAGGTGAGCCGCGCTTCCTCCGTGGTGCGCGACGTGTTCGAGGCAGATTCGACCGGCACGCTGCGGGTGCGCGACGACGAGCCGCTCGAGTCGCTGCTCGGCAACGACGCGCTTCGCCGGCTCGGAGCCCTGATGGCGGTCGACGCCGACGGCCGCCTGCGCGGGGTGATCACGGCCGACCAGGTCGGCCGGGCGCTCCGCAACGCGCTGGGCGGCTGACTCGCGCCCCGCTATAGGATCAATTCGAGGTGCCCAAGCACGACGTATTGGTGATCGGAGCGGGCCTCGCCGGGCAACGGGCGGCGCTCGCGGCGGCCGAGGAGGGCGTCTCCGTCGGGATCGTTTCCAAGGTCCACCCCGTGCGGTCGCACTCGAACGCGGCCCAAGGCGGCATCAACGCGGCGCTCCAGGAGGGCGATAGCTGGGAGTCGCATGCCTTCGACACCGTCAAGGGGTCCGACTACCTGGGCGACCAGGACGCGATCGAGATCATGTGCAGGGAGGCGCCGGAGGAGATCCTCCACCTCGAGCATCTCGGCGTCACCTTCCACCGCAACGAGGAGGGCAGGCTCGGGACCCGCGCCTTCGGCGGCGCCTCGCAGGCGCGCACCTATTACGTGGCCGACATCACGGGCCAGGCGATCATGCATGTGCTCTACGAGCAGCTGATGAAGCACTCGGAGCTGATCTCCCGCTACGAGGAGTACTTCACCACCGACCTGGTGCTCGACGACGACGGGAACTGCGTGGGCGCGGTGCTGCGCAGCATCGCCGACGGGTCGATGGAGCTGTTCGAGGCGGAGAACGTGATCCTCGCCACCGGCGGCAACGGGCAGGTGTGGCAGCCGACCACCAACGCCCTGATCTGCACCGGCGACGGGATCGCGATGGCCTACCGCGCCGGCGCGCCGCTGATGGACATGGAGATGATCCAGTACCACCCGACGACGCTGGCCAAGAAGGGCTTCTTGATCACCGAAGGTGCCCGCGGCGAGGGTGCCCACCTGCTGAACGCGCAGGGCGAACGGTTCATGGAGAGGTACGCCCCCAACAAGATGGAGCTGGCTTCCCGGGACGTCGTCTCGCGAGCCGAGCAGTCGGAGATCAACGAGGGGCGGGGCTTCCCCGACGGCACGGTGGCGCTCGACATCACGGTCGTGCCGCGCAAGCGGATCCACGAGGCGCTGCGGGAGATCGTGCTCGTCGGGCGAGACTTCGCGGGGGTGGACATCACCCAAGAGCCGATCCGCATCAAGCCGGGCAACCACTACACGATGGGCGGCATCAAGACGGATATCGACGGGGCGACCTCGATCCCCGGCCTCTACGCCGCCGGCGAGGTCGCCTGTGTCTCGGTGCACGGCGGCAACCGGCTGGGCGCCAACTCCCTGCTCGACACGCTGATCTTCGGCCGCCGCTCGGGGCAGCACGCGGCTGCCCGCGCGAAGCGAGTCGAGGTCGGCCGCCCGTCACAGGCCGTGCTCGCCGACGCGGAGCGCCAGGTCTCGGAGCTGGTCGACCGCGACCGGGGCAACGGTCGCCGCGTCTCGGAGCTCCGGACGGAGCTGGGTGAGGCGATGGACGGCCACGTGGCCGTGTTTCGCACCGGGGAGGGCATCCAGACGGCGCTCGAGACGGTGAAGCGCCTCCAGGAGGAGGCCAGGACCGCGTACATCGACGACCGCGGCGCCGTTTTCAACCAGGACGTGCTCGCCGCGTTCGAGCTGGGCTTCTTGCTCGACTGCGCGGAGTGCACCTGCGTCGCGGCGCTGCACCGAACCGAGAGCCGCGGCGCCCAGTACCGGACCGACTTTCCCGAGCGCAACGACGAAGAGTGGCTGAAGCACATCGACGTCACCCGCAACACAGACGGGCCTGAGATCAGCTATTCACCGGTCGCGATCACCCAATGGCAGCCCGCCGAGAGGACGTACTGATGCCTGAGTACACGCTGAAGGTTCGGAGGTACCAGCCGGAAACCGGCGGGGGGCCGTACTGGCAGGAGTTCAAGGTCGACCTCGATCCCGACCTCTCGGTGCTCGACGGCCTGCTCCAGGTCCGCGACCGAACCGACGGGACGCTCGTCGTCCGCTGCTCGTGCCGGGCGGCGATCTGCGGCTCGTGCGGGATGAAGGTCAACGGGGAGTCGACACTCGGCTGCAAGACCCGGATCAGCGAGGCCCACGAGCGCGCCAACCGGCGCGACGGGCCCGAAGCAGAGCACCCGATAGTGGTGGAGCCGATGGCGAACATGCCGGTGATCAAGGACCTGGTCACGGACATGGAGTCCACGCACTGGGCGAAGATCCGCCGCGTCACCCCCTGGTTGCTGCCCGAAGGCGAGCCGCCCGAGCGCGAATACGTGGTGCCGCCCGAGTCGATGATCGACGTCACCCAGGTGGTGGGCTGCATCCAGTGCGGCGCCTGCGTCTCTGCCTGCCTCTCGATGGAGGCGGATCCCGACTTCATTGGCCCGGCGGCGCTGGCCAAGGCGTACCGCTTCGTCGGCGACCCGCGCGACGCCCAGACGCAGGAGCGCCTCTACGACCTCGCCCAGGACCCGCACGGGATCTACGACTGCACCCACTGCTTCGCCTGCATCGACGCGTGCCCGAAGGACGTCGCGCCGATGGACCAGATCATGCGGCTTCGCCGCCGCGCGAGCCACGACCACGAGATCGACGACGCCAACAACGGCCGCCGCCACGAGACGGCTTTCACGAAGATCATCGAGAAGAAGGGGACCCTGGACGAGTCCCTGCTGCTCCAGGAGTCCTATGCGCAGGGGATCAAGGGCAAGCTGATCCCCCGGGCCGGAGCGCTCAAGGGCCTGCTCGGCTCGATCCCGACCGCGATCCGGGGGCTCAGGACGGGCAAGATGCGCTCGCTGCCGAAGCTGATCCCCGGCGTCCACCACAAGCTCCCCGACGGCGCCCAGGACCACGTGAAGCGGCTTTACTCGCACGCCGAGGAGCACCGCACGGAGCTCAACCTCTACATCGCCGGCGAGGAGGAGATCGAGCCGGAGCCCGACGAGGTGGCGCTCGAAGCAACGCCCGAGGCGGAGGGCGAGCGATGAGCGCGTTGCGGCTGGCCTACTGGCCGGGATGCGTGTCCCGCGGCTTCACCCCCGAGCTGCACGGCTCGATGGCGCTGGTCGCCGAGCGGTTGGGGATCGAGCTGGTCACGCTCGACCGCGCGAATTGCTGCGGCGCGGGGGTGATCGCCGAGCACAACCAGGAGCTCGCCGACACCCTCAATGCGCGCACCTTCGCGCTCGCCCAGGGCACGGGCCTGTCGATGATGAACATCTGCTCCACCTGCCAGGGCGCCCAATCGGAGTGCCAGCAGCGCCTCGACGCGGACTCCGCCTATCGCGCCCACATCAACGAGGCGCTGGCCGAGGAGGGGCTCGAATACGCGAAGGACAAGGAGGGATTCGAGAACAAGAACTTCCTCTGGGTATTGGTGGAGGACTACGGGCTCGACCAGCTGAAGGCGAAGGTGACCAGGCCGCTCTCCGGACTGCGGGTGGGGCCGTTCTATGGCTGCTACGTGATCCGCCCCAGGAGCCGGATCGGCTACGACGAGCATCCAGAGCGCGATCTCTATCTCGAGCGGGTGATCGAGGCGCTGGCCGGCGAGGTGGTCGAGTACGACGGGGCCCGGAAGTGCTGTGGCTTCCCGGTGATCACCATGAACCGCGACACGTCGCTGCGCCAGGCGGGCACCCACGTTGGCGACGCACTCGACGCCGGCGCAGACTGCCTGGTCACCCCCTGCCCACTCTGCCACCTGAACCTGGACATGCAGCAGCCGGAGGCCGCCAAAGTCACCGGGCGGGAGCTCGGGCTGGCGGTCCTGCACCTGCCCCAGCTCGTCGGGCTGGCGCTGGGCTACGAGCCCAAGCAGCTCGGGATGGGCAAGCACATCGCCTCGACCGAGTGGGTGGAGGGACGCCTCGCCGACGCCGTCCCCGCCTGACCGGATGGAGGCAGGCGACCAGAAACCCGAGGCCCCGCCGCCGCCCCCGGAGGTCGAGCAGGCGGTGATGCTCGGGCACCTCGAGGAGGCGGTGAGCCTCTACGTCACCCACACGGGTGCCGACGAGGAGACGGCGCGGGCCGTGGTCGACAAGCTCGTCGCCGAGCACGAGGCTGGGTAGGGAGCGGCCTCGACCATCGGGCGAACTGAGTCCCGTTGGTACTCAAAAGCGGAACCAAATGACCACAGTTCGGGTCGCCCGCCCTACTTGCCCTGTTCCGATTCGCCCGCGGCCCCCATCCGCCGCTCGATCCAACGCGCCCCGACCGTGTCGGTTAGGCCGTGGGCGACGATCGAGGAGAGGATCACGAAGGCCGCAATGTCGAAGATGGCCGATGAGGCGCCGACGTCGGACTTCAGGACGAAGAGCGCGAACAGCATCGAGGCCACCCCCTTGGGGCCAAACCAGGCGATGAACGCCTTCTGGGGGCCGGGCAGCCGGCTGCGGAGGAAGGAGATCAGGATTGCGACCGGCCGGGCGACAAGCAGCGCCAGAAGGATGAACGCGGCAAGGCGCCAGATCTCCCCCTCGTAGCCGGTGGCCACGATCAGCGCCCCGAAGACGAAGAAGGTCAGCACCTGCGAGATCGCGCTGACGTTCTCGGCGAACTCGACGAAGGCGTCCGGGATCTCGTGCTCTGCCATTCCCATCACGATCCCGGCGATGAAGGCGGCGATCAGGCCGTTGCCGATCGTCACGTCGGCCAGCCCGAAGGCCGCGAGGCCGAAGCCGATCGCGTAGATGCCCTCGTAGCGAGCGGTGATCCCGCCCCCGGGCAGGTGGCGGTGGAGGCGCCCGCCGACCAAGCCGAGCGCGATGCCCACCAGGGCGCCGAAGCCGGCCTCGCCGAGGAGCTTGGCGGCCTCGCCGCCTGCGTCGCCGCCCGGCTCCGCCAGGACGAGGAAGAAGAGCACGAAGGGCAGCGCGAGGCCGTCGTTCAGTCCCGACTCCAGGTTCAGGGTGTGGCGGACGGTCGAGGGGACGCGTTGAGCCGTGACCACAGTGGAGGTCACCACCGGGTCGGTCGGGGTGAGCACGGCAGCGAGCAGGAACGCCTCCTCCCAGGTCAGGTCGGGGAAGATCCCTCGGCCCATGAGAGCGAGCAAGCCGAGCGTGATCGGCATTGCCAGGACGATCGCCCGCGTCACGGGCCCCCAGTGGATCCGCAGGAGCTCCCTGTCGACGAACAGCCCGTCCGAGAACAGCGTGAGGATGAGGGCCAGCTCGATCAGGTGGACGACGGCCGAGTCGGTGGCGTCAACCGAGACTACGTCGGTCGCCGCCAGGCCGATCCCGAGCGTCACGGAGAGCACGGAGATCGAGAGCACCGTGCCCCGCATCACCCCGGACAGCGCCGCCGCGACCGCCAGCAGCCCACCGAAGAGCAGGATCGCTTCGCCGAAGCCGATATCCATGCTTGGGGCTTATAGTCGCTTCAGGGCCCGCCCCGCGGGCGAAACCAGTCCAGGTAGCGACCGCAGGCGCTCTCCAGCGGGATGCGGCGCTCACCCTGGCCCGGGATCGGCCCGGTGCTGCGATCGGAGGCGGCGGGCGAGGCGGCGAGCGTCCCCAGGTGAGCCACCGAGTGGGCGCCCAGCAGGCGGCCCGCAAGCGGCGGTCGCTCGACGCTCACCGTGAGCCGGACCGGGCCGCGGCGGCGAACGGTCAGCTCCCCCGCCGCATGGAAGGGGACCGAGCCGCGATAGTCGAGGTTCGCCGGCAGGGTCGCGTCCATCCCCGGCGCGCGGATGTGAAGCGCCCTGGTGGAGTCGTACTGGACCGAGATCCGCCAGCGACCTGGCGGCAGGGTCAGCGCCTGCGAGGAGGCCGAGCCGCTCTCCACCGTGGGGCTTGGGGACCAAGTGCCGCCGATCGCCGGTGGCGCGGCGAACACCGTTGCCGTGCCGCGCCCGCGGCGCAGGCGGCGTCCCTGCGAGCTCGAGCAATCGAGCGGCTCGCCGGGCCGGTCCGCCTCGGCCAGGGTGCGCCGCCGGCCCACCGGTCCCGTTCGCTCCCAGAGCACGAAATCCGACGTCTTGCGGAGCGGCTCGAATGCGGGGGGTGGCCCGCTCGCATAGGCGGCCCGCGTGGTGATCACGTACGGGAAGCGGCCGAGCGTTGCCGAGGTCACCGAGTCGAAGTCGAACTTCCGGAACACGTCGTGGAGCCGCAGGTTCGGTCGGACGTAGTTCGGGTCGTAGTAGTTGCGAACAGCGGTGAACGGCCGCGAGCCCCGCAGCTCGTAGGCGATGAAGTTGTCGCGGCCGAGGAACAGCACCTTGCGCCCCTGGACCAACGGCCGCAGCTCGGCGAGCTGGTCGGCGTGGTCCCGGGGGGCCACGGGCGCCTGGCGCAGGACAAGGAAGCTGGACAGGGCGAGGCCCGCAGCGAGCGTGAGCGCTAGGCCGGCGTGCCATGGGACCGCCCTTCCCGGCGCGCGCTTGAGCAACCCGCCGAAGGTGATCAGGGTGACCAGGGGGGCGGCGATCGCGAGGGCCTTGGCGCTGGTGTAGACGGTGCCGAAGGCGAGCGCGCCCAGGTAGATGACGATCGCCGCGGCCAGCGCAGCGGGGACGGCCAGGCCATGGCGGCCAATCCAGCGCGGCAGCCCGATCATGAAGGCGACGGCAGCCACCGCGGCGCCGAGGTAGAAGACCGGCGCCGGCGCGCTGGCGGCGCTGGCCGAGAGCCGGAAGTCGCTCGCCGGCCAGATCCCCAGCGCCTCGAGCGGCGAGAGCTGGTGGCGCAGGTTGCCGAGCCCGCTCGAGATCGTCGAGTCGCGGAACGCCCGGAAGTCGGTGAAGTCGACGAGCCGGCCCAGCTCGGGCGCGACCAGGATCGCAAGGGCTCCGATCGCGCCCGCCCCCACCCAGAGCGTCGCCGGGCGCGCCCCCCGGTTGGGCACCGCCGGGCGCGCCCTCAAGATCAGCGCCGCCGCTGCGTAGATCGCCGCCGCGCCGAGGAGCCAGAAGAGGCCCGGGAAGCTGTAGGCGTAGACCGCGCCCGCCGCGATCACCGCCAGCGGCAGTCCGCGCCGAATCGTGGTCGCGCCCGGCAGAAGGAGCGCGAAGGCGAGCAGGAACAGGGCCTCGAGCGGCTCCTTGAACGCCCCCTGCGCCAGGTATGCCGCGGCGAGGTAGGGAAGCGCCACCAGGCCCGCGGCGAGGATCCGAGGCAGCGGCCTCAAGTCGCGCAGCGCCTCGAAGGCGACCAGCGCGGCGAGCACGGGGATCGCGAGCGTGATGCCCGCAAAGGCTTCGATCAGGCCGGCCCCCAACCCCTCGCTTAGCCCCGCGGCGAGCGCGTGCGGCCCCACGGGGTAGCCGCCGTCGATGAGCCCCGGAGTCTCGCCGATCCGCGTGTTCAGCCAGTCCGCGATCAGCAGGTGGGAGGCCATGTCGTCGTTGACGAG
>JBBPIK010000001.1:0-110521 GCA_038040415.1 Actinomycetota bacterium
CGGGAGCGACGGGACTCGAACCCGCGGCCTCCGGCGTGACAGGCCGGCGCTCTAAACCAACTGAGCTACGCCCCCGAGAAGGGTTGATTTTACGTGGCGCCCGCCCTCCTGAGCCGCTGCCCCGTCAGCTCCCCTCGAAGGTTGCATGACCCGGGCCCTTCTCGAGCAGCGTTCGGGCGCCTCTCTGAAGGTCGTCGCTCGCCATCACCCTCGCCCCTGCCTCCGGTAGGGCCGCGTCGGCGGCATCCACCCCCTCGTCGACGGTGAGCCGAATCATCCGCTTGGTCGCCGCGTGCGCGAGCGTGGGCCCCTCGGCAAGGCGCCCAGCGAACGCGCGCGCTTTCGCGTCCAAGTCACCAGCCTCCACGACGCGGTTGACCACCCCCCACTCGAGCATCGTCTGCGCCGGATACGCCCGCGCCGTCAACACGGCCTCCGCGGCCCGTCCGGCGCCAGCCCTGGCGACCAGTCTCTGCGTGCCGCCGCCGAACGGCGTGGCCCCGATCACTCCCTCCACCAGTCCCAGCTGGGAGCCCTCGGCCGCCCAGATCAGGTCGCAACTCAGCGCCACCTCGAGGCCCGCCGCGAGGCAGAACCCCCGCACCGCGGCGACGGTGGGGGCGGAGATCTCGGCGAACCGCCGGATCGCGGGCATGAATTCCTCGATCAGCTCGCGGGCGGCGGCCTCGTCACGATCGAGGAACATCTCCACATTCGCGCCCGCAGAGAAGTTCTCTCCCTCGGCGCGAACCAAGATCGCCCGGGCATCGCTGTCACGGGCCTGCTCGGTCACCTCCGCCAGGTCGCGGGCAAGCTCCAAGCCGAACAGATTCAGAGGCGGGTCCGCGAGGACGATCTCCCCCACCCCGCCTTCCAGACTGAATTGCGCCTTTGCCATCTCTGCTCCTTTCATCGCGTCATTATGGAAGCCCATGCAGGAAAACACCAAGGAGTCCGCGGCGAGGTTCAGTCGCCGCCAAGCCCTGGCCGGAGCAGGAGCCGTGACGCTCGCCGGCGTCCTTGCCGCGTGCGGCTCGGATGACGAGACGACCGAGGTTGCCACGACCGACGGTGGAACCGCCACGGTTCAGGCGAAAACGGACGGGCGCACCTCGGCGAACGAGCTCTTCGACGAATCCGCATCGTGCTCGCTGACGCCTCAGCAGACGGAAGGCCCCTACTACTTCGACGTCGACAGGATCCGCAGCGACGTTCGCGAGGATCGCGAGGGGGCGCCGCTGCGCCTGGCGTTGCGCGTCCGCGACGCGGCAAGCTGCGAGCCGATCGAGAACGCGGTGGTCGAGATCTGGCACTGCGACGCGCTCGGCATCTACTCCGGCTTCGTGGCCGCTTCCACCGGCGCCGGCGCCGGAACGGACGACGAGACGTTCCTGCGTGGCGCTCAGGTGACGAACGCCGAAGGGATCGTCCAGTTCAAGACCATCTATCCGGGCTGGTATCGCGGGCGGACCGTCCACATCCACGCCATGGTGCACCTCGACCGGACCAGCGTGCTCACGACCCAGCTGTACTTCGATGACGCGTTCAGCGAGCAGATCCACGCGAACGCGCCGTACTCGCAGGCCGCCGGACGAGAGACGTTCAACTCCGATGACTCGATCTTCGACGAGTCGCTGCTGCTGACGCTCACCGGCAACAGCGACGGCGTCACCGGCGCGATGACCTTCGACGTGGAGAGTGCGTGAGGGTCGTCAGCTATCGCTCCGAGCGCGGGGTCCGGGCGGGGCTGTTGCGCAACGACTCGGTGGTCGACGTCTGGGACGCGCTCGGTGGGGACGGATCCAGCGTCCGCGAGCTGCTCGCCTCCGGCCGCCTCCCGGAGGCGGCCGAGATCTCCGGCGGCGAGCCGCTGGCGCAGGTGGAGCTCGAGCCGCCGGTCCCCGATCCGGAGAAGATCATCTGCATCGGGCTGAACTACCGCGCCCACGCCGCCGAGGCTGGGATCGAGCCGCCAAACGCTCCAACCTTCTTCGCCAAGTTCCGCAACGCGCTCGCATCGCCGGGCGCCACCGTGGCCCTTCCCGCGACGAGCGCCAAGGTCGACTTCGAGGCCGAGGTGGCGTTCGTGGTCGGGCGTCGCGCCCGCGAAGTGGCGGAGGCCGATGGGCTCGATCACGTCGCCGGCTACATGCTGCTCAACGACCTCTCCGCCCGCGACCTCCAGTTCGCCACCCCTCAATGGATGCCGGGCAAGGTGTTCGACGGCTCGGCGCCCTGCGGCCCGGCATTGGTGACACCCGATGAGGCGGGCGCCGGGGACAGGATCTCCTTCTCGCTGACCCTGAACGGGGAGCGGATGCAGGCGGCGTCCACCGACGACCTGGTCTTCTCCGTGCCGGCGCTCGTCGCCCACCTGTCCGGGCTGATGACGCTGGAGCCCGGCGACGTCGTCTCGACCGGAACACCGGCTGGCGTCGGCAGCTCCCGCCAACCCCGAGTCTGGCTGAAGCCCGGTGACGAGATCGAGATCAGCTCGCCGACCCTGGGGCTGCTGCGGACGACGATCGGTTGAGCTCCTCGCCCCGCTGCGTGACGAACAGGGCCACCAGCACCAGGGGCAGGAACCAGACCACATAGAAGTAGAACCAGTGGGTCGCTCCGAGCTGGACGGCGATCAGGACCGCCGCCGCCAGCGCGGCGACCTGCGCCGGGGTCTTTCGCCGCGGCAAGAGCGCCACCCCGAGGGCGAGGGCGATCGCTCCCGCCCGCACGATCGGCCGCAGGAAGTCGAGCGAGGGGGCCTGACCCCAGACGCTGAACGGCGAGCTGCGCGAGGCCTGGTAGCCGAGTGTGCGGTCATACAGCTCTCGCAGGCCGCCGTCCGGGAGGAAGGGCAGGACCAGCAGCACGCTGAGCGCGAGGAAGGCTGCCCCGAAGATGAGCGCCGACCGGCACCTGCGATCGCCGGTGCCGGTCGCGAACAGCGGCGCCAGCGCGGCCGGCCCGAACTTCGCCGCTGATCCCAGCGCCACCATCGCCCCGCGGGCGGGCGGGGAGGCAAGTACCAGCATCGCCCCGACCACGATCGCGGCAATCAGCGAGTCGTTCGCATTCGCGTTCATCGTGTAGAGCGTGAACGGACAAGCGAGCCAGCCGAACGCGAGCGCGATCCCGAGCGTTCTGCCGTGCCCGCCGGGGCGCAGCCGCCGGCCCAGCGCGAGCAGGCCGAGCGCCGTGAGCAGGTCGAAGGCGATCGCCGCGGCGTGGGCGGCGGGCACGTCGCCCCAATGGCCGTGCCACGGGAAGATGGCCTCGAAGGGGACGTAGGCGAGGTAGTTGAGGGGGCCGTAGACGTCGCCGCGGATTCCGACCCCAGGGGCGAAACCGCCGTCGTAGAGCTCCTGCCCCTGGCTGATGTGATCGGCGCCGACGACGCCCGCGACGCCGATGTCGATCACCCGTGAGTCGGCGACGTTGAGGGCAATCCGCGCGCAGACGAGGGCGACGGCGCCGATCGCCAGCCAGCTCACCGGCAAGAACGGGATCAGCGGGCCGGGTCGATTGCGCGGACGCACTCCCACCCACAGCATGCGCACCAGGACGTAGCCCAGGACCGGATAGGTGAGCGGCACGGACGCGGTGATCTCGCCGCGGTTGAAGAACCAAAGCGAGACGCCGAGGCCGAGCAGCACCAGGAGGTCCAGGTGCAGGAGCCGGAAGGGACGCCGAGGGTCGATGAAGGGCGCCAGGAACAGCAGGCACAGCGGCAGCCACACGTACGGGGCGTTCACCTTCTGGGCGATGGCGCCCGAATAGCCCCGCGCCAGGGGCGCCCCCAGCTGCTGGTCGCGCCAGGCCCCCAGCACCCTGCGGCTCTCGTCGTCCACGATCGCCTGGGCGACCTCCGTGCGGGCGGGCCCGGAGCCGGTGAAGTAGCTCACCTGCCAATCGCCGCCGCGCTGGAATGCGACCGCCCGCATCTGCGGGCTCTCAGCGCGCTCGTCGCGCACGGCCTCGGCGGCGTCGGCGATCCGGATCGCCTCCCGCGCGCTGAGCTCGAAGCCGGAGGGCGGGACGCGCTCGGCTTCGGGCCTGACGAGCGGCGGCGGCAGCTCTCCGCCGAACGGCGGCTCGGCGGCGAAATCCTCGTTCGCGGACGCCGGCGCCGGCGCCACCAGGGCCGCCGCCAACACGGCGAGCGAGGCAATCAGCAAGTCAGGTGAAGCGCCGCCGCGACGGCCGCCGGGTTTCGGGTCTCCAGCTCCTCGAAGCGGGCGACGGCGTCCCCAGTGGGGAGCGCCTCGACCTTCACTCCTCGCGTCTGGAGCGCCTGGACCACGGACGGGTCCGGCTCGAGCCGGCTCGAGTATCCGCAACCGACGATCAAGCGCTCCGGGAGCTCGTCGAGCACCTCCTCGAGGTCCTCGATCACCAGTGAGTGTCCGTCCCGCCGCCACCAGTTGCGCAACACTCGATTCGGAAGCACGATCACGTCTCGATTGAGCTCGACGCCGTCGATGACCACACGCCCGGGGCTGTAGTTCTCAATCCGCGCCACGATCGGCCTCTGGCTCGATCGTAGCCGGTGATGGCTCCTCGCCCCCGAAAGGCCCCTCGCCGGCGGGCGAGGGCCCGCCGAGGAGGCCGACTCGGAGCAGGAGGGCGTCGGCGTCCGCGGCCTCGAGCGGCGCCGACAGCAGATGCCCCTGGCCGAGATCGCAGCCCAGCTGGAGCAGTCGCTCCCGTTGCTCGGGCCGCTCGACTCCCTCGGCGATCACCTCCAGGCCGAAGATGTCGGCCAGGTCGACGATCGCCCGCAGGAGCGCCGGCTCGTCGTCCGGGCGGCCGATTCCGTCGACGAAGGACTTCTCGATCTTGAGGGTGTCCAACGGCAGCCGGCTCAGATACCGCAGCGACGAGTAGCCGATGCCGAAGTCGTCGATCGCCAGGTCGACGCCCAGCCGCTTGAGCGCGTCGAGCTGCGCGATTGCCTTCTCCACGCTTCCCATCAGAGCCGTCTCGGTGATCTCGAGGGCGAGGCCGGAAGCGTCGAGCTGGGCGGTGGCGAGCGCCTCCGCCACCTCCTCCACGAGCCCCGGCTCGCCCAGCTGGGCTCCGGACACGTTGACGCCGATGCGCAACCCCGGATGGCCCGGGTACCTGGCGCGCCACAGCGCGCCTTGATGACACGCGGTCCGCAGCACCCAGCGGCCCAGCTCGCGGATCACGCCGCTTTCCTCGGCCAGCGGAACGAACTGCTCCGGCAGAACCAGGCCTCGGGCGGGATGCCGCCAGCGGACCAGCGCCTCGAGCCCGGCCACCGCCCCGCTTTGCAGGCTGAAGATCGGCTGGTATGCGAGCACCAGCTCGTCGCGCTCGATCGCCCCCATCAGGTCGATCTCGAGGTCGAGCCGCTCGACGATGGCGGTGTGCATGCCGGGCTCGAAGATCGCGTAGCGTCCCTTGCCGCGACTCTTGGCCCGATACATCGCCAGGTCGGCGTCACGCAGGAGCGTTTCCGCCTCCTTGTTCCCGGTCGCGATCCCGATGCTTGCGCTGATGAAGAATTCGCGCTCGCGCAGCTCGAAGGGCGACCTGAGCGAATCGAGCAGACGCTGCGCGGCGCGCGCGGCCTCGTCGGGCCCGCGAAGCTCCTCCAGCAGCACCGCGAACTCGTCGCCTCCCAGGCGGGCGATCGTGTCCGTCGGCCGAAGGGCGCCCTCGAATCGCTCAGCGACCGAGACCAGCAGCCGGTCCCCCGTGCGGTGCCCGAGGCTGTCGTTGACGGTCTTGAAGCCGTCCAGATCGCAGAACAGAACCGCCACGGGGATCCCGGCCCGCTCGGCGCGGGTGACTGCGTGACGCAGGCGATCGAGGAACAGCGATCTGTTGGGGAGCCCGGTGAGGGAGTCGTGGAGCGCCTCGTGCATCGCCTCCTCGACGGCTCGGGCGTGGTTGAGGGCAAGGCTCACGTGCTCTGCGAAGGAGAGCAGCACTTGCCGGTCGCGCGGACCGTATTCGCGCCCCGGCCGGCGCGAGCCCACGCCCAGGCTGCCCGTCGCCTTGCCCCGCTCGTACACCGGGGCGGCCATCGCCGCGGTCAAGCCGTCGGCGGGGAAGTCCTGCGTCTCCTCAGGCGATGCGACCCCGCTCACAGCGTCGGCGAAGACCACGCCGCCTTCACGCATCGCGCGCCCGCCGAGCCCCGCGGCAACCGGCAGGTGGCGTCGCCCGGGCAGCAGCTCGGTGTCGGCGCCCACGGTGGCGACGAGCATCGCGTGGGTGGGATCGTCGGGATCCGCCAGGCGAAGCACCCCGACCTCGTCCCCCAGCAGCCCGCATGCGCCCTCGACGGCGGCCTCCAGCACCTCGTGGACGGGGAGCCGGTCGACGATTCCCCGCTGAAGCTGGGCGAGTCGCTCCAGCAGCCCCTGCCGCTCTCGCAGGGCTTCGAGCAGGCGGGCGTTCTCGCCGGCCTGGCGCTCGGAGCCTGAGCGCAGCGCCCGCTCGTTCTCCAGCAGCCTCAGGTTTCGCAGCCCGAGCGTAAGCACCCGGCCCATGCCGCGAAGCAGGTCGAGCTCCTCGCCCTGAAACGGCGCGTCGGCGCGGCGAGCCGCGATTAGGTGAAGAGGGCGCTCGTCCTCCAGCTGCACCGCCGCGGCCAGGCATTCCCCCGTGCCCGGCACGGCAAGCGTTCCCCCGCCCCGATCGGCGACCGCCACCAAGCGCCCGGTCGGGACGTGGCCCTCGGCGAACCCGACCGCGGCGATCACGCTCCCGCCGCGCACCAGCGCCGCGGCCTCAGCGTGGAGCACCTCCGCCACGCGCTCGATTCCGTTCCTGGTCGCCGTCCGCTCGTCGTTGAAGCACGAGATCAGGGCCAGGAACTCGGTCAGTTGCTGAGTGGGATTCAAGCCAGCATCGTCCCACCAACCGGTCCGAACTGCGCCGGTGGGGCCCGGGATCTACCGCTCGGACGGGGGCGGGATCTCGTCGCGCACGGCCGGCAGCGAGGCCGAGCGCGGGGCGGCGGCCGCGGCTGGGCGCTTCGCGGCGCGCGCCCTTCTGCTCGACCAATCGACCATCCGCGGCTCGACGTCGAGCAGGGCCCGCCACGTGAGGGGCCCGATCTGGCCGACGTCCGGGTAGCCCTTGGAGCGCTGGAAGCGCTTCACCGCCCGCCGGGTCAATTTGCCGAAGTAGCCGGTAACCGGGAGCGATGCGCCGGCGCCCCTCAGGTGCTCCTGCGCCCAAACCACCAGGTCGCCCCGGCTGCCCTTAGAGAGCACCGGGTAGCCGCTGTTCGACCGACGGGCGCCCGGAACGGCCTTGACGTCGCCTCTCAGCGCCCGCCACCGGCGCCTGTCGGTCTCCTGCCACGACCACCAGCTGAGTCCGCGGAACTCATACGAAAGCGCCAGCCGCCGGAAACGCCGGATCTGACGGGTCGGCGGATGGGCGTAAGTCTGTCCGAGCGGGTAGATGCCGCGGCGATAGACGCGGTTGTAACGGAAGGTGTGCTTGTAACCCTCGTCGACGGTGACTCCGATCGTGTGCCAGTAGAGCTGGGGCAGGTTGTAGCGGGCCCCGCCTGGCCCGAGGAAGACCGAATAGGGGAACCCGGGGTGGTAGTCGACGTACGGAAAGCTGGTCAGCGCCGTGGGGAAGCGGCGCCCGACCTTGCGGCGCAGCTTGTCCACGTAGGCGTCGGCGGCGGCGTAGCGGCCCTCGTAGCTCGATTCGGCGTCGATCACCAGGCAGTCGGCGCCCTTCCGGACTGCCTCCGCGCCGCGCCGCGCCTCGGCCCTGGGATGGCTGCCGTAGACGAACTGCCAGCCGCACACTCGCAGGCCGCGATCGTGCATGTAGGAGATCAGTGCCCGGGTGAACTGGCTCCAGGAACTGCTCCCGTCGGAGCTCTTGATGTAGAGGGTCTCGATCCCGTGACGGCGCGCCTTGCGCGCGATCCGGGCCAGGTCGCCGCCGCTCGAGCGACTCACGTACCAGATCCACATCCCGTCGCCGCGGTAGGGGTTCGAGGAGCGCGCCGCCCGGGGGCCGTGCGAAGCGCTCGTGCCGCCGTCAGAGGCGGATGCCGCTCCGCCGTCGGCGGGCAAAGCGCAAGCGGAAGCGACCAGGATCGCGGTCGCCACCGCCGCAAGCCTCCCGCGTCCTCTCGGGTTGGTGCTGGGAGCGTCCATTTCTCCTTCCGGGGAACGGCAGCGCGCTGGCCCTCGCCCAGCCGCCTCGGGGCAGTATTACGAGATCGGGCGCCTTGTGGCCGCTATCGGCAGGCGGCCGCTATCGCATGAGCGGCCGCTAACCCCCGCCGAGCAGGTTGCCCAGGGCGCCCTTGGCGCCGCCCGAGCCGGCCGCAACACGCCCTTCGGACGGCTGGATCAAGAGCCAGCCGGAGCCGGAGAACGACATCTGAATGGTCTCGCCGGAGCCGCGCCCGATGAAGGTCTTCAGGTTCACGTCGGTCTTGATTGAGGTCGAGAGCCCGCTCGACCAGGTGATCGCAGCCTGCGGATCGGCGAACGTCTGCTGGCCGTCGATCTCGATCAGCACCGGGGGGCCGTCGGAGACCAGGGCCACCCACCCCGTGCCGCCCAGGTCCATGTTGTAGAGGCCGCCCGCCAGCGCGCCCGAGGCACCCTCGACCCGCTTGATGTCCCAGTCGATGCCGGCCTCGAAGGCCAGCACGTTGGCGCCGTTGGCGGTGATCCGGTCGTCCTCGAGCTTCAGCAGCTGGATCTCCTGGGCCATGTCGGCCAGGAACACCTCGCCGCTCCCCGAGATCTTCATCAGGTCGGCGCCCTCGCTGGTCATCGCCTTCTTGATCATCCGCGAGACCCCACCGGAGCCGGCATGCTCGAACCGCACCTCGCCCTGGTAGGCGACCATCGAGCCGAGCTTGGCCTGGATGGTCACGTCGGCGAGCTCGACCTTGAGCAGCTTCGAGTTCTGGAGCCGGAACGGCTCGCCCCCCTCGGTCTCCTTGAACTGCGCCAGCGCCTGCTCTACCGACATCGCGTCTCCCTTCGCTCGGTTCTTTTTACTGATTCGGTTTCTTACTGATGATGGGCGGTGCCGGGCTCAGCCCGGCGACCTCGAGGGCCCTCTCCCGGTCGCGGTAGAGCTCGATCCGCACGACCTCTCCGTCGCGAAGGGTGAAGATATTTGCGAGTACAAGCTCCGCCGCCACCCCGCTGCTCGCGCCCCGACCCCGTTGGCGGGTCATGGCGAACACCTGATCCCCATGGTCGATCAGCTCCTCCACCTCGAGCTCCCACTCATCAAAGGGAAATGCCTCGAACCAGTCCTCCTCGAAGAATGCCCAGACCTCGTCGCGGCCGCGATAGACGCCGGCACCGGGGATTCCGCTGGCGGAGGGATCAAACACGAGCTCAGGGGACATGAGGCCGCTGCTGAAGGCCGCCGGGACGCCCCCCTGGTTGAACAACTCGAAGGCTCGGCGGACCAGCTCGACGTTCTCCTGCGACATCGCCTACTCCGAAAGCCCCAGGGTTTCGAGTGCCTCCGCATGGTCCCAGAAGTACTCCTGAGCGAAGAACCTTCCCCCGCGCATCGTGTTGACGACCGTCACCTCCATGACCGATTCAGGACCGTGCCCTTCACCGCGCCAGACGAACCTCACGGCGATTCGGTCGCCGACATCGATGGAGTGGTCGATGATCTTCGCGTCGTCGGCATCCCAGGTCTCGCGTTGTTGCTCCCACTGCCGCATGACCGCCTCCCGACCTACCCAGGGCCCAGGCTCGGGCCAGTTCGGTGGGGGTCGCACGATGACATCAGGGTCGTAGAGCGCACGAACGGCGTCCATGTCCCAGCATTCCACGCGTCAGTGAGGGCTCGAGCGACCTTGATGTTCTCCTCCGACATCGCCTACTCCGAAAGCCCGGCGGCTTCGAGGGCTTCGTCCTTTGTCCTGTAGGCCCGGGCCTCGACAATCCTCCCGCGCCTGAGCGTGTAGACCGTGCTCAACTGAAGCTCGAACGGAAGCCCGCTGCTTGGGCCTTGTCCGCACACCCTGCCGACGACGATGACTCGATTCTCGTCCGCGTCGATGATCTCGTCGGCTTCGAGACGGAAAGCACCGATGGCGTCGCGCGTGACTTCGACCCACTTACGGACGCCATCGTGCCCGAGGTAGGGCGCGGTCTCGGGCGCACCAGCGACGTTGGTCATGACGACGCTTGGGTCGAAAAGGGACAGGGCCTCGTCTACATCCTCCACTTCGTGAAGGCGCCGCACGATCTCGACGTTCTCCTGCGACATCGCCTACTGCTTGAGCCCGGCCGCTTCGAGGGCCTGCTGGGGAGTTGCGTAGAAGTCACACCGCGTGATCAATCCCTCCTCGACCGTATAGACGAGGCCGTAATCCATCTTGACCCACGAGTCGCTGTCGTGGGGTTTTCCGCGTTGGTGAAGAATGACGACTACCCGGTTCGCTCCCGCGTCGACGATCTTCGCCGGTTCGTAGCTGAAATCGTCATACGGCTCCATCCAGGCGGCGCGGAACTCAAGGAACTCATCCGTGCCGTGGAGTGTGGTTCGCTCCTCCAAGAACCCCGAGAAAGTGGTAATCGGGTCCTGCGCGAAGAACTCGGCCACTCGGTCGGGACCGACGAGGCCCTCATCCAGTTCTGCAAACGCGGCGAGCGCCGCCCGAGCCAGCTCCACGTTCTCCTCCGACATCGCCTACTCCGAAAGCCCAGCGGCGTCGAGGGCTTCGCTGCGGTCGCGGAAAAACTCCACCCGCATGGCCCTCCCGTCGCGGAGCGTGACGACTTGGTAGAGGACATCTTCCGTCGCCACGCCGCTTGTGATTCCGGTGCCGTAGAGGCGGTTGCGGTTGAAGAGCTTGTCCCCTGCGTCAATGACCTCCTCAGGATCGGTCCGAAAGTCGCCCCAGACATCGCGGAGCATCCGCCAGAAGGCCTTCACCCCCTCGTAGCCCCGATACATCTCCATCTCCGGCATCACGCGCGACAGGTCGAACTCCACGTTCGGATCCATCGTGGCGAGGGCAGCGTCCCAGTCGCCGTCGTTATAGGCCGTTGTACCGCGCCAGAACCTCTCCACGTTCTCCTCCGACATCGCCTACTCCTTGATTCCGGCGCCTTCGAGGGCCGCAGCCTCCTCCGCGAAGATGTCGATGCGAACGATCTTCCCCTGGCGCAGGGCGTGAACGAACCAAAAGACGCCCGTCACAGGAGCACCGCTTTCCTCACCGCACCCTTCTTGCACCGACCGCACAACGACGCGATCACCGGCGTCGATGAACTCCTCCGGCGTTACAGACCACTCGGCGAACCCCTCTATCCAGTCCATGGTCGCTTCGAGGAATCCGTCTGGGCCGTGGTGGCTGTCTCCGAATGGAGCCGCCCGGTAGGTCACCAGATCGTCGCTCAGCGGCTCGAGGACCCCACTGAGGTCGCCTCGGTTGAAAGCCGCGAAGGCGCTTCGCACGATCTGCACGTTCTCCTCCGACATCGCCTACTGCTTGAGCCCGGCGGCTTCAAGGGCCTCCCTGGGATCGAGATAGGCCCGAAGCGAAATCGCCTTGCCGTTCTTGAGCTCGACCACCCAGGCGATGGGCGACTCGGTCTGGGCGCCGCTTTCCCTGCCACGCGCGCGGGTGCGGCCGATCGCGACGAGTCGGTCCCCCAGATCCCGGATCTCCGAGACCTCGATCTGGATCTCGTCGAAGGCCTCGTACATATCTCGGAGCATCGCGCGGACGCCCGCGTGTCCCCGATACACCGTCGCGTCCCCTGCCAGCAACGCGTGCAGCGCCGTGTGCCACTCTACCTCGGGGTCGAGTACCTCCAGCAGCGTTTCGAAATCTCCGCGGTTGCCCGCCTCGAGTCCGCGCTTGAAAGCCTCCACGTTCTCCTGCGACATCGTGTTGCTCAGTATTTCGCGAACGGGCGTGGAGCTCACGGCAATGGCATGCCGGAGTGGGCGGTGCCGGGCTCGAACCAGCGACCTCCTCGGTGTAAACGAGGCGCTCTCCCAACTGAGCTAACCGCCCGAGTTGGTGATTATGCCCGCCACCTACCCGGGGATGGGGGGCGGAGTCGATGGATTCTCGACCTCGACCCCCAGCCGGCGGTAGGCCGAGACCGAGTAGGCCCGGGCGCGAGCGTGCAGGATCGGGTCGTTCGAGAGCTCGATGCCGTCGACGATCCGAGTGGGATCGAAGACCTCGATGTGGTCGCCCGACTCGGGGTCGTCCACGATCTCGCTGATCTCGAGCCGCCCGGCGACCACCAGCTCGCGGTCCTCCGGCCAAACGGCGGTGGCATCGTCGATCGGATCGCCCTCGGCGGGAATCTGAAGCAGCAGCTCGAACCCGGCGGGACCGCCGCGCAGCCGCTCGGCGAGCTCCTCACGAAGGTAGTCGCGGCCGCGCTCGCGGGCCTCATCGTCGGGGATCTGGGCCTCGCCCGCCTCCGGGCGCCAGCGATACCTGACCCAGGTGCCCTCGCCGGCGGCGTTGACGAGCTTGAACGAGTGCGGCGAGCGGTAGGCGAGCTGAGCGAAGCTGGCGGGCGGCTCGCTGTTGATCGTTGCGTCGATCGCCGGCTGAGACTCGGGGTGGGCGGCGAGGAAGGCGCCGAGCTTCTCCCAGTCGGGCTGGCCGGTCTCCGGATCGGGCCGGCGGAGGCGCAGCAGCTCGAGGAACTCCTCGGCGGTCCTGGTGGCGAAGGCGGGGTTGGTGGTCCCGAGAACGTCGGTCTCCTCGCCGTTGGCGGGACGGAGCTTGACGGCCATCCCCCGCGCCTCACGCCCGGCGTCGTGGCACTCAGGATCGCCGCTGCCGTTCGAGAAGCGGATCAGCGCCGGAACGAGGTCGCCCTGGAAATGGGTGGCGCGGCAAAGCTGCCCGGCCTCGGGGCTCGCCGTGAAGCCGCCCTCGCACCAGATGCCCTTGGCATGCAGCGCCCGCCGGTGCGGGTGAGACCCGTAGATGCCGTTCGCCGCCTCGACCAGCTGCTCGTAGACGTCGCCGCCGCTCGCCATCGCGCCCACCGTATCCGACCGGCGCCCGCGCCGGGCACCGGATAGCGTCCCCGGCATGGAGCTCGGGATCTCCGGCAGGACCGCCCTGGTGATGGGCGCCAGCCGCGGGCTCGGCAGGGCGATCGCCGCGGCGCTGGCCCGTGAGGGCGCCAGGGTGGCGATGGCGAGCCGCTCGCGGGAGGGGCTGGAGCGAGCGGCCGCCGAGATCGAGGGCGAAACGGCCGTCTTGGTTGCCGACGCCTCCGACCTCGATCGTCTCGCAGCGCTGCCCGCAGAGGTCGAGGAAGCGCTGGGGCCGATCGAGATCCTGGTCGCCAATACAGGGGGTCCGCCGCTGGGCGGGGCGCTCGACAACCCGCTGGCCGAGTGGGAGCAGGCCTACACGTCACTGGTGCTGGCGCCCCGGATCCTGATCGAAACGGTGCTGCCCGGAATGCGCGAGCGGGGCTGGGGACGGATCGTCAACGTCGGCTCGAGCTCCGTGAGGGAGCCGATCCCAGGATTGGCGCTCTCCAACTCGCACCGGATGGCGACGGTCGGCTTGTTCAAGACGCTGGCCGGCGAGGTCGCCGCTGACGGGATCACCATCAACACGGTGGCCACGGGCCGTTTCGCGACCGACCGCTTGGCCTCCAACTGGGAGTCGTGGGAGGAGATGGAGCGCCGCGCTCACGAGGGTGTCCCGGCAGGACGCCTGGGGAGACCCGAGGAGTACGGCGATCTGGTCGCCTTCCTGTGCTCCGAGCGGGCCGCCTACCTCACCGGGACGGTGATCCCGCTCGACGGCGGGCTGCTTCGCTCAGCGTAGCGGCGCCCGCTCCGGCCGGGTCAGCTGCGGCAGCTTGCGCAGAGGCCCACCGCCTCGAGCGTGTGATCCGTGACCTGGAAGCCCTCGGCGGCGCTGGCGCGCCCCAGCCAGCCCCCGAGCCGGCAATCGGTTAATTCGACGACCCGGTGGCACTTGGAGCAGACGAGGTGGTGGTGATGGCCCGTGCCGCAGAGGCGATAGCACGTCTCGGCCCCGCCGTGGGGCAGGGCGTCGATCACGTCCGCAGCGGACAGGTCGTGGAGTGCTCGATAGACGGTCGCCAGGCCCACCCGCTTGCGCCGCGCCGCGAGCCGCCGGTGGATGACCTGCGCCGTCGCATCGTCCGCCTCGCGGGAGAGCTCCTCCAAGATTGCAACCCGCCCCCGGGTCGGGCGGATGCCCGCGGTGCGCAGCCGCTCCTCGAACCCCTCGGCCGCATCCCGGCGTCTCGTTGCCATTGGGCGTGTATATTAGCGCGGGCGTGAGAATGAGAATCATTATCGTTTCTGCCCTGTGCCTCCTGGTCGCCGGCGTCGTGATCGTCCTTGCGGCCGGGGACGGCGGCTCTTCAAGCCGAGGCCGGGAGACGGTGGCCGCCAGCTTCTACCCGCTGGCATTCGCCGCCAGCGAGATCGGTGGCGAATCCGTGGAGGTGGAGAACCTGACCCCTCCCGGCGCGGAACCTCATGACCTCGAGCCCACACCCCGGGACGTGGAGGACGTTCAGTCCGCCGACCTGGTGCTCCTGCTCGGGCACGATTTCCAACCGTCTCTGGAGAGCGCGGCCGGGAACGCGGGCGGCGAGGTGATCGAGTTGCTGGACACCCCCGGGCTCGACCTCAATGCTCAAGATCCGCACGTGTGGCTGGACCCGCGACGTTTCGCGGCGATCGGCGCGGCGATCGGCAAAGCGATGGGCAAAGAGGCCGCGGCGCGCTCCTTCGTGCGTCGCCTCGAGGCGCTCGACCGCGAGTATCGCGCCGGCCTGTCCGCCTGCGAGCGACGCGACGTCGTGACCAGCCACGAGGCCTTCGGCTACCTTGCGGACCGCTACGGGCTGCGCCAGGTAGCGATCAGCGGCATCTCGCCCGAGGTGGAGCCGGCCCCGGGCGACCTGCAGGGGGTGGTCGAGGTCATCCGCGAGACGGGCGCCACGACGGTCTTCACCGAGCCCCTCGTCTCGCCCAGGCTCGCTCAAACCGTTGCCGGGGAGACCGGGGGCAGCACGGCGGTGCTCGATCCGCTTGAGGGACTGACGCCGGAGGAGGAGAGCTCCGGCGAGGACTACTTCACCGTGATGCGGCGGAACCTCGCCGCTCTCGAGGACGGGCTCGGGTGCCGGTAGTCAGCCTCAGCGGAGTGCGGTTCGCCTATGGCCGGGGACCCGCGGTCCTGGACGGCATCGACCTCGTCGTCGAGCGGGGCGAGTTCGTCGGCGTGGCCGGACCGAACGGGGGCGGCAAGACCACGCTGATGCGACTGATCGTGGGACTCGACCGGCCCGCGGCCGGGCGGGTCGAGCTGTTCGGCTCTCCGCCCGAGCAGTCCCACCGACGCTCGCGGGTGGGGTATCTGCCGCAGCGCGCCACGCTCGGGCTTGACGCTCCGATCACCGTCCGCGAGCTGGTCACCGCCGGTCGCAGCCCGCTCCGCGGCCCGCTGTGGCCCCGCGGCGCGAAAGACCGGCGGGTGATCGAGGAGGCGATCGAGCGGGTGGGCCTGAGCGCCACCGCAGGCTCGACCCTCCAGACGCTGTCGGGCGGGCAGCGGCAGCGCGCATTCATCGCCAAGCTGCTCGCGGGCGATCCGGAGGTCCTGATCCTGGATGAGCCGACCGCCGGTGTGGACGCCCCGGCGCAGGAGTCCCTGGCCGTGCTCCTGGACCGGCTTCGCCGCGAGCTCGGGGTGACGATCCTCTACGTTTCGCACGAGTTCGGGGCGATCGAGCCGTACGTCGGACGCCTCGTCGTCGTTCGGGGCAACATCGTCTTCGACGGTCCGCCGCGCGCGCTCCCGCAGGAGTGGCACGACCCCTCGCATCCCCACGGCGATCTCGACCATGTCGCTACTTGACCTCGAGTTCATGCGGCTCGCCCTGGCGACCGGGGCGGTGGTCGGAATCCTGGCCCCCGCGGTGGGCTTCTTCCTGGTGCAGAGGCGCATGAGCTTGATCGGCGACGGGGTCGGCCACCTCGCCTTCGCGGGCGTGGCTGCGGGCTACCTGTTCGGGATCTCTCCGGTCGCCACCGCGCTAGTCGCCTCGGTCGCCGGCGCGATCGGGATCGAATGGCTGCGGGGCACTCACCGGGCGGCCGGGGACCAGGCGCTCGCACTCTTCTTCTACGGCGGGATTGCGCTCGGAGTCGTCTTCGTCTCCGCCGCCGAGGAGCTCAACGCCAACTTGTTCACGTTCCTCTTCGGCTCGATCCTCACGGTTACTAGGGGTGACCTCGCGCTCGTCGCGGCGTTGGGGCTCGCCGCGCTGGTCACGATCCTCGCTCTTTACGGCGGGCTCGTCGCGATCGCGATCGACGAGGAGGGGGCACGGGTCAGCGGGATCCCGGTTCAGATGCTCAACGTCGCGCTCGCCGCGCTCGTCGGGCTGACGATCGCGCTCTCGATGCGGATCGTGGGCATCCTGCTGATCGGTGCCTTGATGGTGTTGCCGGTGATGACCGCGACGCGTTTGGCGCACAGTCTCCAGTCGGCGCTCGTCATGTCAATGGGCATCGGCTTGGTCTCGGTGCTGGCCGGCCTCGTCCTCTCCTATTACCTGAACCTCGCCCCCGGCGGCGCCATCGTCCTGCTCGCGGCGGCGCTGTTCGGGATCGTGACGGCGGGCGAGGCGATCCTCACCGCTCGCCGCGCATGAGGCTGACTACTGGCGGCGCGTCGCGGGCCAGGCGTTCCACGCACGTGGCCCAAATCAGCCCCTGGCCGGCTCCGTGGCGGGTACTGGTCCGCGAAGCAGGGAGCCTTGCCGCGATTTCGCGAGCAGCCAAGCGGCGCCGACCGCGATCATGGCCAGGCTGAGGAGCTGGGCCTGGGTGAGCCCGAGGAGCACCTGGTCGTTGCGGCGGACGAACTCGACCAGCAACCGCTCCGTACCGGCCAGCACGAGATAGATGGAGAAGAGGACCCCGGTCTGGAATCGGTCGCGCCAGCGCCAGAGCAGGTACGCGACCAGGCCCATGGAGAGGGTCTCGTAGATCGGCGTCGGGTGGACGGTCTCGGTGATCGGCTCGGTGCCGTCGGGGTAGGCCATCGCCCAGGGGCCATCCCAGGCCTTGCCGTAGTCGCCGTCGCCCGAGATCTGGCAGCCGATCCGCCCGATCGCGTAGCCCAGCGCCAGCGGGGCGGCGCAGAGGTCGAGGAGCGCCGCGTTGAGCATGCCACGCCGCCAGGCCCAGAGGCCGACGCCGATCGCGCCGCCGATCGCGCCGCCGTACCAGACCAGCCCCGCGCCGGAGAAGACATTGCCGAGCAGGTCGTCCTTGACCGAGTCGTAGTTCTCGACGATGAAGTCGAGCCGCGCGCCAACGATGCCGCCGACCAGCCCAGCGAGGATCAGCTCGTAGGCCCAATCCGGCGGCTTGCCCCACTCCTGGAGGCGCCGCGCGACCAGCGCGCCCGCCGCCAAGAAGGCGAGCGCGAACATGATCCCGAAGGTCTGGAGGGTGAGCGGGCCTAGTTGGATCTCGGGCTGCATGCGGTGGATGCGGGAACTTCGACGGGGCGCGTCGACCGAAGCTAAGCAGGGACGGCGCCCGGCGCCGCGCTCGGTTGGCCTTCCTGCGCCCAATAATGCCTTTCATCTTCTTGTCACCGATTTCTCATGGACGCCTCATCGCGCTGCCGTAGACATGCCTCAAAAGATCGAGTCGCGCCGGCTCCACCGGCGCGGGGAGAGGAAGGAGCGGCAATGCACCTCGTCCACCAGTGTTCCAACTGCGGCAGCAACGTCAGGCCCGAGCTCGGCGTGGCAACGGCCATCACCGTCCAACACCGAGAGTGCGCCGACCGGTTCGGCGTCGGCACCTACGGCCAGTCGATCGTCCTGCCGATCGATCACGCGATCCGGCACCGGCCGCTTGCGGTCGCCCGCGGCGCGGTGAGGATTGGAACCGGCGTTTGACGCTTTGCCGGCGAAGGATCGGGGGGGGGATGGCCCCGGCGGGAATCGAACCCGCGTTTGACGCGTGAAAGGCGCCGGTCTTAACCACTAGACGACGGGGCCACTGGTGTCTGCCAGTCTAGGGTCCGACTCCATCGATCGAACCCTCGATCCGTCCGCGCGGACACCTAGGATACGAACGTATGTTCGTAGGGACGGGAACCCCACGGAAGCCCCGGGAACGGGCTCGGGCTCGTGAGCTCCGAGCGATGGGCATACCCATCAAACGCATCGCTGCGGCCCTGGGAGTCTCCCCGTCGAGCGTGTTCCACTGGACGCGCGACGTCCAGCTAACCGACGAGCAGCGGCAATCGGGCCTTCGAGGCCCGCGCGGGCCGCATAGCCCCGAGTGCGTCGCGCGCCGGGCCGCTGCCTGGCGGCGCCGGTGTCAAAAGAAGCGGCTCGAGTACCAGCATGAAGGTCGCGCTCGTGCTCGCGAGAGAGATCCTCTGCACATGGCGGGGTGCATGCTGTATTGGGCCGAGGGCAGCAAGGGCCGCAACCAAGCGCACTTCGCCAATTCCGACCTCAACATGGTCAAGTTCTTCTGCGACTTCGTGCGGACGTCCCTCGGCGTTCGACGTGAAGACATCACGCTGCGGCTCAACGTCTACACGGGCAATGGGCTCACGCTCCACGAGATTGAGGACTATTGGCTGAATGCCTTGGACCTTCCCCGCACCGCTCTGCGCGGACACACACTGAACCACACCCCAACCTCGAGCAGTGGCAAAAAGCGCAACAGGCTTCCGTACGGCGTCTGCTCGATAAGGCTCCTGAAGAGCACCCGTCTCGTCCAACACATCTACGGAGCGATTCAGGAGTACGCGGGGTTCGACGAGCCGCGCTGGCTGGACGGGCCGCCGAGGCGACGCCCCCCAAGAAACGCTCCGCCGCCACCGGATAGCACTCAGCCCCGCGGCTGACCGTCGCGAGCCACCGCTCGGGCGCGACGGGTTCGCCCCCCGGGCCGCCGCCGTGCCAGGCCGAGCGAATGCTCCAGCTCGGTGGCGGCCGCCGGCAGCAGACTGCGCAGCTCGTTCGCCTCGGGGAGCGCCTGGGGATCGACGTAAGCGGCCAGGTGGATCGAATCGCGATAGGTCACCGCCCCGATGGCCAGGGCGTGGCCATCGCTGATCGGGATCACGGGATAGATCGCCTCCACCTCCGCCCCGGCGGCGAACAGCGGCATTCGAGGACCGGGGACGTTCGAGACAGTGAGGTTGTACATCCGCGGGCTGGCTGCGAGTCGCGCCGCGCGCTCCTTGAGAAAGCCGGGCAGCTGGCCGACGGTGCGCAGGAGGGCGTCGCTGCCCGCGATTCGCCCGGAGCGCTTCAGCTCCGTGGTCTGGGAGTGGATCCGGTCGAGGCGGGCGACCGCGTTGGGCTCGTCGAGCGGCAGATCCACGAACGCGAACGTGATCTGATTGCCGCCGGCGGAGGTCTCCTCCGACCCCCGGACGCTCACCGGGATCATCGTTCGCAGCGGGGCGGGCTGCGTCTCGACGAGTGCCGTCAATCTGCGCAGAGCTCCGGCGACCACCGCGAGCAGGATGTCGTTCAGGGTCACCCCTCTTGCTCGCTTGAGCCGCAGAAATCGCGCCAGCGGGAAGTGCCGGACCACCAGCGCTCGCTTGGGACCGATCGGCGGATTCAAGAACGAGGGCGGCGCCGGGCGGACCACGTCCTCGGCAAGCGAGAGGGCAGCCCGCCTCATCGTCTGGCCGAGCCGCAGGCTCCTCTCCGGGGCGAGCCCCATCGTCGCCATGCGGCGCGCCATCCTGAACTGCTCGAGAGCGCCGTCGGCGACCGAGTCCACCGCCAGCCGCAGCGGCGGATCCGCCGCCTGGGGCCTCCAATCGGCCGGCTCCGGCAGTGAGGCGTCGGGCGCCAGGTCGAAGAGCAGCATCCCCAGCTCGACCGCAGCCAGGCCGTCGACCATCGCGTGGTGGACCTTGCCCAGCACCGCGGCCCGCCCCGCGCCCACTCGAGGGACCACCAGGATGCTCCACAGCGGCCGGGATCGGTCGAGCGGCTGGGTCAGGAACTCGCCGGCGAGACGGCACAGCCCCCGGTCGCTTGCGACCTTGACCCCTTCGTGCTCCACGATGTGCCGCTCGAGCCGAAACCCGGGATCGTCGGCCCACACAGGCTCCCCGAGCGGCGCCGAACGCACCCGCTGGCGAAATCGAGGAGCCAGATGCAGCCGAGCGGCGACACGGTCGGCGAGCGCATCGGCGTCGAGTCGCTCCTCACCAGGGGTCAGGCGGAGGGTTGAGAGCCAGCCCACGTGCATGTGCGCGGTGGCCGTCTCGATCCGCAGGAACGACGAATCGAGGGCGGACAGCCGGTCCATCGCAAAAGGATGCGCGATGGAGGCGGGAAGCGCATTGGCACCGGTGTCGAGAATCGGGGTCCCGCAACCCTCCCTGATGTCGAAACCGAGGCGGTGCGTTCAGCGCAGCAGGAGCTCGAGCAGCGCCTTCTGGGCGTGGAGGCGATTCTCGGCCTGGTCCCAGACGGCCGAGCGCTCGCCGTAGAGGATGTCCTCGGTGATCTCCTCACCGGGGTGGGCGGGGAGGCAGTGGAGGACGATCGCCCGCTCCGAGCCTTTTGCAAGCAGCTCCGCGTTCACCTGAAACGGAGCCAGATCGACGCGACGCTGCGCCTCGTTCTCGTCGCCCATGCTCACCCAGACGTCGGTGTAGATAGCGTCCGCGCCGGCGGCGGCCTCGCGCGGGTCGCCCGTGTCGAGCGCCGCCAGGCCGGGCTCGATCCGATAGCCGTCGGGGGAGGCGACCCTGACCTCGACGCCCGCCGTCCTGCCAAGTACGGCCAGCGAGCGTGCGACGTTGTTGCCGTCACCGACATAGGCCACCCGCAGGCCGTCCAGATCCCCGAAGCGCTCGCGGAGCGTCAGCAGATCGGCCAGCGCCTGGCAGGGATGGTGGTCGGGCGTCAGCCCGTTGATCACCGGCACCTCTGCGCGGTCGGCAACCTCCGTCACCACCTGGTGCGACCCCGCCCGCACGACGATCGCCTGCACGTACCGGGACAGGACCGCCGCCGTGTCCCCCATTGACTCGCCTCGGGAGAGCTGCAGCTCGTCGCCCCTGAGGATCAAAGGCGTGCCACCCAGCTCGGCCACCCCGACCTCGAAGGAGACCCGCGTGCGCGTCGAGGGCCTCTCGAACACCAGGGCGACGCTCTTGCCCGCAAGCCGGTCGGCTCCCAGCCCGCTCGACCGCCCGTCCTTCAGCTCCAGCGCCCGCTCGAGCAGCGCGCTCAGGTCGTCGGGGGACAGCTCCTCGCCGGTCAGGAAGTCGCGCGCCATGGAAGCCGAGCATGGTACGCGGCTGAGCGCACATACTTCGGCCGTGGAAATCGGCGCCATCACCTGGAACCTGTTCCACGGCCGCGACTTTCCGCCGGACCCGGCGCTCTACACGTGGCGCTCGCGCCTGGCCCGGGCCACCGAGCGCAACGCAACCCACGTCCAGGTCAACCGAGAGCTGTTTCGCGAGTTCGCCCAGGCTCTCAGCGCCGCACGCTGGGACGTCGCCCTGCTGCAGGAATGCCCGCCCCGCTGGTCCACCCCGCTGGCCGCCGCCTGCAAGGCAAGCGCGCACCGCTCGCTCACCTCGCGCAACTGGCTTGGCCCCATTCGCAGCATCGTCGCCGGCTGGAACCCCGATCTCCTCGGCTCGTGGGAGGGCGGCTCAAACCTCACCCTGCTCAGGGGAGTGGGTGAAGACGGCCTGCTCGAACGGCGACACCTCGTCCTTCGCCGCCGTCCCGAACGACGGACGATGGCCTTCGTCAGGCTCGATTCGGGTCTCTGCGTAGCGAACCTGCACGCGAGCACCAGCCCCCGTCTGGCGGCGGCGGAGGTCCGCCACGCTGCCGAGATTGCCGTCGCCTGGGCCGGCAACTCGCCCCTGATCCTGGGCGGCGACTTCAATCTGCGCTCCAGCCACGCCCCCCTGTTCGAGGAGCTCGCCCGGCGCTTCGCCCTCGGCACGCCGACCGGCCCCGACTCCATCGACCACATCCTTGGCCGCGGGCTTGAGGTCGTCCGCCCGCCGGCCGCCTGGCCACCCGAGGCGCGGGAGCTGCCCTGCGAGGGACTCCGGCTGCGCCTCTCGGACCACGCCCCGGTCGAAGCCCGGTTCGCCGTCTGAGAGCGCCTCGTGCAAGTGCCGATGCGCGGCACTGAGAATGTTTGACCCACGGGCCGCGGGAAATGAGATAGTCAGTTCCCCCAATCGATCGCGGCAACGCGAAGGAGGAGTTCGATGGCGACGAGATCGGGCGGTTCCAGGTCAGGCAGGTCGAGCGGCTCGAGGTCGGGCGCCAAGCGCGGCGCCGGCAGCGGGCGGACGAGCTCGGCCCGGCGCACTACCGCGACAGCTCGCAGCGACAAGGGCGTGGAGGCTTTCCGCGATGCGCTCGAGAAAAGCGTCACCCTGTCGCGTGATCGGCTTCAGGAGGTCGTTGACGACGCTGTCCGCCGCGGTCGCATGACTCGCAACGACGCCAACGAGCTGGTCAGCAACCTGGTCACCAGGGGACGTCACTACACAGACGACCTGGTGAAAGAGCTCGAGCGCCTGCTCGACCAGGCGCGACGTGAGCTCAGGTCGCGAACGGGTCCAACGCGCCGCCGCGCCACCCAGGCCGCCGGTCGCGCCGCGCGAGTGGCGCGGGACGCAGCCGATACGCCGCTGGCCCAGGCCGATCGCCTGCGCCGGCGAGCGGGGGTCTCCGCCGGCGGGCCGATCACGGCCTATGACCGGCTCACGGTGAGCCAGATCAAGTCACGGCTCGGGGATCTCAGCCCGGCCGAGCTGCGCCAGCTGCGCGACCGCGAGAAGCGTGGCAAGGCGCGCAAGGGCGTGCTGACCGAGATCGAGCGCCGGCTCAAGTAGCCAGCGGGCAAGGCGCCGTCCTCGATTGACCCCGGTATCCGGGGTCTGGGCAGGAGGGCGTGACCGGCTCAGGTGGTCGGTTTGGTGAGCTCGGCCGCCATCACGGCGAGGTCGAGCTCACCACCGAGCGTCTCGGCGAGCAGCTCGGGGGCATCGAGGCGTTGGCCATGGCGCCATAGCGAGCGCAGCCACTCACCCGCTTCGGGCGAGGCAAACCAGCGCGAACCGAATCGCTCCTCGAGCGCAGCCCGCCAATGGGTCTCGAGCGCCCAGGCGCGCAGGTAGCAGGCAGCGTAGAAGCCGCCGTCGACGTCCGCCAGCCAGCTTGCCCGCGGCCAGGGGACGCGAATCGCCTCGGTCAGCAGCTCCGCGTAGCGGCCCGGCATCTCCGAAAGGGTGGCCGAGGGCCCATGCAGCTCGAGCTCGTAGGCGAGCTTGGCCGCGTAGCGGCGCAGCATCACCAGCTTGAAGGCGCGGGCGTGTGCGGTGGCCGGCCCAGAGTCCTCCACCCCGAGCTTGTCGCACAGCCAGTTGCGGTCTTCGACCAGGTGCTCGATCAGGAAGGCGAACGACTCGGTCACCGAGTTGTCTCCCAGGTGCCGGAACTCGAACGCCAAGCCTGGGTCGGTGTTCGCGTAGTGCTCGACGTGGCCGCCCTCGTGGAACAGCGCTCCATAGTCGTCCCTCCCACCCGTCGGCGCGATCACCAGATAGACCTCGTCCGGCACGCGTGGGGTCGAGCAGAAGGCACGAGGCGACTTCGTCCGGCGGGGTTCGGCGTCGAGGTGGACATTGGCCTGGCCGCGCAAGTCGATGCCGAGCCCGTCCAGGGTGTCGGCAAATGAGTCGACCAGCCGGCCGGCCGGGAACGCGGAGTCGAGGTCCGCGGCGCGGAAGAAGCGCGGCAGGTCGGAGCGGCGAAGCTCTCCCAGCGGGGGCAGTCCCACGCGACCCAACTGCGGATCGGCGATCGCCGCGTAGGCAGCGTCGGTGGCCTCGAGGAAGGCCGCGCTCTGGCGAGCCAGTGCCGCCAGGTCGATCTCTCGGAGCTCGGCGTAGGCGGCGGCGTACGTGGGCCAACCCAGCGCCCGGCAGAGCTCGTGGGCGCGCTCCAGCGCCGCCCGGTAGAGCGGGTTCAGCCGCTGATCGAGGAGGGCGTTGCGCGCCTCTTCGAGCGCCGCCCTGCGCTCCGCCTCCGGCTCGTTGGCCTGCTCGATCGGCACCGCGCGATACGGAACCGGCTCGTCGCCGGCGTCGACCTCGAGGGAGGCCTCCAGGCCGGCCAGCTCCGCCGACTCTGCACGGGTCTCGAGGCCGAGCAGCCCGTCGAACGCAAACTGGAGCAGGTAGCGAAGGCGTCGTCGTTCCTCGTCACCGGTGGCTGTACCGCAGAGCGCCCTCAACCGCTCCACCACCTCCCGTGCGAACAGGTCGGCGTAGCCCTGGTAGATGGACTCGATCTCGAGCTCGGGCTTGTGACCGGCGAGGTGCAGGTAGTACTCGCGGCTCAGCTCCTCGCTGAATCGCTCCGCCCGCAGCCGGTACTCGTCGAGGTCGAAGCTCAAGGGGCTGCAACGATAGGCGTGATGGCGCAACCGGCGACAGAAGGGGCTTCGCGACCCCGGCAGGGTGAGGAGCTGGTGCTCCAGGTCGACTCGATCGCCCAGGGCGGTCGCGGCGTGGCCCGCGCGAACGGCTACGTCGTCTTCGTCTCGGGGGGGTTGCCGGGCGACCGGGTCCGCGCCCGGCTGACCAGCGCCAAACGCAGCTTCGGCGAGGCGCAGGCCATCGAGCTTGTGGATCCCAGCCCGGACCGCATCGCCGACCGCTGTCTTCACGACGGCGAGCCCTGCCCCGGCGCACCCTGGCAGGGGTTGCCGTACGAGCGCCAGCTCGACGAGAAGACCAAGCAGGTGGACGCCGCCCTGCGCCGCCTCGGACGGCTCGAGGGGTTCGAGCTCGAGCCGCCAGAGCCCGCTGCCGTCGAGTGGCGCTACCGCAACAAGCTCGAGTACTCCTTCGGCGAGCGCGACGGCCGGCTGACGCTCGGCTTCCACCGCCGCGGCAGCTGGGCCGATGTGATCGACGTCGAGGACTGCCTGCTGGCCTCGGAGCGCAACAACGCGGCGCGCAACCGGGTCCGGGACTGGGCGCGGCGCGAGGCGATTCCCGCCTACGACCGGCGCGAGCAGCGGGGGGTGCTGCGCAATCTCGTCGTCCGCGAGGGCCGTCGCACCGGGCAGCTTCAGACCCGGCTGGTCACCGCGCAGGCGAGCTTCGCCAAACCGCCCGTCGATTTGCACACCGTGGTCGAGGGCTCCGGCGGCGGCACCGCCGGCCCCACCGGTGTGCTCGGCGAGGAGTTCCTCGAGGAGGAGGTGGCGGGGCTCCGGTTGCGAGTCTCGTCCTCGGCCTTCTTCCAGACCAACACCGAGACGGCGGAGCGCCTGTACGCGATCGCCGCCGACTACGCGGGGCTCTCCGGACGCGAGCGGGTATTCGACCTCTATTGCGGAGTCGGCACGATCGGCCTCGCGCTGGCCTCGCAGGCAGGCGAGGTGTGGGGGATCGAGGCCGTTCAGGAGGCGGTCGGCGACGCGGAGGAGAACGCACGGCGAAACGAGATCGCCAACGCCCACTTCATCACCGCGGACGTCCGCCTCGGAGCTCGGCCCCTGCTCGAGCGGACCGGCCGCCCCGACGTCGTCGTCGTCGACCCGCCGCGGGCCGGGCTCTCGAAGAAGGTGGTTCGGCGAGTGGTCGAGTGTGGAGCGCCGCGAATCGTCTACGTCTCCTGCAACCCGACCACGTTGGCCCCGAACGCCGCGCAGCTCACCGACGCCGGCTATACGCTCCGGCGCGTGAGGCCGGTCGACATGTTTCCGCAGACCCCGCACGTCGAGTGCGTGGCGTTGCTGGAGAAGTGAGCCAGGCTCGCGGTTTCGGGGTCGCCGCCGGGCTCGACCCGGAGGTCGCGACGCCACTCGCCGAGCGTTGCGAGACGCTCGGCTACTCGTCCGTCTGGTCCAACGACCACCCGGGGGCCGGCGGGCTCGACACCCTGGCGGCCTTCGCCAAGGGCTCCGAGCAGCTCGATCTGGGGGTGGCGGTGATGGCGCTGGATCGCCACCAGCCGGCCGAGATCAACGAGCGGATCGAGCGCCTCGGTCTGGACCGCCGGCGCCTCTGGATCGGGCTCGGCGCCGGCTTCTCCAAGCGACCTCTGACGACGATGCGCAACGCGCTCGGGACGCTGCGTGAGGCAATCCCCGGCGTCAGGTTGGTGCTCGCGGCGATGGGGCCGAAGATGTGCGCGCTCGCCGGAAGCGACTTCGATGGCGCCTTCTTCAACTGGATGACCCCCGAGTTCGCGGCGGGCGCGCAAGACCATGTTCACGCCGGCGCTCGCGAGGCCGGTCGGGAGCCACCGCCGGCGTTTGGCTACGTGCGAACGGCCGTCGGCGCAGACGCCGCGGAGCGGCTCGCGAAGGAGGAGTCGTTTTACCGCGACCTGCACGACGGCTATCGGAACCACTTCGCTCGCCTTGGCGAGCCCCAGGGCAGCGTCGGTGTCGCCGCCGCCGACCGGGACGGCGTTCAAGCAGAGCTAACCCGTTACGCGGCGCTCGACGTCGTCGTCGTGCGGGGCCTGGCGAGCGCCACGCTGGAGGCGATGGCAGTGCTCGCCGAAGCGGCGGCGCCGGACTAATACGGCGGCAGGTCCGCGTACCAGTCGCCAAGAGTGCGGAACGCGGCCCAGAACTCGCGCTTGGACTCCTCCGAGTCGAGCGACTCGTCGATCTCGGGGACGCATAGGGCGTCGATCGTCGGCGTGAAGGGCTGGATCTCCCCGTTACGCGGCTCGAGCGTGTTCGACAGGGGCACCTCCACGTCGTTGAGGGCCTCCACGGCGCGCTCCCCCATCGCCACGATCAGTCGCGGCTGCACGATCGCCAGCTCCTCGACGATGCGCTCGATGCACTCCCCGCCGGCCATTGACGGGTCCGCGACGGGGCACTTGACGCACAGCGTCCCGTAGACGACCAGGGGGTCGATGTTGAGGCGCTTGAAGCTCTTGCGCAGCGCGTTGCCGGCGCGGCCGTAGAACGCCACCCCCTCCTCGATCTCCGACGCGGTGGGAGCGAACTTGAGCAGGAAGATGTCAGCCTGCGGATGGCCGGAGCCGAGCACCGGCATCAGGTTGCCGCGCGGGCAGTGGGAGCAATCCTGAAGGCGATGGGTCAGGTCGTTGAGCTCGCGAATCGCTCGCTCTAGGTACTTCTCCTGGATCTCGTCGTCTGTCGTCGGCAAGCCGGCTCCTCGTTCGGCCCCACTGGCTGGGCCTCGGGCTTGGGCTTTCTTTGACGGCCCGGGCGCCGCTCCTTCAGCGTGCATCACGGCTTGCCTCGGGCGCGCCGGGTCCGCCCCCGCCGCGAGGCCGCGGAGCGGCGCGGGCGCGGACGGCCACCCTTGACCGGGCGGGCGCCGCCCGACGCCGCGGCACGGCGGGCCCCGGTTGGCCTGGAGGTCTGGAGCAACTTCAGCGCCTGGACATAGATCAGGTTCTTGTGCTTTCGGACGATGTCCGCATCGCGCATCGCCTCGAGGAACTCCTCGGGTCCCTCGAAGTCATGCGCCCGGATCATCACGCTTCCGAGCGCCTGCGCGACGTGGCTGTCCGAGCCGGCACCGGGAACGATCCGGTACTTGGCGGCGAAGCGCTCGGCCTCCTCGTTGAAGGCCGTCAGCGCCACCCTCGGGTTGAACACCTCGAGGATGTCGATCTCCTCAACCAGTTGAAGGAGGTGCTCGTAGTCGGGCACCGAGTGGAGGCGGTCGAACGGGTGGGGCACGTAGACGAGGCCGCCCTGACGCCGGATCTCGGCAATCGTCTCGGCCATCGTCATCCCCCTGGGGATCTTCTCCTCTATGAACAGCCCGATCACCTCGCCCTGTTCCGCAGTCTTCACCTCCTCGGCGACGATCACCTTGATCCCACCCATCTGCTCGGCGGCCTCACGCGCCGCGAGCGCGCCCGAGATCTCGTTGTGGTCGGTGATCGCGATCGCACCCAGCCCGCGATCACGGGCTGTGGCCAACAGGACCTCGACCGGCGTGGCGCAATCCGGCGAGTGGTCGGTGTGCATGTGGAGGTCGACGTGAATCGAGCGCCGCCGCGAGAGTCGCCCGCGTAGGGCCGGATTGCCACGGGAATCGTGGCGGCGCGCGCAAAGCTGCAGGTAGACGTCCTCGAGCTGGCCGGCGACCGCTGCCCAGTCGGTGGTCGCGCCGCGCCCTGCGCGAACCAGCTCCCCACGGAGCCGAGGCTCTGCGATCAGCCTTTCAAGCTGGCCCGCCAGGGTGATGGCGTCCCCGGGCGGGAAGAGCAGGCCGCGCTCGCCATCCCCGGTCAGCTCCTCATAGATGGAGACGCGGGAGGCGACCGGGACCGTCCCGGTGGCAAGCGCCTTGCGGACAAGGCCGGGGGCCGGCCGGGGACCGCCGGAGGCGACGCAGGCGACATCGGCTCCGGCGATCAATTCCTCTGGCGACATCTCGCGCGGGCCGACGAGGTGGATCCTCTCGCGCAGCCGGCGCGCGATCCGGATCTCCTCACCGCCCGAGAGCCAGACGGCCGCCTCCCAGGCCAATCCGAGCGGCAGGCGCCGGAGCGCCCGAAGGAAGAGTCGCAGCGCGCCACGCTCCTCTTGAAGGCAGAACGCGATCCGGACGGGCCGCTCGCGATCCGCGTCCGCGATCGCGTGGACGTCCCCGTGCCCCGGCCACCGGCCCGCCACTCCACGGTCGGCACCCGGCGTGATCAGTTCATAGGTGCCGGGAAAGAAGCGCTCCATCAGGTCCGAAGTGGTGCGGCAGCTGGCGGTGCGCGCGTCCAGGCGGCCGAAAAAGATCTCCACCAGGGGGCGCGCCACCTGGGTGGAGAGGATGCGCTCGGTCGGCTCGTGAAAACTGCCGACGTTGAGCGAGCGCGAGTGGCGAAGCGCCACCGAGGCGGCGCTGGGCGCGAACGGATCGTGCACGTGCACGACGTCGAGCTCGACCCCGCCGAGCAGCTCCTCGAGCGGACGGCTGAGGTCGATCGGCACGGGCGCCGCGCGCGGGGCCGGGCCGCGCGGCATGGCCAGGCTCGAGCCCACCGCCAGCACCGGCGGCCCACCATCGCCGCCGGCCCTCTCCCCCTTCCAGGAGCCATCGAACAACGCCGCGGGCCGCTCGCGAGCAGCTCGGATCACACGGCGCGACTCGCGCACGGCGGACCGCGAAGCGGCGGGGGCCGCCACCACGACCCTATGCCCCCGTTCAGCGAGGCCGGCCGAGACCCGGGCCACGAACTCGTTGATCTCGTGCGGTGCTCCCCACGGGTGGGGGGTCACATGGGCAATCGACAGGCGCTCGGCGGCCACGGGGGCAGGATAGAAGCGGCTAGGCCTCCGCCTTGAGCTCCGTGGCGCGCTGACCCGCAACCTTTCGCGCGTGCCCGCCGATGAACTCCTCCGTCAGCTCGCGGGCCTCGTCGTCGGGCCGCTGCGTGTGTGGCGACTTCATCAGGTAGCTCGACGGCCCGTCGAGCTCGCCACCGATGCCGTTATTGAGCGCCAGTTTCACGATCCGCGTCGCGTCGATCACGATCCCGGCCGAGTTCGGCGAGTCCCACACCTCGAGCTTCAACTCGAGGTTGAGCGGCACGTCGCCGAACGAGCGGCCCTCGAGCCTGATGTGCGCCCACTTGCGGTCGGTCAGCCAAGCAACGTAGTCGGAGGGGCCGATGTAGACGTCGTCAGGCGGCAGGTCGTGACCCATGATCGAGGTCACGGCGTTGGTCTTCGACTCCTTCTTGGAGGCCAGCCGCTCGCGCTCGAGCATGTTGTAGAAGTCCATGTTGCCGCCCACGTTGAGCTGCGAGGTGCGCTCCAGGCGCACGCCGCGGTCGTGGAACAGACGAGCCAGCTGGCGATGAACGATGGTCGCGCCGACCTGCGACTTGATGTCGTCCCCGATGATCGGCAGGCCCGCCTCGCGGAAGCGCCCGGTCCAGTAGTCCTCGCGAGCAATGAACACGGGCAGGCAGTTGACGAACCCGACTCCCGCCTTCAGCGCCTGCTCGACGTACCACTTGGTCGCCTGCTCGGAGCCGACCGGGAGGTAGCAGACCAGCACATCGGCCTTGGTGTCTTGGAGAATGCCGACCACGTCATCGGTTGGGCCGGGCGCCTTGGTGATCTTCTGCTTCAGGTACTTGCCGAGCCCGTCATGAGTCATGCCCCGATGCACGGGCACTCCGAGCGGCGCCACCTCGGCGAACTTGATCGTGTCGTTGGGACCCGACCAGATCGCCTCCGAGAGGTCCTTGCCGACCTTCTCCGAGCCGATGTCGAACGCGGCGACGAACTCGATGTCGCGTACGTGATAGCCGCCGAGGTCTACGTGCATGAGGCCGGGGACCATCTCGGTGGGGTCGGCGTCCCTGTAGTAGGTGACGCCTTGGACGAAGGCGTTGGCGCAGTTGCCGACGCCGACGATCGCGACCCGGACCTTGCCGTCGTCGATCCGGTGGCCGTTGGCCGTGGCGCCATCTTGTGCTGCTTCGTGTTCGGTGCTCATCGCGTGCGAAGTCCTCCTCGCGGGCGGGGTGGGGGTTCCTACTACCGCACCAGCCGCTCTAGGGTTACACCTCTTCCAGGGCGCTCAGCTGGCGCCGCACGTGCCACACACGCTGCCCGACGGTGAGCGCCGTGAGCGCCGCCATAGCGTAGATGGCCGGAGCGAGCAACTGCACGTCGAGCACTCCTGCCCCCTTTGCGAACACCAGCCCGATCGAGAGGACGACCACCCGGACGGGCCGGGTGGCTATTCCCACTGTGCACTCCACGCCGAGGGCCTCTGCTCGCGCGCGAGTGTAGGAGACCATCAACGAGCCGAGCACCGTGAGCACGCAGGCCGAGGCGGCGGTCGCGTCGCCCGAGTCCGCGAAGTACCAGGCGACGGCCGTCAGCACGATCCCTTCCTCGATCCGGTCCAGGGTCGAGTCGAGGAACGCGCCGAACAGCGTCCCCTTGCCCGACATGCGCGAGTACCTCCCGTCGAGCGTGTCCATGATCGAGCCGACGATGAATGAGACGCCGGCGAGGAAGAAGAGCCGCTGGGTGATCAGGACCGCGGCCGCCAGGTTGAGGATCAGGCCGCTGAGCGAGATCGCGTTCGGCGTCAGGCGCGACTCGATCAGCCGGCCGCGCGCGTAGTCGCGAAACGAGACAACTCCGGCGTCCTCACTGGCCTCGCCGCCCGGGACAGCCGGCTCAGAGCGCGACCGGTGCGGCTGCGCCGTCAGGCGGGCGCCTCGTCGGCAGCCTCTGCCCGCCAGGACCAGGTGTGTGGGCGCAGGCGCGCGAGTTGATGCGCAGAGACCGCCGCCAGGCAGGCGACGGCGGCTCCAGCGGCGGCGTCGAACCAGTAGTGGTTCGCGGTGACCGTGATCACGAAGAAAACGAGCAGCGGGTAGCCCGACCACAGAGCGCGCGCCCAGATGCTGCGGACCAGGCTCATCGCGGCGACGGCAATCATCAGCGAGAAGGCAATGTGCATGCTGGGCACGGCCGCGTAGGGGTTGACCAGGACGCTGTTGAAGGATGAGTCCTGGTTCATGTTCGTGAACACCTCGATCGTGTCGGTGAACCCCGCGCTCGGGAACATGCGCGGCGGAGCGGTGGGGAACAGCGCGTAGCCGATCAGCGCGAGGCCCATCGCGACCATGAACATGTTGCGGACGAAGTTGAAGTTCTCGTTGCGGAACAGGTACAGCCAGGCGAGAAACGAGATCGTGATCACGAAGTGGCTGTTGAAGTACATCCAGTTCGCAGCCTCGATCAACCACTGATGCGCCAGGAACGCCTGCTGGAAGCCGGGCTCGAAGAAGGCGCCCAGCGAGCGCTCCAGCTGCATCACGTGGACGCCGTTGGCAAACGCCACCGCATCACGGCCGTCGGCGATTCCGCGCACCAGCTGGTAGCCCTGGTAGGCGACGAAGAAGAACGCGAACTGGCGCAGCAGGTCGCCCCAGCCACGAGGGAGACGTCGGCCGAGGCTGTGGACGAGACGGACCACGGTGTGAACTACGGGGCGCACGGAGGTTGCGAAATTGTAAATGGCGACGCGACTTGGGCCTCCTCACGGCTTTCGCCGCGCGGGGCACCCCACCTGCCAAGGTAGAGCGGAGATGAGCTGGAAGCGCCCCTCCAAGCGCCGTGTCCGCGCGGTCCGCGACGCGCTGCGCCGGCTCTACGGCCGGCCGGTCAACGACCCGCACGGCGATCCGGTGCACGAGCTCGTCAAGACGATTCTCTCCCAGAACACGAGCGACACTAATCGCGACACGGCCTACGTGCGCCTGCGCGACCGGTTCGAAACCTGGGAGCAAATTCGAGACGCCCCCGTGACCGAGGTCGCCGAGGCGATTCGCCCGGGCGGGCTGGCGGCGACCAAGGCGCCGCGGATCCAGGCGGCGCTGGGCGGCTCCGGCGATCCGATCGACCTCTCGTGGCTGCGCGACGCGCCGCGCGCCGAGGCGCTCGACTTCCTGACCTCGCTGCCGGGAGTTGGGCGGAAGACGGCCGCCTGCGTCCTGATCTTCTCCTTCGACCGCCCGGAGATCCCCGTGGACACGCACGTCTACCGCGTCGGTGGGCGCCTGGGCCTGTTTCACGACCGCGCCTCGTTCGAGGTGGCGCACGACGAGATGGTGCGCCTGGTCGACGCCGAGGACGCCTACGAGCTTCACATCAACCTGATTCACCACGGGCGCGCCGTCTGCCGGCCGCGACCGCGGTGCGACGAGTGCGCGCTGCGCCGCATGTGCCCGTACGGGCGACGGCTGGCCGCCGCGGCGCGCCAAACCCCGGAGGCTCGGGTCAGATAGAGCTGGGTGGGGCGAGTGCGATCAGCGGTGCGCGTCGCGCGGGCCGAATTGCGATTCGCATGGCATCGCAACTCGGCCCGCGTGCAGCGTTCGCACGCGAGGGCCAGACCCAGCGTCTAAGATGGGCACAGAGGAGGAGGGTGCTCGCCCAGACGCCCGCTGGAGGGGGATGGCGCGGTCGCCCAGAGGCTAGGACAGAGGGAGGCCATCTTGGGGGTGTTCATCAGGCTGCGGGTGCGCTAGGCGCCGCCGGCGCGGGCTCCGCGTCGAGGAGTGCTGAGGTTGACGGTGCCTCCTCCAGCCTCAGCGCCTCGGCGCGGAGCTCGGCCGGACGATCGGTGCAGACCGCGTCCGGGAGCGCCAGCTCGGCGACCCGAGCAAGCAACTCGGGGTCGTTCACGGTGCCCGTGCTGACACTCAGGCCCGCCAGGCGGAACACGGCGACGAGCTTGGGCGCCAGCAGGAAGTGCTCCACCGAAACCCCCGTGACCCCGCGGCTGACGGCCCACGCGGCGAGGGCCTCCGGCGCGTACTCGGCCCAGACCACGAGGCGCGATCGCAAGCCGTAGGCCCCCGCCGTGGCGCAGGCCGCCGAGTGAAAGCTGATCAGCTCGAGGCGGCGCCGCACATCTGCGCCGCGGTAGCGCTCGCAGAGGATCCGCGCGGTGTGGCGGGCGAGCTCCGGGTCGGCGTGCGCCTTGACCTCCACCTGAATCGGCAGGTCGCCGGGGGTCGCGGCGAGCAGCTCGTCCAGCGTCAGCGGCCGCTCCGCCGTCGGCTCGCGATCACGATCGAGGATCCGAGCACCGAGAATCTCGGCGGCGCTGCGCTGATGCGCCCAGCCGTCGAGCGTGGTGCCCAGCGTGAGCAGAGGATCGTGCAGGAGGACCAGCTCGCCGTCAGCCGTCAGGCAGACGTCTGTCTCGAGGCCGTCCACCCCGGCCGCCAGCGACCCGGCCAGGGCTGTTGCGGAGGAGTCGGGCCCATAGGCGCGACCCAAGCGGTGTGCGTAAAGCGCTGGAATTTGCATACAAACATGGCACTAAACGCTGACCCCGCTGGTGTTACGCGAGTGTGACTTCGTCACTCGTCCGCGAACAGCGTGCCGATGATCCGTGGGTGACCGTCGATCACCGGCGTGCCCACGATCTCCACCCGGCCAAACCCGGCGTGGTCGGCCAGGTGAGCCAGGCTCCCGCCCGTGAAGCCCCAATAGACATAGTCGTCGTGGGGGTAGACCTCGCCCGCCTCGAAGACGCGCATCGCAGCCTGGTGCTCCAGCTCACGGCCGGCGTCCCCGTAGGTCTCCAGGAGCACGTAGCCGCGACTCGCGACCCGGCGGCGCAGCACCCTGAGCAGGCTCAGCGGGCTCTCGACCCGGTGCAGGATCCCGAAGCAGAGGATCAGGTCGAACTGCTCATCGAGCTGGTCGAGGTCGAACGCGTCGAGGTGCCGGTACTCCACCTCGGAGCCCAGGAGCTCGGCGACCGCGCGGAAGCCCTCGCCCCCCTCGAGCTCGACACCCCATCGAGCGAGCACCCAGTCGCGGTACTGCTCGTTGTCGACCGCCACCACGCGCTCCGCGCCCCGGGCTTCGGCCAAGAAGCCATAGAAGCCGTCGAAGGTCCCCACGTCGAGCACGCTCATGCCGCGGAGGTCGTGGGGGAGGAGGGGAATCCGGTAGCGGTGGTCGCGCGCCACGCCCGGCGTGTACACGGAGCCGCCGTCGAGCGAGAAGGTGTGAAACCACAGGGGAACACGCTCCAGCGCCGCGTGGGCCGTCGCCTCGTCAGCGCCGATCGGCAGCAGATCGGCCACCGCGCGCTCCGCACGGGTGGGCTGCGGTCGTCGTTCGCGGATAGGGACCTCGTCTCGCGCCATCACCTATCCAGTCCGAGTGGTGCCCTGACCTTGCTCATGCTCCCATCATTGCTCATGCTCCAATCGGGTGTAGCGCAGCCCGCCCGGAATCCCAAGTCCGGTCTCCACCGGGCGGGCTGGCCGCTTTGCGGAGGGCGGCCGTGTGGCCGTTAGTATCTCGGCGCCACCGGGGCTCCGAGCGGTCTCGGCGGAAGTCGAATGAGCAAGCGGCCCTTCGTGATCTTCGGCATCTTCGCGGTCATCTGCGTCGTCGTGCTGCCTTTTTGGGCGCTCGGCCAGGAGGGGTCGAGCGACGCATCGGGGGAGGGCTCCGTGTCGGCCTCGGATCAGCAGGGGCTGGAGCTGTTCCAAATCAACTGCGGCGCCTGCCACACCCTGGCCGCGGCCGGCACCGACGGAGTCGTCGGGCCGGACCTGGACCTGCGGTTCGGCACTGGCCCGAAGAGCCAGCTGCAGAAGTCGACTTACTCGACGGTGCTCGCAACGATCGAGAACGGCCTGGGCGGCCGGATGCCCGCCGGGATTCTCCAGGGCGCCCAGGCCAAGGCCGTGGCGCGCTTTGTGGCCGACAACGTGGAGTACATCCCGGGGCCCTGAAGCACAACTCCGCCGGAAGCCTCGCCTACGGCTACGTTTCCGGCGGGTCAGGGCTCCAGCCTGACTCGGCAGGCACAATCCGCATCGACCGCGACTACGTCGCTAGTCCAGGCCCGGCTCCCGGCGGGACGCTTATGACCTTGTGCCCGTATAGCGGGTCCAAAGTCATAAAGGATGGTTTCGGAGGACGCTTGGCACCGCTCGGTGCCCTTTGTTGAACCCGCGACGAACCCCTTGAACCTCGCGGCATATCTGCTAGCCTGAGGCTCAGATTTCTTGTAGGAGCGACTTAGAAGGAGCGCCAGTGGCAAAGACAATCGGAATCGACCTCGGTACCACCAACTCCTGCGTAGCCGTGCTCGAGGGCGGCGACGCGAGCGTGCTCGAGAACGCCGAGGGTGGGCGTACGACCCCCTCGGTGGTCGCGTTCACGGACTCCAGCGATCGCCTGGTCGGCACCGCGGCCAAGCGCCAGGCTGTGATGAATCCGGAGAACACGATCTTCTCGATCAAGCGCTTCATGGGCCGTAAGGAGGCCGAGGTCAAGGAGGAGGAGACGATCGTCCCCTACACGGTGGTGGCCGGCCCGAACGGCGACGTCCGCGTCGAGGTGCGAGGGAAGCAGTACTCGCCGCCGGAGATCTCCGCGATGATCCTCCAGAAGCTCAAGGCCGACGCCGAGGCGAAGCTCGGCGAGACCGTCGACTCGGCGGTGATCACCGTCCCGGCCTACTTCAACGACGATCAGCGCCAGGCGACCAAGGACGCCGGCAAGGTTGCCGGCCTCGAGGTGAAGCGGATCATCAACGAGCCGACGGCTGCGGCGCTCGCCTACGGCCTCGACAAGGAGGGGGCCGACCAGACGATCCTGGTCTTCGACCTCGGCGGCGGCACCTTCGACGTCTCCGTGCTGGAGATCGGGGACGGGGTGTTCGAGGTGAAGGCAACCGCGGGCGACAACCACCTGGGCGGCGACAACTGGGACAAGGCGATCGTCGAGTGGATGGTCGCGGAGTACAAGCGTGACCAGGGAATCGACCTCTCTGCCGACAAGAACTCGCTTCAGCGCCTGTACGAGGCCGCCGAGAAGGCGAAGATCGAGCTCTCGACCACTCAGGAGACCCAGATCAACCTGCCGTTCATCACCGCCGATCAGAGCGGGCCGAAGCACCTGGAGATGAAGCTCAACCGGGCGAAGCTGACCGAGCTCAGCTCCGAGCTGCTCGAGCGGATCGTCTCCCCCATCAAGCAGGCTCTGTCGGACGCCGGCGCCCCCGACATCGACCACGTGGTCCTGGTCGGCGGCATGACCAGGATGCCCGCGGTTCAGGAGAAGGTGAAGGAGCTGACTGGCCAGGATCCGCACCAGGGCGTCAACCCGGACGAGGTCGTGGCGATCGGCGCCGCCATTCAGGCGGGCGTGCTCGCCGGCGACGTCAAGGACGTGCTGCTGCTCGACGTCACCCCGCTGTCGCTGGGGATCGAGACCAAGGGCGGCGTGTTCACGAAGCTGATCGAGCGCAACACCACCATCCCCACCCGCAAGTCGGAGATCTTCTCGACCGCCGACGACAACCAGCCCTCGGTCGAGGTCCACGTGCTCCAGGGCGAGCGCGAGATGGCCGCCTACAACAAGTCGCTGGGCAAGTTCCAGCTCACCGGCATCCCGCCGGCCCCCCGTGGCGTACCGCAGATCGAGGTGGCCTTCGACATCGACGCCGACGGGATCCTCAGCGTCTCGGCCAAGGACCTGGGCACCGGCAAGGAGCAGAAGATCGAGATCAAGGGCGGCTCAGGGCTCGCCGAGCAGGAGGTCGAGCAGATGATCCAGGACGCCGAGTCCCACGCGGAGGAGGACCGGCGCCAGCGCGAGCTCGCCGAGGCCCGCAACCTGGCCGAGAACGCCGCCTATCAGGCCGAGAAGCAGCTGGGTGAGCTGGGCGACAAGGTCGACTCCTCGGCAAAGGAGGACATCGAGACGGCGATCGCCGACGTCAAGGGTGTGCTCTCCTCCGAGGACGTCGAGGTGATCAAGGCGAAGACCGACGCCCTCCAAGCCGCCTTCCACAAGGTCTCGGAGCAGATCTACCAGGCGGCCGCCGAGCAACAGGGCGCGGCGCAGCCGTCCGGTGGCGACGGAGCCGCGGCGGATGGCGGCCCCGTGGAGGCCGAGGAGGAAGTCGTCGACGCCGAGGTGGTAGATGACGAGCGCTCGTAAGCCCGCAGGCGCACCCGACGGCTGGGAGGAGCGCCAGCGGGCCGGCGGGCCGGGAGAGGAGCAGGTAGGAGAGGCGGCCGGCCAGGAAGAGGCTGCAGTGGACGGGTTGTTGCCGGATAGCGGCAAGAACCCGTCCCACGAGGTCGAAAGCGAGTCGGCCGCCGCTGTCGACGCCGACTTCGATGCCCTACTCGCAGATGTCCAGCGCGAGCGCGACGAGTATCTGGAGATCGCGCAGAGGGCCCGCGCCGACTTCGAGAACTACCGCAAGCGCGCCGCGCGCGAGACGCAGGAAGCCGAGCGCCGGGGCAAGGCGGGACTCGCAAAGGAGCTGGTGCCGGCGCTCGACAACCTGGAGCGTGCCCTGCGTGCCGCGGGGATCGACCCGGAGACCGGTTCTCCCTCGGTCGACGCGGGCGAAGCGCCCAGCGAAGAGGTCTCCGCTCACGAGGCGCTGGCCCGCGGGGTGGCGCTCGTGTACGGAGAGCTGCGCGCGGCTCTGGCACGCGCCGGAGTGGAGACCTACGACCCAACCGGCGAGAAATTCGACCCTGCGACCTGTGAGGCTCTGTCCGTCCAGGCCGGCGGCGACGGCGTCGATCCGGGAGTGGTGATCGAGACGATCGAGAAGGGCTATCGCCTCGACGGCCAGGTGCTGAGGGCCGCGCGCGTGGTGGTGAGCGAGTAGGCGAAGCATGGCGTCCCGCGACCTTTACTCGGTGCTTGGGGTCTCCCGCGAGGCGACCGCGGACGAGGTCAAGCGCGCCTATCGCAAGCTGGCGCGTAAGTACCACCCGGACCGCAACCAGGGCGACAAGGAATCGGAGGAGCGCTTCAAGGAGGTCCAGGAGGCCTACGACACGCTCTCCGACCCCGAGAAGCGCAAGCAGTACGACGCCGGCGGCATGTTCTCCGGCTTCGGGCCCCGGGGGTTTGGCGGCGGAGGCTTCACCTCCGACCTCGGCGACATCTTCTCGACCTTCTTCGGGCGCCGCGGGGGCCCCCAGCAGGCGTCGGTCCGCGGGCGCGACCTGGAAACCGAGGTGCGGCTGTCGTTCGAGCAGGCGATGGAGGGAGCGGAGGTCGCGGTGACGGTCCCCAAGCAGGCGACCTGCCCCACCTGCCGGGGCGGCGGGGCGAAGCCTGGCACCTCGCCGATCGTCTGCCCTCGGTGCGGTGGGCGCGGCATCGACGCCGAAAGCCAGGGTTTCTTCTCGATCAGCCAGCCATGCCCGCGTTGCGGCGGGCGGGGCGAGGTGATCGAGACTCCCTGCGAGACCTGCGCGGGCTCCGGCCTCACCATGCAGCGCAAGCGCTACCGGGTCAACGTTCCGGCAGGAATCCGGGACGGCAGTCGCATCCGCGTCGCGGGCAAGGGCGAGGACGGCCCGCGGGGTGGTCCGCCCGGCGACCTCTACGTGACCACGCGCGTTTCGCCCTCGCCAGTCTTCAAGCAGCGCGCCGACGGCAATCTGGAGGTGACGGTGCCGATCACGATCGCCGAGGCGATCCAGGGAGGGACGGTCGAAGTGCCCACCCTGGGCGGGACCAAGCGGATTCGCATCCCGGCGGGGACCCGGCACGGCACAGTGCAGCGGCTCCGCGGCGAGGGGCCGCCGACGCCCGGCGGGCGCGGGCGCGGCGACATCCTGTACCGGCTGGAGATCGAGGTTCCGCGCGACCTGACCCGCGAGCAGAAGGAAGCGCTGGGCGAGTTCGCCGAGGCCATGAATGACCATGATCCGCGCGAGCGCCTGCTGCGTGAGGCGTCCGCCAGGGGGTCCAAAGTAGGCAAGTCGTGACCGACGGCCCGGACAGGAAGCCGCGCGGCAGGCGCGCCAAGGCCGACCGCGCGGCCGCGTTCGACGAGGCGCGCGGCGTGTTCATGATCTCGGTCGCCGCGGAGCTCGCCGAGATGCATCCGCAGACGCTGCGCATGTACGAGGCGCGGGGACTGATCTCCCCGAAGCGATCGGCAAAGAACACGCGCCTCTACTCGTTCGAGGACGTGGAACGGTTGCGCCACATCCAGCGGATGACCGCGCAGGAGGGCCTCAACCTGGCAGGCGTGGAAACGGTGCTCGAGCTCGAGGGCCAGCTCGAACGCGCCCGGCGCGAGCTTCGCAGGATGCGCGGCCGCGCCGACGCGCTGGAGAGCCAGATGCTGGCCGAGATCGACCGCGTGAAGCGATCGTTCCGAGCCGAGATCGTTCCCTATGGGGCCTACGACCCCGGCGAGATCGTTCCCGCCGGCGGCGCGAGGCCGGTCAGGATCCGCGTCGAGAGGCCCGCTCGACGTACTCGGGGCCAGCGGTCGTAGGACCCGCGCTGCTGTACTCGGGGTAGCTCGTGCGGTACCCCCGCATGCGAGCGAGGGCGGCGAGCGGCGGGAAGAGCACGCGCTGCACACTCGGTGGCGGCCGCGTGACGACGAAGTAGTCGCGGACCTCCCACAGGGTGAGCACCGACTGGAGAGGATGCGGCCTGCCGCGCTTGTTCGTCTTGCCGTCGGCCGCGAGCCCGAAGAAGGTCGAGCAGAAGGTCTCTACGGACTTCAAGCCCGGCCGGTATTCGCTGATCATGCGCAGCTCCCCGCCTCCCCCATTCCGAAAGATGTGCGAAATGCCGACCGGGACGGTGACCACGTCGCCGGGCGCCGCCGTGCGCTCCTCACCTTGGATCCGGAAGCTCGGGATGCCGGCCAAGACCTCGAACCGTTCCTCCTGAAGCGGGTGGAAGTGATCGGGGCCGACCCAGTCCGCCGGTCCGGGCTTCACTTGAATCTCCATCCGGGTCAGCTCCCCGCCGGTTTCCTCGGCGGTCGCCAGCAGGGTGATCCGCTCGCCGGTATGGGGGTTGTGGAATTGTCGAGCGGGTATTTGCTGCACGGGCGAAGTATCGTGCATTCGGCCCTCTTCACGCAGGGACATATCTGAGTCTGTATGCCATAGATTTCCTTTACACGTCGCTATAAGGCCGCTAAGCTTCACCCATGCAGGCAGACCGTTTCACGATCAAGTCCCAGGAGGCCGTCGCCGCCGCCCAGCGGCTTGCCTCCGAGCACCGCAACACCGAGGTCGCCCCGGCGCACCTCATGCTCGCGCTGCTCGACCAGGAGGACGGGTTGGTGGTGCCGGTGCTCCAGAAACTCGGCGCCGACGTCGCCTCGATCCGCCGGCGCACGCTCGATGCGATCGAGAGCCTGCCCCGCCTCAGCGGCGAGGCCGAGCCCGACCTGCGCCCCTCGCAGGCATTCGTGCGGACCCTGCAGCGGGCGGAGAGGGAGATGGCAGGACTCGGCGACGAGTTCATCTCCACCGAGCACCTCCTGCTCGCGCTCGCCGACAAGGCCTCCGGGCTGAGCGACCTGCTGCCCGACCGCGACTCGATCCTGAAGGGCATCTCGGAGGTCCGCGGGCCGCACCGCGTCACCTCGCCGAACCCGGAGGACACGATGCAGGCCCTGGAGAAGTTCGGCCGCGACCTCACCGCCGAGGCGGAGCAGGGCAAGCTCGACCCGGTGATCGGTCGCGACGAGGAGATCCGGCGCGTGATCCAGGTGCTGTCGCGGCGAACGAAGAACAATCCGGTGCTGATCGGCGATCCCGGGGTGGGCAAGACGGCGATCGTCGAGGGCCTCGCGCAGCGGATCGTCGCCGGCGACATCCCCGAGAGCCTTCGTGATCGGCGCGTGATCGCGCTCGACATCGGCGCCCTGCTCGCGGGCTCCAAGTACCGGGGCGAGTTCGAGGAGCGCCTCAAGGCGGTGCTGAAGGAGATTCAGGCCGCCGAGGGCCAGATCGTCCTGTTCATGGACGAGCTGCACACGATCGTCGGCGCCGGCGCCGCCGAGGGCGCCGTGGACGCCGCCAACCTGCTGAAGCCGATGCTGGCGCGCGGGGAGCTGCGAGCCGTCGGGGCGACCACCCTCGACGAGTACCGCAAGCACATCGAGAAGGACGCCGCCTTGGAGCGCCGCTTCCAGCCGGTGCTGGTCGGCGAGCCCGACGTGGGCGACACGATCGCGATCCTGCGCGGGCTGAAGGAGCGTTACGAGGTTCACCACGGGGTGCGAATCTCGGACGCCGCGATCGTCGCCGCGGCGACGCTGTCGGAGCGCTACATCGCCGACCGCTTTCTGCCCGACAAGGCGATCGACCTGATCGACGAGGCCGCCTCGCGGCTGAAGATCGAGATCGACTCGATGCCCACCGAGATCGACGAGGTCGAGCGCCGCATCCAGCAGCTTGAAATCGAGCGCGAGGCGCTGAAGAAAGAGAAGGACGAGACGTCGATTGCCCGCCGCGAGGCGATCGAGGCCGAGCTCGCCGAGCTGGGGGAGCGATCCGGCGAGATGAAGGCCCGCTGGCAGAACGAGAAGGGGGCGATCGAGGCGATCAAGGAGGCCAAGGCCCGGCTCGAGGAGGCTCACCGCGAGGCCGAGCGCGCCGAACGCGACGCCGACCTGGAGCGCGCCGCGACGCTGCGCTACGGCGAGATCCCCGAGCTCGAGAAGACCGTCTCCGAGCAGGAGGCACGCCTCGCCGAGCTCCACCGCGACGGCGGCTCGATGCTCACGGAGGAGGTAACGGAGGAGGACGTCGCCCAGGTGGTCTCCAAGTGGACCGGGATCCCGGTCTCGCGCCTGATGGAGGGCGAGGTCGAAAAGCTGATCCACATGGAGGAGCGGCTCCACGAGCGGGTCGTGGGCCAGGACGAGGCCGTGGAGGCGGTCTCCAACGCGCTGCGTCGCTCTCGGGCCGGCCTGGCTGACCCAAACCGCCCGATTGGCTCCTTCCTCTTCCTCGGGCCCACCGGGGTCGGCAAGACGGAGTTGGCGCGCGCCCTGGCCGAGTTCATGTTCGACTCCGAGCAGGCGGTGGTGCGGCTCGACATGTCCGAGTACATGGAGAAGCACACCGTCGCGCGGCTGATCGGCGCTCCTCCCGGCTACGTCGGCTACGAGGAGGGCGGTCAGCTAACCGAGGCCGTGCGGCGGCGCCCGTACGCGGTCGTGCTCCTCGATGAGATCGAGAAGGCCCATCCGGACGTCTTCAACGTCCTGCTTCAGATCATGGACGATGGGCGGCTCACGGACGGCCAGGGCCGCACGGTGAGCTTCACCAACACCATCCTGATCATGACCTCGAACGTGGGCTCGGCCGAAATCGCCGCGGAAGCGATCGACGAGCGGATCCGCGAGCGAATCGAGGAGATCCTCGCGGCCACCTTCAAGCCCGAATTCCTGAATAGGGTCGACGACATCGTGATCTTCCACCGCCTCAGCCGCGAAGACCTGGGCCGGATCGTCGAGCTCCAGGTCGACCAGCTCGCCGAGCGGGTGCGCGAGAGGGGACTCGAGATCGAGCTCACCGAAGACGCGCGGACCCTGCTCGGCAACCTCGGCTACGACCCCACCTACGGTGCCCGGCCGCTGAAGCGGGTGATCCAGAAGCAGCTGATCGACCGGCTGGCGTTGAAGCTGCTCGAGGGCGAGTTCCGCGAGGGCGACACTGTGCGGGTGGACGTGGAGGGCGGCGAGCTCGATTTCAGCAAGGCCACCGCGCCGGTCGAGGCCGCGGTGTAGCAGCCGCGGCTCCGCGACCTCGGCGCGTGGTTTCCGCCCAAGCGAGCCGGAAATCGATCTCCTTAGAATGGCGGCCCGACCGGGGCAGCCCCCCTTCCCCGAGCACACGATGGCTGCGTCCACGAAACTTCCGTCCCACAGTCGCAATGCGAAGCGCTACCGCAAGCTCAGGTCCTTTCTCGACCGCTTGCGAGCCGACTGCGGCTCCGAGCCGCTCGCCTGGATAGCCCTGCCCACGCTCGCGGTCTTGGGGCGTCCGCGGGTCCTTGAGCGCCACCCTCCGCACCGCGTCCCTCCAGAGCAGCTGCCGGAGCTACGCGAGCCTCGGCGCGGCCAAGCGTCGCCAGCGTGGTCTGTCCACGGTGACTGCCTGTTCCTCGCCTCGACGGTCAACCAGCTTCGCGCGCTGGAGCCCGTGTGGGCGCAGCTCGGCCGGGAGAGGACGCAAGACTCGGTGCGAATCGAGCCCGACGCCGACCGGGCGGATGAGCTCGCGGCGGGCGCCGAGGAGCTCGCCGAGAGGTTTACCGTGGCCGCCAAGGACGAGCGCTTCCAGCCGCCCCTCGCCCCAAAGCGCCTCTACCGCCAGCTGTTCAGCTGCGCCCACGCCCTCGCCCACTTCGAGGCCGCCTTGCGAGCCGTCGCCCCGCGCGTGGCCGTCGTCGCCACCACGCACTCCGCCCACGCACGGGCCCTGGTGCTCGCCGCTCGGGAGGCGGGAATCGCCACGGTCTACATTCCGCACGCGCCGGTGATCTCCGATGCTCGCCTGGTCGACCTCCCCGTCGACTATGCGGCCTTGCGGGGTCCGGCCGAGGTCGACCACTACGAGTCGTTCGGGGCGCCGGGCAAACGACTGACGGTGGTGGGAAACCCCGCGATGGGCGACAAGGGGCCCGAGCCCAACGGGTCGCGCGTGCGGGAGCCGGTGCTGGCGACCGGCGCGGACGACCCTGAGGCCCTTCGGGCCACGATCGAACTCGCCCATAGCGCTCTCGGCAAGCGCTGCGTGCTCTCGCCCCACCCCCGGGCCGATCACGACTCCCTTCGCGAGCTGATGCCGGACGGGTGGCGCCTCTGGACGGGACGCACCTTCGACCTACTCCAACAGGGTCCGCCGGCCCTCGTGCAGAGCTCGAGCGGGGTCGCACTTGAGGGTCTCAAGCTCGGCATCCCGACGATCGAGCTTGCCTTTCCGAAGGTACAGCCCAACTACCCCTTCCTCCGCGATCCGCCAGTGCTGTTCGCATCGGACACCCGTCAGTTGCGCGCGGCCTTGCGGCGCGCCAGGGGGCTTCGACGATGGCCCTGGCGGCGCAAGCGGCTTGTCGAATGGTCAGAGAAGTGGGTCTCGGACACCGGCGAGACGGCGACCAGGGCGGCGGCGGACCTGCTCGAGCGAGCGGCCAACACGGGTCCGCATCCCGATGGGCCGATCTGGGATGCCTGGTCGTCATCAGCCGAACCGCATGTGCGCCGGGAACCGGCCGCGAGAGCGACCGCCGCGGGCAACGGCTGAAACCTGCCAGCGTCGGTCGGCCGTGCGGGAACGACGACCCTCTAGCCTCGCGGAAGCTGTTCCACGGTCTCGCGCATGGTTGGCCAGGTCCGCTCGATCTCCTCAATGGCCCGCTCGCTCGCCGCCCACCGGCTTTTCTCCTCCTGATCGAGCGCGGCATCGACGGCGTCCGCGAGAGAGTCCACGCCCGCGCGCAGGTCGTGCGGGTCTGCGAGGGCAACGGCCTGGCCGCGCCCGCGCCCGTCCTCCGCGATCAGCAGGCTCGGGCGGCGCCGGCTGAGCGTGCAGAGGTGGGCGTGGACCCGGTACCCGACGTGTAGATCGACCTCGCCGTACAACTCAAGCACGCCGAGGTCGCGACTCGCGTCGACCACTCTGTAACCCAGCCCCCGAGCAAGTGCAGCGGTGGCCAAGCGCTCCCGGGTCGGGGCCTCGGTCTCGAACTCCGCTCGAAGTCCGCGGTGGAAGACACAGTGCCGCTCTGCTTCCGGATAGCGGCGGCGAAGGCGGCGGAGCAGGGAAGCGACCTCGCGCAGCCCTCCTGGCCTGCGTCGCGCCGCGGGTGTGAACGCCAGGCGACGGACTCGGCCCGCGGAGCCCAGCGGCTGGCCCATGCTCGGCAGGTGGTACCAGGCAAAGCAGCCGGTCCTACGGACCTCGCCCACGTTCGCGCGGCGGACGATCTCCAACGACAGGTCGTCGCGCACGCCGCTCCAACCGATCCGCGAGTGAATCGCCCGCAAAGCCGCCAGGCTCCTGCGGCTGAACTTGAACCCCTCGGGATCCTCAGCCGGGATGCCGCTCCAGCCGAGCGCCATGGGCAGCACCGGAGTTGGGTGGGCGTCCAAGTCATCGACCATCGCGAAAACCTTCGGGTGGAAGCGGCGAGCGAGCCCGGGACCGCCACAGAGCACGACCGCATCCGCCGAACCGAAAAGGTCGGGATCGACAGGCTCCCAGCGGGGATGGATCACCAGACGCTGAGCCGGCCGCAGACGCCGCAGGATCTCCAGGCCGCGCTCTCGGATCAGGAAGTCGCCGGCGTTGACCTTGGCGCCGTGGAGGACCAGCAGCATCGAGGGTGGTCAATGGTCACGTACGGACGCGACCACTACTCCACGTCTGACTCGCTGAGCACCTTGCCCTCCACGAGGTCCCGGCGGGCGCGCCTGCCGACCATCCGATCGACCTCGAATGGCGGGATACCGGTGCCGGGCCGCCTGAAGCCAAGGTCCTCGCGCCGAAGCTCGTGGCCGGCGGGCACCGCACGGGCGAGCACGAGCGAGCGCCGCGCGTTCTCGCGGGCCGGGCGTTCGCTGTCGCGGACCCCGATCCAGCTCGTGCCGCGCAGCGCCGACGCCCTGCTGCAGGCGCGCACCATCTCGGCCAGCTCCGTGGGATCGACGCTGATCGCGTGATCCGGGACCTCGCCCAGCCGCTTGTCCAGCGTGTAGTGCTTCTCGATGCACACGCCGCCGAGCGCTGCCGTCATCCAGGCGCCCTCCGGGCCCAGGGTATGGTCGGAGAACCCGCACAGGTACGGGGCAAACTCGCGCCTGAACGTCTCCAGCCGGGCGAAGTCGGCGTCCTCGTCGGGGGTCGGGTAGGTCAGCGTGCAAACCAGCGGCACCAACCGCTCGGGGCCGAGGCCGGTCCACTCGATCGCACGCCGGATCTCCTCGAGCGTCGCCGCTCCGGTCGACAGCAGCAGCGGCTTGCCGGTCTTCGCAACGGTCTCCAGCAACGGACGGTCGGTGATGTCGCCGCTCGCGATCTTGTAGAGGGGGGCGCCGATCTCCTCCAGGGCCTCGACCGCGCGGAAGTCGAACGGGGTGGCGAAGAAGACGACGCCGAATTCGCGACAGGCAGCCGCAACCTCCGCGTAGACGCCGTAGTCGAGATGGTCGGAGCGCTGAAACGCCTCGTGCTGGGAGTCGGTGCCGAGCTCGTCCGACCAGTACTTCGGCGAGTCGCGGACCGCGATCTCGTCCGCCTTGTAGAGCTGGAACTTCACCGCCCAGGCTCCTGCCTGCGCCGCCCGCCGGCACATCTCGATCGCGCGCTCGATCGAGTTGTTGTGGCTGGCACCCGCCTCCGCGACCACCCTGCAGGCGCCCTCCCGGAGCGGCTCGTGTCCCTCAACCTTTACCTCGACCGAGCTGTGGCGAGCGCCGGCGCTCACAGCCCGGCCAGCAGCGCCCGGATGCGGTGAGCGATCCGCGCCGCGCCGCGATGGTCCACCGATGCCCGCAGCCGGTCGGAAAGCTCTCGCCGCAGAGCGACGTCAGCGAGCAGCCGCCTGACTGTGGCGACGATGTGCGCGTCGTCGACCAGGGAACCGATCCCCAGAAAGACGACGCCGGAGTCATAGCCCAGGTGGGCGTGGGTAGCCTCGCGTGCGTTGGCCGCGAGCACCACCACGGGGGTGCCGGCGGTGGCGGCCTCGTACACGCTTCGCCCTGCCGAGATGACCGCCAAGTCGGCCTCGAGCATCTCACGCGCCATGCTCACCGGCTCGGTCGCAACGCGCACCGTCGACGGATAGCTCTCAGTGGAGGCGCCCGGGGCGGGGACCACGCAAACCTCGACCTCCGGGAGATCGCCGGCCAGCAGCTGCGCGCACCGCCCCGCGAGCCCGGCCGGGTCAGTGCCGCCGAAGGTGACCAAGATCCGCTCCGCCCGCTCGCGAATCTTCTTTTCCGGCAAGTGCTGGAACTCGCTGCGAAGGGTCGCGTACTCCGGGCCCCACGAGGAGTCGACGGCGCCATCGTCGCTCACCGGATACAGCGCGTTCACCACCCAGTCGGCATAGCGGGTTCCTCGGCCCAGGTCCTCGACGTTGACCACGCGATAGCCGGCCGCCCGCTCGATCAGGACCTCCTCCTCGCTGGTGTCGAGGACGTCGTTGACGATCAGCTTGGGTGCCCGCTCGGCCAGCGCCCCCAGGTCCTTCCCCAGGCCCGACTCGGTGCGGTGCTCGTATCCGTGTTCGTCAAGCAGCTCCGGCACGAACGCGTCGCAGTCACGGAGGAGGAACCGAAGGCGATGGTCCGCGAGCTCGTCGGCGAGCTGGAGGCAATGATGCAGGTGTCCGGATCCGACGCGGTGGTTGGCGCAGATCCGGAACACAACTGTTCCCTGCGCCATCCGAATGCGGGCGGCGATCAGGTCTTCGCTGGTGTCGATGTCGAGGCCCTCGCCGAGCGGCACCTCGAACAGCTCGTGCCGGGCGGTGACCAGCTGACGCCCCGTGCGGAGCGCGGCGCCGCGAACAAGCTGGATGCCCCCGGTCTCCCGGACAACGGGGTGGGTGGCGTACTGGCGGTTGACACGCTCTTCGAACAGTGGCCGGGCTTCAGAGAGGTCGTTGCCGCTGTCGATCCAGAAGAGGTGCTGCTCGCGCACGCAGGCGGACAGCGACTCCGCACTGCTGGCGCGAAAGCGCTCGACTGCGGCGCGGATCGTCGGCAAAGACTGAAACGGGGACGTCGGCTGAAACACCCCCACGTCGCCCGTCCACTCGAGATCATCGGCGAGCGAGGCGGCCACCTCCGAGACGGTGATGTCGGGGGCCGCCAGCTCAGCGGCGCGGCGGTGGGTCTCGTAACCATGCAGCTCCGCCCAGCGCAGGATCTCGGGGGCCTCGCTCGACAGCACCAGGCGCTCGGCGATGCCGGCCTCACGCACGGCATCCAAGGTGTGCGCGATCAAGGGCTTTCCCGCCAACGTCCGCATGTTCTTGCGAGGCACGCCGCGGCTTTCCCCGCGCGCCGGCACGATCGCAAGGAGGCTGCGCGACTCCGGCTGGCTCATCGCCGTGAGTCTGTCAAACCCGCGCTGCGGTACAGCGCGGCGACGGGCGGGGCATCTGCGACGGTTGCTCAGCCTCGGGCACTTCGCAGGCGCCGTCTGACCCGGCGCCCGAGCCGGCGCCAGCCGCGCCGGCGCGGGCGCCGCCGAGGCCGCTCTTCGAGCCCGCGCAACGGCTTGGTATTGGTCGGCTCCAAGGGCAGGAACTCCTGCAACCACCGGTAGCGCTCGCTGTCGCGGTCGAGCGGGGGTCGCAGGTCCTCCAGGAAGCCGACCCGGTTGAACCAGCCGTGGTGGTGAACGCTGACCAGATCGGCGAGCTCGTACGAGCGTTGGGGCTCCGGGAGTATTGCGCGCAGCCCGAGGTTGTGATTGTGGCGACGGTCGAGCTCGTCGACCGCGTCGGGTCGCCGGGCGAGCATCGCCGCAAGCGTGAGCTGATCGAGATTGAGGATCCCCTTCTTCTCGGGCACGTGTCCGGCCCCCAGAACCTGCTCGAAGAGCTGAAGCCACTCCCGCGCCAGCCCGGCGCTGCGGCGGAAGACGATCAGCCCCCCGTTCCAGAAGGCACGCAGCCGCCGGCCGTCGACGAGGGCGGTCAGATAGGGCTCCTCGGTGACGCCGGCCAGGTCATAGAGCCGCCGCCAGTAAGGGTCGAAGGGGTCCCCGGGCCCGGCGCTCTTCGGCCCGTGGCGCGCGTGGTAGTAGGGCCCGGTTGCCGCGGCGTCGATGCCTGGCCGCAGGTCGAAGGACGACGGCTCGGAGAGGAAGACCTTGTCGCTGTCGCACCAGACGACGATCTCGGCGTCGAGATGCTCCTCGGCCCAGAGCATCGCGTAGGTCGTGTTCACATGAACGTAGTCGTGGTGATCGCGATTCAGCACCTCCTCGTGCAGGACGACCCCCAGCTCCTCCAGGCTGGCGTAGGTCCCGGCCTCCAGGCTGGGGCCCACCCGTGGCCGGAAGGCGTGGATCGGGTTGCCGGCGTAGTCGCCTGCCCATCTCCTGATCGAGCGCGCGAGCAGCAGCGCCTGGGGCTCCAGCGCGCCCGCCTCGACGCAGAGGAGGAAGGCAAGGCTCTGCCGCTCGCCCATCACGGTCGGCTCCCGGCAAGCTCTGCGACGGTCCACCGCATCAACCTTGAGATTAAGAGGCTGATCCGGCGTTTCAAATTTCACCCTTGTCGCGTGATGCGATCGAGAGCCAGGGTGATGTCATCCGGGGTTAATCCGGGCACAGTCAGATCGTCCCGGCCGAAATGTGGAGGACGCGATGAGCGACGCAACGGATTTTCCCCAGATGGCGGCGCCCGGCGCCTTCCTGACCGAGGGTGCCCCCGACCACGCGATCCCAGAGGATCCGATGACGCCGATCGCCGCGATGCGCCTGGTCGAGCAGGAGCTCGCCGTGGAGGGAATTCCGGAGCGCAACCTGGCCACCTTCGTCACCACCTGGATGGAGCCCGAGGCGCGGCGGGTGATCGACGACAACCTCCATCGCAACTTCATCGACCACGCCGAGTACCCCCAGACCTTCGAGATCCAGCAACGCTGCATCCGGATGCTGGCCGAGCTCTTCCACGCGCCGGGCGAAACCACGGGAACGAGCACGCAGGGTTCCTCGGAGGCAATCATGCTCGGAGCCCTGTCGCTGAAGTGGAAGTGGCGCCAGCGCCGCGAGGCCGATGGCAAGCCCACCGACACCCCAAATCTCGTCTTCGGCGGCGACGTCCACGTCGTCTGGGAGAAGTTCTGTCGCTACTTCGACGTGGAGCCGCGGATCGTGCCCCTGCAGGTAGGGAAGTACACGATCGGCCCGGAGGACATCGAGCCGCATGTCGACGAGAACACGATCGGCGTCGCCGCGGTGGTCGGCACAACGTTCACCGGTCACGCCGACGACGTGGTGGGGCTCAACGACTTCCTGGTCGAGCTGAAGGACAAGAAGGGCCTCGACGTCCCCCTCCACATCGATGGCGCCAGCGGCGCCTTCGTTTGGCCCTTCCTTTATCCGCACTCCGAGTGGGATTTCCGCCTCGAGCAGGTGCGCTCGATCAACGCCTCCGGTCACAAGTTCGGCCTTGTCTACCCCGGCATCGGTTGGCTCATCTTCCGAGAGACGTCTGATCTCGCAGAGGACCTGGTCTTCTACGAGAACTACCTGGGAAAGACCGACGCAACCTTCACGCTCAACTTCTCGACCGGCTCCTCAATGGTCCTCGCCCAGTACTACAACTTCGTCCGCTTCGGCAAGGTGGGCTACCGCAAGATCATGGAGATCATGCAGGAGAACGCGAAGTCGCTGGCCAAGGACATTGAGGCCATCGGCAAGTTCCAGATCGTCGGGGCGGGCGAGGAGACGCTGCCGCTGGTCGCCTTCAACCTCGCCGAGGAGCATCCCTACGACGAGTTCGACATCGCCTTCCAGCTCGCCGCCGAGCGGGGTTGGATGGTGCCCGCCTACACGATGCCGCCGAACGCCCAGGACGTGAAGATGATGCGCGCCCTGGTCAAGCTCACCCTGAGCCGCTCGCTCGTCAACACGCTGGACGGCGATATCGCCGAGGCAATCAAGACGCTCGAGAAGAAGGGACCCGTGAGCGAGTCAGAGCGCAAACGGGTCAAGACCAGCGTCACCCACTGAGCCGGCGGCCCACTAGCCCAGCCACTGATCCGGGTGCACACGCACGGCCAGCTGGGTGAAGTCGCCGGAGTCGCGGATCGCCCCTGCCGCCGAGACCATGGCGGCCACCGCGACCCAGAGAAGCCGAGATCCAACGCTGACTCGCTGAGCGCCGGCGTCCGCCATGTCGCGCATCGAGAGGCCCGAGCGGGCGAGCACGTTGAGCGGTTTGCCTGTCGCTTCGGAGATTGCCCGGATCTGCTCCGTGCTCCCGAGCCCGGGCGCGTAGAGCACATCGGCGCCGGCCCGCTCGTAAGCCTGAAGGCGGGCGATCGTGTCGTCCAGATCTGGGTTGTCGTGCAGGAAGTTCTCGGCCCGCGCGGTGAGGGTGAAGGGGAAGCCGAGGCCATCGGCCGCCTCGCGTGCCGCGGCAATCCGCTCGGCACCGTGGTTGAGCTCGTAGATGGCGCCCTCGCGGTCCCAGTCCTCAATCGAGCCGCCGACCGCGCCTGCCTCGGCGGCCCCGGTGATGGCGCGCGCGGTCTCCTCCGGGGAATGCCCATGCCCGTTCTCAAGGTCCACCGAGACCGGCAGCTCGGTCGCCGCGGCGACAGCCCGAGTGTGGTCGATCACCTGGTCGAGCGTCACGCCGCCGTCCAGCTTCCCGACGGTGAAGGCGAACCCGCCGCTGGTCGTCGCCAGCGCCTTGAAGCCGAGCGATTCGAGCACCTTGGCCGAGCCCACATCCCAGGGGTTCGGGATCACAAACGGCTCGCCCTCGTGCAGGGCTCGAAAGGCCGCCCCCCTTTCCTCCTGGGTCACGCCAGCCAGCCTAGCGACGGGCGCTAGCCCGCTTGCTCTGACTCGCCGGCGACGGACAGGGCTCCGAGTGTGGTCGCACCGACAGCCGTAGCTGCCATCAACGCTGCCGCCGGACCGGGGACTGCGCCGCGGCGCCATTCCGTTGCGATTGCGACGAAGTCAAGTGCGTCGACGGCCACCTGGAGCCGCCACCATCGCGCGCGGTTAGCGCCGGTCGCCGCGTACATCCCGGCGGCAAGTGACAGGTTGCGGATGCCCCACATGCGGCCGATCACCGGCAGCTGAGGGTTGTCGTCGGGGTCCAGGAGGAACGCCCTGCCGGCAACCCGCGGTGCAAGAAGCGTTGAGATGCCCAGGGCGGTTCGCGCGCCAAGGAGCGCGCGGCCCGTGGGAGTGTTAGGCAGCGCCATTGGCGAATCCTCCTTCCGTTCTCGCCGGACGTAGTGGGCGAGAGACTACGCTGGTGCACGCCCTGGTGAATACTTGTTTCGAAGGAGACGGCGAGGAGGAGCGATGACGTCGAGAGCCGACTTCACGGAGGAGGAGTGGGACCGGGTGCTGGAGGGGCCAGCGGCGGCGGGACTGCTCATCTCGACCGCCGAGCGCGGCGGGACGATCCGCGAAGCGTTCTCGATCGCAAAGGCCTACGCGGAGGCGCGGAAGCGGCATGGCGGCAGCGCGCTGCTGGACGAGATCGTCTCCGCCAAGCCCAAGGTCGACCGCACCCGACACTCCTCCCCCGAAGAGCAGAAGCAGCACTCGCTCGGGCGTCTACGGGACGCGGTCGCTTTGCTCGAGGCGAAGGCGAGGCCGGAGGAGGTCGAGGATTACCGGGGCTTCGTCATCTCCGTCGCCGAGCACGCCGCGACAGCCAAGAAGGAGGGCGACGAGCCCGCCTCGGAGGCGGAGCGGGCAGCGATCGCCGAGATCGCCGCCGCGGTCGGCCGCAAGGCCGAGACGTCGTCTTAGCGCCGGCCGTCTAGGTGTCCACGGCCTCGAGGAAGGCGTTCAGGCGAATGCTTCGATCCGTCGTCGATGACCGCGGCCTGCGCGTCGCGAGGCGACCGAGCGCGGAGGAGATCTCCTCGATCAGCTCGCGCGAGCGGACTCGCGCGGTGCTCGTCGGCGAACTGGCGCCCGGCGCCTCGGCCCCGCAGGCACTGATCGCCTGCGTGCGCGTGCTGATGCGCCACGGGAACGTCTCGGAGGCTCGCTCCCTGACGCGCGCCGCTCGCGGCATGCCTCGACTGCGCGAAGCGGGACGGGCCTGCGCGGCGGTGATCGCCGTGACGCAGGGGCACTTCGGAGCGGCAGAGGCCCTCCTGCGCGCGATGCCACGCGAAACGGCCATGGGCCTGGTGCCCGCAGAGCTGGTGGCCGTGGAGCTCGCCACCGACCGTCACGCCGGCGTGGCCACGTTCGAGGCCCTGCTCGGCGGATCCGGGGACCTCACAGCCGAAACTTGGCTCACCCTGGCGCGCCAAGCGTTCGCCCGGGGTGAGCTGGAGCTGTGCGAGCAGGCGCTCGGCCGCATCGAGGCAGCCGGGGCGACCCCACCCGAGGACCTGGCCCCGGAAACGCGCTGGCTCAAACGCTGGACCGCGCTGGCGCGGGCCGAGCGCAAGCCCGAGCCGATCCCCGAAGGTCAGGTCGCGATGGCCGTGCTCGATTACAAGCTGCCCGACTACCGCCGAGCCTCTGCCAACGTCGGCGACTATCTCCAGACAGTCGCCAGCCTCGGGCACCTGGTGCGTCACCAGGAGCTGCGATTCCACGGTGATCCGAGCCTCGTCGCCCAGCTGAGCACGCTTCAGGCTCGGGTCCGCCCCGACCGGCGCCTGCCGGGCATCAAGCGCGAGGTCACGGTTGTGCCCGTGAACCGGGATGCCTCGAGCCTGGACGCGATCCCCGACGGGACCTGGATGCTGGCCTTCGGCTGGTACATGCACGGCTGGTTCCAGGTTCGCTACGACTTCCCGTTCCACCCGCATCTGCGGCCTCTGTTCGTCTCCTTCCACGTCAACCGCCCGCGGGCATTGTCGGCGGAGGGCGTCGCCTACCTTCGGAAGCACGCCCCGATCGGCTGCCGTGACTGGGGCACCGTGCGCCGGCTGCTGGAGCTCGAGATCCCGGCGTTCTTCAGCGGCTGCATCACGTCCACGATCGACCTGCTGTTTCCGGCCGAGCCGCCACACCCGGAGGCAGACGCCCCCGTCGCCCTCGTTGACCTGCCCCCTGACGCCGAGCCCCCGGATGGGTCCCGGTCGGCCAGGCTCCAGCACGCGAACCTGGCCGTCCGGGAAGCGGCGTTGCCCGACAACCTCGGGCGGGCGGTGCGGATGCTGGAGGCGTATCGACGTGACTTCAGCGGCGTCGTCACCTCGCGCCTCCACGGCTACCTCCCCCTGCGCGCGCTGGGGGTCGACGTGCGGTTCTGCCCCCAACGCGAAGACGACGAGCGGTTCGACGGCCTGGTCGGCATCGACGGCGCCGGCTTTGCGGCGATGGAGGAGGGGATACGCGTCAAGCTCGAGGTGGTGCTGTCCTCGATCGTTCGGGGGGACGACGAGCAGGCGGTGCGCGCGGCCTGGCGTGAGATCTGCGCGCCGGACGTCGAGGCGGCGCGTTCGCGCAGCCCAACCCCGGGCTGATCGGCGGGGACGGCCCCGGCTCAGACTCTTTCGACGTGCAACCGGTTGCGCGGGATGGCGCGATAGTCGTCCTGGTGAGCGGCGAGGAACTCGTCGACCGCCCGCCGGCATCCCGACCACATCTCGTAGTCGTCGACGACCATCACGCCTCCAGGCGCAAGGCGCGGCCCGATCCGGTCGAGACACGTGCGCACCGACTCGTACCAGTCTCCGTCGATGTGAGCCAGGGCCACCGGCTCGTCGCCAACGATCGTGTCCTCGAACAGGCCCTGGATGAGGCTGACCGCGTTTTCGTCCACGGGAAGTCCGAAGCGCTCGAAGGTCTGGCGCACCTTGGCCATCAGGTCGGGCTCATAGCCGTAGTACATCTCCCCGCCCAACCCCGAAGCCTGGCCGGAGTTGATCGTCTCGTACCGCGCGTGGACGTCCTCGCCGTCCGCGTCGGTCGGCGCCGGGATCATGCCGAACACGTCGTAGACGAGGAGGGGACGGGTGGGCTTCTTGGCTCGCGCCAGCACGAGCGCCGAGCCGCCGAGCGCGCAGCCCGCCTCCATGAAGACTCCCGGCCGCCCCTCCCGATCCGCGGCGACGGCGGCCTCGAAGAGGTCGTTCAGTCCCCCGAGCGAGACGTAGGTCAGTCGCTGCCTTCGCACCCTGCGCACGATCGGGTGGGCGGGCGAAACGCGCGGCATTGCATGCGAGTCTGCCAAACCCCCGCCGCGGCACAGCCCGGCGACAGGCGGGATTACGCTGCACCTCTCATGCTCCCCCTCCCCAGCTGGGACGCGCCGCTCGAGGCTCCGGAGTGCCCCGAGGACTGGCGCACCGGGTCGCCCGATTTCGTCGGGATCGGAGCCCAGCGCTGCGGGACCAGCTGGTGGTACGCCGCGGTGATCCGATCCCACCCCCAGGTCCAGCGCTCGGCCCTGGGCAAGGAGGTGCACTTCTTCGATCGGTTCTGGCGTGGCGAGGCGCCGCCCGACCTCGCCGGGCGCTATGGGCGGCTCTTCCCCCGACCCCCCGGGAAGCTGACCGGCGAGTGGACTCCTGGCTATATGGCCGACTACTGGACCCCGGCGCTGCTTCGAAAGGCTGCGCCCGACGCCCGGCTGCTCGTCATGCTGCGCGACCCGGTCGAGCGTTACCGGTCGGCGCTTGCGTTCGTGTACCGGCGAGCGGAGGAGCGCGGTGAGGAGGTTCGGCCTGCCTCGCTTCGCGAGGCCGTGTGGCGAGGCTTCTATCACGAGCAACTTCGCCGAGTTCTCGAGCTCTACCCCCGCAAGCAGTTGCTCGTACTCCAATACGAGCGCTGCGTCGCTGAGCCAATCGCCGAGATGGAGCAAACCTGCCGGTTTCTGGGCCTCCGCCTGCGCCGGCGCCCGCCGGAGCGCCTTGTGACGCGATCCGATTCGGCGCCGGCCAGCGCCCCCTTGGAGGAAGCAGCTCGGCGCGAGCTCACGGCCCTCTACCGCGAGGAGGTGCGCAGGCTGGTCGAGCTCGTGCCCGAGATCGACCTGACGCTGTGGCCCAACTTCCGGGAGCTCGCGGCCGGCTAGGAATGGGCCGGGAGCAGGCCGTCAGCGCGAAAGGCTGGCGATCCCCCGGACCACCGGCCGGACGATCGGCGGCGCCTTGGGCATCCGGTCGCGCACGAGCGAGGCGGTCTCGAGTCCCACAGTTTCGAGCTCAGCCACCGTGTCGCGGTTCGGGTGGCAGCCCGCGCCAAGCCATCCCCACGGACGCTCGAGGCGATCCTGCCAGCGCGCCAGGCCGCTGTCGGGGCTCCGAACGTGCTCCAGGGTCAGAAGCCGGCCATCGGGCTTCAGCACGCGAACGATCTCGCCGGTCGCAGCGGCCGGGGTCTCAACCGAGCAGAGCACGAGCGTCGAGACCACCGAGTCGAAGCTGCCGTCCTCGAAGGGCAGGCGCTCCGCGGGCGTTTCGACCACCTCGACGCGATCGGGAGCGGGCGGCTCGTCGTCGAGCCGCTTTCGCAGCCGCCGGGCCATGTGAGGGTCCGGCTCGGTGAGCACGAGCTCGGTGACGGCATCGGTGTAATGGGCCAGGTTCAGGCCGGTGCCTGCGCCCAGCTCCAGCGTCCGGCCACGCGCCTCGGCCAACAGCTCCGCGCGCATGTCCCGCAGGCCGGCGCGCTCGGTCCCGCTGAGCATCCGGTCGTACAGGCCGGCGAAGATGCGATGCCCGCGCAAGGTAGGCTCAGCCTAACCCAGTCGAAAGGAGGATGGAGATGCCCGTCTTCATCATGCTGACCAGGCTGACCTCGAACGGCGTCAAGACGATCAAGGACAATCCGAGTCGCGTCCAGGAGGTCAATAAGGAGGTCGAGCAGCTCGGCGTCAAGGTCCTCAGCCAGTGGGCGACGCTCGGCGAGTACGACTTCGTCAGCGTGGTCGAGGCACCCGACCAGACGACAATGGCCAAGGTCTCGGTCGAGCTCGGCTCACGCGGCACGACCACCAACGAGACCATGGCCGCGATCCCGGCGGAGGAGTTCACCAAGGCCCTGTGAGGATCCTAGTCGTCGGTGGGGGCGGGCGCGAGCATGCGATCGTGCGTGCCTTGGCGCGGTCGCCTCGCGCGCCGGAGCTGCTCTGCGCCCCCGGCAACGCCGGGATCGCCGCCGACGCTCGCTGTCTCGAGGTCGGCGCCGAGGACGTCCGCGGGGTGGTCGCGGCGGCGGCGGCCGAGCACGTCGACCTGGTGGTGGTCGGCCCCGAGGCGCCGCTGGTCGCCGGGCTCGTGGACGCCCTCGAGGCCGCGGGGATCGCCGCCTTCGGGCCTCGCGCCGACGGTGCACGGATCGAGGGATCGAAGGTCCATGCCAAGGAGCTGATGGCGGCGGCATCGGTGCCCACCGCCTCCCACACGGTGCTCCGCTCCCGTGAGGAGGCGGTCGAGCACCTCGCCTCCGCGCCCTATCCCGCCGTCCTGAAGGCGGACGGGCTGGCTGCCGGCAAGGGGGTGATCATCGCCGCCACGGAAGCCGAGGCGCGGGAAGCCTTGGACGTCTTCTTCGTCGAGCGCCGTTTCGGCGACACAGAGGTCGTGCTGGAAGAGCACCTGGAGGGCGAGGAGCTCTCCGTGCTGGCGCTGTGCGATGGCGAGAACGTGGTGCCGCTGGCGCCCGCCCAGGACTACAAACGGATCCTCGATGGCGATCGGGGACCGAACACCGGGGGCATGGGCAGCTACTCGCCCGTCCCCGGGTTCGACCCGGCTCGCACCGAAGAGATCGCCGACGCAGTCCATCGCCCGATCGTCGAGCTCCTGCGCCGACGAGGAACCCCCTACCACGGCGTGCTCTACGCGGGCCTGATGGTCGCCCCGGCGGGCCCGCGGGTGCTCGAGTTCAACTGCCGCTTCGGGGACCCCGAGACGCAGGCCGTGTTGCCGCGGTTGGGCTCCGACCTGCTCGAGCTCTGCCTGTCCTCGCGGCAGCCGGGCGGCCTGAAGGGCGCCGGCGCCGAGTTCAGCGAGGATTGGGCGGTGACGGTCGTGCTCGCCTCCGCGGGCTATCCCGCCTCCTCCTCGAAGGGAGACGTGATCTCGGGGCTCGCGGACGCGGCGGCAATCGAAGGGGTGGAGGTGACGCACGCCGGAACGGCAATCCAGGATGGCGAGATCGTCACCGCGGGCGGCAGGGTGCTGAACGTCACCGCGCTCGGCCCGACGCCCGGTGAAGCTCGCGACCGCGCGTACCGGGCGGCGGAGCTGATCTCGTTCGAGGGAATGCAGGTGCGGAGCGACATCGCGGCTCGAGCGATCGACAGGGTCGCGACGAGGTAGACCGCCGGACGTCGCGCGAGAATCCCTGCGGAACCGAAGGGAGAAGGATCGATGGAGATAGCGGAGCCCGAGCGTCCGAACGGCAGCGAAGCCGAGACGGCCACCGCGGAGCCGATGCCCGAGGTCGAGGCGGCGTTCGAGGAGATCGAGGTCGATGCCCCCCGGGTCGGGATCATCATGGGCTCGGTCAACGACAAGCCGAAGATGCAACCCGCCGGCGAGGCCCTGCACGAGGCGGGCATTCGCTACGAGGTGCGAGTGATGAGCGCCCACCGCGACGCCGAGAAGGTGCGCGCGTACTGCCACGCGGCGCGAATGCGGGGCCTGAGGGTGATCATCGCCGGCGCCGGGATGTCGGCCGCGCTTCCCGGGGTGGTGGCCGCCCACACCGACCTGCCCGTGGTCGGCGTCCCGCTCACGGGAACAAGCCTCGGCGGGCTGGACGCCCTGCTGTCGGCCGTGCAGATGCCGCCCGGGGTCCCCGTTGGCTGCGTTGCAATCGACGGGGCCAAGAACGCGGGGCTGCTGGCCGCGAGAATAATTAACGCGTGATTGAGCGCTACACGCGCCCCGAGATGGGCGCGGTATGGACCGCCGAGCGGCGAATCGCGGCCTGGCTCGAGGTCGAGCTGGCCGCCCTCGACGCCTGGGCGACCGAGGGCGTGGTGCCGCCCGAGGCGGCCAGGGCCTGTCGCGACCGCGCCTCGTTCACGGTGGAGGCCGTGAACGAGCGCGAGCGGACCACCGGTCACGACCTCGCCGCCTTCGTCGACGTCGTCGCGGCGCAGGTGGGGGAAGACGGCCGCTGGATTCACTATGGCCTGACCTCTTCCGACGTGCTCGACACCGCGCTGGCGTTGCAGCTCCGAGCGTCGGGAGAGATCGTCGTCGGGGGCGCGCGAGCGTTTCGGGAGGCGCTGGTCGAGCGGGCGCTGGAGCACCGCGACACGCTCTGCGTCGGCCGCACCCACGGGGTGCATGCCGAGCCCACGACCTTCGGGCTCCGGCTCGCCGGCTTCGCCTTCGAGGCCGACCGTAACGTCGCCCGCCTCGAGAACGCCTTCGAGCAGATCGCGGTGGGCAAGCTGTCGGGAGCCGTCGGCACCTACGCGTCGGTCCCGCCCACAGTCGAACGCCGAGTGATGGGGACGCTGGGGCTGCGCGCCGAGGACGTCTCGACCCAAGTGGTGCCACGCGATCGGCATGCCGTGGTCCTGGCGCGAATCGCAATCGCCGGCGCAGGGCTGGAGCGCTTCGCCACCGAGGTCCGAAACCTCCAGCGCACCGAAGTCCGCGAGGTGGAGGAGCCGTTCGGCGCCGGGCAGAAGGGATCGTCGGCGATGCCGCACAAGCGCAACCCGATCCTCTGCGAACGGATCACCGGGCTCGCCCGCCTGCTTCGCGGATACGCCCAGACGGGCCTCGAGAACGTCGCTCTGTGGCACGAGCGCGACATCTCCCATTCGGGCGCCGAGCGAGTCGTGCTGCCGGACGCCACGATCCTGATCGACTACATGCAGCATCTCGCCTCGCGGGTGGCGCGAGAGATGACGGTGCATCCCGACCGCATGCGCCAGAACCTGGAGCTGACGCACGGCGCCGTCCACAGCCAGCGAGCGCTGACGGCCCTGGTGGAGTCCGGAATGGATCGTGACTCCGCCTACCGGATCGTCCAGGAGTCGGCCCAGCGGGCCTGGGACGAGGGGACCAGCTTCCGAAGCTTGCTGGCTGAGCAGCTCACCACAAACCCCGCCGCCCCCGGAGTAATCCGAGCAAGCTCGGATCACCGGTCGCCTTCGGCTCCCTGCGAGGAGGCGGCGGGCATTGATTTGGAGGCGGTATTTGACGCCGACGCCTACCTGGCACACCTGCCCGAGGTCTTCGAGCGGCTGGAGCGGCTGCGGGACTAGGCGACCGTGGCGCTCAGGTGAGCGGGGCGGCGGCTGACGAGGATCGCCGGGGTGCCGTTGCGCGGCGACAGGGTGACGTTGCGGCGCACGATCGGCTCGGGTCGATCCGTTGCCGGGCGGAGCTCCGCATTGCTGAGCACCGTGCCGAGCACGACCCGCATCTCGAGCTGAGCGAAGGCGGCGCCGATGCAGCGCCGGGTGCCGCCCCCGAAGGGGATCCAGGAGTAGGTCTCGGGGCCGCCGTTGAGGAAGCGCTCGGGCTCGAACGCGTAGGGGTCGGCGTAAACGTCTTCTCGGGTGTGCGTGAGGTAGATCGCCGGCATCACCACCGTTCCCTCCGGAAGCGCGCAGCCACCGAGCTCGGCGGCAACGTGCAGCTTGCGTCCGACGAACGGCACGACAGGGCGCACGCGGAGGGCCTCCTCGATCACGGCGTCGAGGTACTCGTGGCCGCCCTCCGCGACCTCTTCCCGCAGCCGATCGAGCTTCTGCGGAGCATGGAACAAGAGGTCGAAGGCCCAGGCGAGCGCGGTCGCCGTGGTTTCGTGGCCCGCCATCAGCAGCGTCATCAGCTGATCGCGCAGCTCGGCGTCGCTCATCGCCGAGCCGTCCTCGAAGCGAGCGGCGACAAGCAACGAAAGGATGTCCTCGCGCCGCTCCAGCTCCGGGTCGGCGCGGCGATCGGCGATCTCGGCAAGCAGGATCTCGTCGGTGTCGGCCAGCATCTGTGCCACCCGGCGGTAGGCGGGCAGGCGCCGCAGCCGGTCAACGGTCATCCCGATCGCCCGCGGCGAGCGGGTGGTCGCCAGGATCCCGACCAGGTTCTCTCGCAGGTCCTGCCGCCGCTCGTCGTCCTCCACTCCGAACACGGCGCGCAGGATCACCTCGAGAGTGATCCGCTGCATGCCGGTTTGAAGAGGGAACCGCTTCCCAAGCGGCCAGGAGGCGATCTCACGATGCGTCGCTTCCTCCATCACACCCTCGTAGGCCCGCATCCGCTCGCCATGAAATGGCGGCAGCATCAGCTTCCTGCGGCGCAGATGCTCCTCCTTCTCCAGTAAGAGCAGCGAGCGCGATCCGAGGACCGGCTCCAGCACCACGTTGCGGCCCGGAGCGATCGTGTTCTCGCGATCGGCCGCGAACAGGCTCTTCAGGGAGGGCGGATCGGAGATGAAGACGAGCTCCCCCATCCGCAGCACCCGTGCCGTGAAGGTCCCGCCAAAGCGCCGTCGGCAATGCTCGAAAAAGGGGATCGGGCGAGCGACAAGCCGCGCAGTCTGCAGCGCCGCGGGCGCCTTCGGCCCGGGGGGAAGCGTCATCGCGTGCGCGCGAACCGCCCGACGGCGGCGATCTGGGTCAGCACGTCGATTGCAGTATGCCTCCTCGCCAACCATCCGTCGCAATCCGCGCACCTGGTATCCAGCCGATAGCTGCCGCAGCCGTTGTTAGCATCGCCGGGTCGCATGTCGAGCGCACTAGCCGAGCTTCAACTCCACTCCAGCGGCAAGGTCCGCGAGATCTACGAGTTCGAGGGCGACCTGCTGATGGTGGCCTCGGATCGGATCTCGGCGTACGACGTGATCATGCCGAACCCGATACCCGACAAGGGACGGGTGCTGACGCAGATGTCGCTGTTCTGGTTCGAGAGCACAGGCGAGATCTGCCCCAACCACTTCCTCTCGGAAGAGGTGCCCCCGGAGGTGGCGGGCCGAGCGATTCGCGTGCGGCTGCTGGACATGTACCCGGTGGAGTGCGTGGTGCGCGGGTACCTCTCCGGCTCGGGGTGGCGCGAGTACCGCGAGTCCGGCTCGATCTGCGGGATCGAGTTGCCTGCCGGCCTGCGAGAGTCCGATCGCCTTCCGGAGCCGATCTTCACCCCCGCGACCAAGGCCGAGGTCGGTGACCACGACGAGAACATCGATTTCGAGCGCGCCGCCGAGATCATCGGCGATCGCCCCCTGATGGAGGACCTGCGGCGGGTTTCGATCGAGCTCTACCGGCACGCCTCCGCACACGCCGAGGCGCGCGGCATCATCCTCGCGGACACGAAGTTCGAGTTCGGCGCCTCCCACGGCGCGGAGGTCGTCCTGGGCGACGAGGTCTTCACCCCCGACTCCTCGCGCTTCTGGCCCACCGACGAATACGAGCCCGGCCGCCCGCAGCGTTCCTTCGACAAGCAGTATCTGCGCGACTGGCTCGACCAGACCGGCTGGGACCACAGCCCGCCGGCGCCGGAGCTCCCGGAGGAAGTGGTCACCAACACGCGCGCGAGGTACCTCGAGGCCTACGAACGGATCACCGGCCGGACCCTGGACCGGCCGTAGCTCCTAGGGTCGGCCGGCTGGTGCAGTCGCCGGCTACTCCAGCTCATAGCCCAGCGTCGCAAGCATCTTGCCGGCGACGGACTCGAACGCCGCTCGATCCTCGTCCGACATCTCGGTCCGCCAGCGGCCGGTCCGGCTTGGGCTGGGGGGCCGGCTGACCAGCTCGTGCTGGCGAGCGCGTTCCTCGGCGGTGATCGTGCCGCCCCCCAACGGCTTCAGCGTCCGAGCCATCTCGCGGCTCATTCGCTTCTCCGCCTGGCGGTGATAGTCGAGCATCGCGCCGTCCCACGGCAGATCGACGAAGCCGGCGATCCTCCGCAGCACCGGCTCAGGATCGGCCACGAGATCCTCGAAGCGCAGCTCCATGTACGTCCCGCGCGCCAGGCCCTTGGCACGCTTGCGCGCGCGTCCCAGCTCCGTAACCCACTTCTCGGCCGCCAGGGTGACGTCGCCGGGCCCCCAGCTCACCTCGCTCAGCGACAGCGCCACGTCGCGCCCGTCGCGGATGATGTGGACGAAGTGAGCCTCGGGGAGGGCGCGTTGGATCCGCAGCGCCTTCCACGTGTACGGGGGCGATTTGTCGCCCCAGCGGGGCTTGCCTTCACCGGCGGCGTACGCCTCGTAGAACGAGCGGATCGCGTCGCCGGGGGTGAGCGGATCGTGGCGTTCCATCAGCTCGCGGACCTCTTGCGTGGAGAGGCCGAAGTCGTCCCACCGCGGGTGAGTGGTCATCGCCTCGAGGGCCTGCGCGCGTATCTCAACCGTCGGCGCCCCCTCGGCAACGAGGCGCTCACAGACGTTCACCACCCTCGGGACGAAGTGGGTCTCCGGCGGGATCGCCAGCTGAGGGTGCGCGTCGAGCATCAGCCGCAGCAGCGTGGTCCCGGACCGCGAGACGCCGACCACGAACGGCGCCGGCTCGCGACCCTCGGCACGGAACCGCCGGCGAGCAAGGACCAGCCTCGGAGATCGGAGCCTCATCGCGGGCTTAGTGTTCCACGCCGCCCCCCTGCCGGCGAGCGGTGGAAGCGATTTCACCCTAGGGTGGCTGGCGTTCTGGAGGAGGGCGAGCGATGGTTGTGACGAGATGAAGCTCGTGATGACGCTCAAGGTGCGCGACGAAGACGATGTCCTCGAGGAAAACCTTCGCTTCCACCGTGCCCTCGGCGTCGACTTCTTCATCGTCACCGACAACGGCTCCGTTGATCGCACGCCCGAGATCCTTGCTCGCTACGCAGACGCGGGTCTGGCGCACGTGATCCGGGACGAGACGGGTGAGCTGCTGGCCGACGAGGTTCGCTGGACCACCGAGATGGCCCGCCTGGCCGCGACCGAGTACGCGGCCGACTGGGTCTTCCATGGCGACGCAGACGAATTCTGGTGGCCGACGAGCGGGACGCTGAAGCAGATCCTCATGAAGATTCCCGACCGCTACGGAGCCGTGGTCTGCCCGCGCACGGAGTTCGTCGGCAGGCCCGACGATTCCCGGCCGTTCGCAGACCGGCTCGTGGTACGCGAGGCACGCTCGAGCCTGCAACCAAAGCTCTTGCACCGGGCCGATCCCCACGTGGTGGTGCTCAGCAATACGCACGAGGTGGCCGCGACCGCCTCCTCCGATCTTTGGCGCGCTCTTCGACCGCCCGGTCGAGCCGTGGTCCGGATGGTCCGCGACCGTAGCGACGGCGACTTCGGGCTCGACCCGCCGGGCGAGGATCTGCGCCTTGTGTGGACGCCCGCGTGGCCCGTGCGCATCCTCCATTTCCCCGTGCGCACCTTCGACCAGTTTCGACGGCGAGCCGAGATCTCGCTGTCGGCGGGCGGCTGGCCCGACCGCGGCCGGTTCCGGCGTCTGCGGACAATCGTCGAGGAGGGGCGCCTCGAGGACCTGTACGGGCAGCTCACCTGCGATGAGGTGGCGGTCAAAGAGGGCATCTCCGAAGGTCGCCTGGTGCGCGACGACCGGCTGGCGCGGTTCCTGCCGCTGTGTCTGGACCCGCTGTCGGGCCCACCAGCCGAGATCTGCGTTGAGCCCGCGCCGGCGGAGCTCGAGCGCGAGCTGGGCGAGCTCGAGTTCGATGCGATGCGGCTCCTGGGGCGAACCCAGCGATTCACGATGCTGCAGGTCGACCGGCTTCGCAACCGCGTCTTCGAGCTGCAGGCGAGGTCGGCCGCCCGGCGTGCGGGCGTGCGCCCAGGGGCACTCCTGCGTGGCGCAAGACGCCGGCTCGGCCGCTGGCGTGATGGCCGAGCCTGGCCGCTTCCGGGGTCGGACGGCAGCGCGGAGACGCGCTCCCTGTCTCGTAGGGCCACCACCAGGTAGTCGGGGTCCCACACCGAGAGAGTCGGTGAGCGGCATTACCCTTTGGCGGCCTTGAGGATGACGCCCTGGCACGCGCCGCTCGTAATTCCCGACTGTCCCGACGGGTGGGCCGTCGGACCGCCCGACTACATCGGCATCGGCGCACAGCGCTGTGGCACGAGCTGGTGGTACGACGCCATGCGGCGTCACCCCGACGTCGAGCGCTCGCCACTTGGCAAGGAGGTCCACTACTTCGACCGCTTCTGGCAGGGCAACGCTCCCGACGACATAGCCACCGAGTACGCGTCATTGTTCCCGCGCCCGCCCGGCAAGGTCGTCGGTGAGTGGACCCCGCGCTATCTCGCCGACTTTTGGACCGCGCCGCTGATTCGCCGGGCGGCGCCCGACGCTCGCCTCCTGATCGTGCTGCGCGACCCCGTCGCTCGCTATCGCTCTGCGATCGCGCGCCTGCACCGGTTCGCCAAGGAACGCGGGAACCCGATATTGCTGGCGTCGGTCAGCGACGCGACCTGGCGCGGCTTCTACTACCAGCAGCTTCGCCACGTGTTCGACTTCATCCCCCGTGAGCAGGTGCTGGTGCTCCAGTTCGAGCGTTGCGTCGAGGACCCGATGGTCGAGATGGAGCGCACCTGGCGGTTCCTCGGCCTGGAGGCGCCGAGGAAGGCCCCCGGCCGGCTGTTCCAGCACAAGCAGTCCGGCCGCGAAATCCCGCCGCTCAGCTCCCAGGTGACCGAGGAGCTCGCCGAGCGCTACCGGGAAGACGCTCTGCGGCTCGCCGAGCTGTGCCCGGAGATCGACCTCTCGCTTTGGCCCAGCGTCGCCGGCGAGAAGCGAGCGCGCCAAGGGGCCGCGGCGCGCGTTGGCGTGCCGTAGAGCTCAGCCGGCTGTGGACTGACGACCGATGCGGCTCGTGATGACCCTGAAGGTCCGCGACGAGGAAGACGTCATCGAAGACAACCTGCGCTTTCACCGCGCGATGGGCGTCGACTTCTTCGTGGTCATGGACAACGGGTCCGTGGACCGGACGCCGGAGATCCTCGCCCGCTACGCCGATGCGGGGCTGGCGCACGTCCTGAGGGATGAAACCGGCGACCTGCGGGGCCTGGGCGCGGAGTGGTACACGCGCATGGGCCGGATGGCGGCGACGGAATTCGAGGCCGACTGGGTGATCCACAACGATGCAGACGAGTTCTGGTGGCCGATCTCCGGCACGCTCAAGGAGGCGCTGGCCGAGGTCCCGGAGAGCTTTGGCGCCGTGGTCGCCCCCCGCGCAGAGTTCGTCGGCCGGCCCGATGGCCCGGGCTCGTTCGCCGAGCGGCTGGTGATCCGCGAGAGGCGGTCCACCCTCCAACCGAAGGTGGCGCATCGGGCGGACCCGGACGTGGTGGTGCTCCACCGAGGGGCACACGACATCGCCGCGACGAGCGACGAGAACATGTGGCGCGCGCTGCGGCCCCCCGGTCGCGCCGTCCATCGCGGCGTGCGCGACGTCGGGGACGAGTCCAAGGGCGAGCCCGAGGACATTCGCCTTGTCTGGGCGCCGACCTGGCCTATTCGGATCTTCCACTTCCCGCTTCGCTCGTTCGAGCAGTTCCGCCGCCGCACCGAGATCTCACTTCACCAAGGCGGGTTTCGCGACAGCGGCCGCTTTCGGCGTCTGCGCTGGCACTACGAGCAGGAACGCCTCGAGGAGCTCTACGCCGAGCTGATCTGGGACGACGGGGCGGTCGACGACGGAATCCGCGAGCGCAAGCTGGTCCGCGACGGGCGGATCGCCGAGCTCCTGCCGCGCTGCCCCGATCCGCTGACCCCAGGCCCCCCGGCCGAGTTGCGCATCACGCCCGATCCGGAGGCGCTCGAGGCCGAGCGGGAGGAAGTGCAGCTCGATGCGATGCGGCTCTTGACCCGCACGCAGCGCTTCACGATGCTTCGTCACAACAAGGATCGCCGCCGGATCGACAGGCTGCAAGCCACCAACGAGCGCCTCCGGCAGATGCTCGACCGCACCCTGACCCGCCGCCTGCTGAACCTCGTGCGGCGTGGGCGAGGGCGGGCGAGCCCGCCTGCGGCCGGCGAGGACCCGGACTAGCGGTCGACCCCGGCGCGTAGGCCGCGCAGGAAATCGCGCAACCGAGTGTCCTCGAGCAGCCCGGCCCCAGGCGCGTCGCCGACCACGTTCTGGTCGTAATGGTCGCGCAGCCGGCCCTGCTCCCAGGTCTCATACAGGCGTCGCCAGGTCCTCCCGGTGCGCTCCGGAAGCTCGCGGTTGCGCGCGTAGGCACGACCTCCCTTGACGATCTTGTTCTCGAATTCCGCGTAGGTGCGCATCGGAAAGTGGAGGATGTCGATCGAGCAGTCTTCCAGGCGTTCACCGAGGTCTGCGCCCTGCAGCTTGTGGTTGCCCTGCGCCACAGTGATCTCGGGGTGTGCACGGTGGGCGAGCTTCGGCGGCAGCGGCTTGCCGAGCGGGTTGCGCGACTCGCGCTCGCGCAGGGTCATCCTCTCCCAGAACGGGCGGCCGTCCTCCGGCCGGGGGACGAAGTTCTGGCGGTGGGCGACCAGCAAGCCGACCTCGTCGCCAAGCCGCTCGAACGTCGACTTCAGCGATCCGGCGCGCGGCCACCAGAACTCGTCAGCATCGTTGTTGATCACCCAGTCGGCGCCGTCGGTGGCGGCGAGCCGGGCCATCCGCGTCACCCACCGCCCCTGCGAGTAGTCATCGGTGGGCTCGAACAGCAACCGCACCACCCCTCGGGACTCGTACTCGCTCAGGATCTCGATGGTCTCGTCCTCGGAGCCGTTGTCAGTCACGATCACCTCGTCCACCCCCTGGGCGAGGTGGAAGTCGAGGTTCTCGCGAACGATGTCCTGCTCATCGCGTACCAGCAGGGTCATGACGAGTTTCATCTGCCGATGATTCGTAGCAGGTGGGACGGGGGGTGCCCGCCCCTAGAATGCCCGGTCCGTGCCTGATCGTCCATCTGCAGACAGGGGAGAGCGCTTGATCATGGCGCTCAAGGTTCGAGACGAAGGCGACATCCTCGAGGCGAACCTCCGCTTCCACCACGCGCTCGGGGTGGACCACTTCGTGGTCACCGACAACGGATCCACCGACGAGACTCCCCAGATCCTCCGCCGTTATGTCGACGCGGGGCTCGCCCACGTGATCAACGACCCGGACGCCGACCTCAGGGAGCGTGGCGCGGAATGGCTGACGCGGATGGCCCGCTTGGCCGCGACGGATCTCGGGGCCGACTGGGTGATCCACACAGACGCCGACGAGTTCTGGTTGCCGCTGCGCGGCACGCTCACCGACGCGCTCGCCGCGATTCCCGAGCGGTATGGCGTGGTGGTCGCGCCGCGCACGGAGTTCGTGGGACGACCCGACGGCGCCGGCTCGTTCGCGGAGCGCCTCACGGTGCGAGAGTCACGCGCGCGCCTCCAGCCCAAGGTCGCCCACCGGGCTGACCCGGACGTGGTCGTCCTCGAACGTGGGGGGCACGACGTAGCGGTGGCCGGGGCCGACGGAGACCCGGCCGGGACGCTGCGCCCCCCCGGCCGCCCGGTTCACCGGGGCGTTCGCGACGCCGAGGGGAACGACTCCGCGCGGCGGGTGGACGAGAACCGGCTCGTATGGGCGCCCCGCTGGCCGGTGCGGATCCTCCACTTCCCGGTGCGGTCGTTCGCGGAGTTCAAGCGTCGCATCGAGATCGCGATCTTCGAGAACAGGTTCCCGGACCGGGGACGCTTCCGGCGTTTGCGTGCGCAGTTCGAGGAGGGCCGCCTCGAGGAGCTGTACGCCGAGTTGGTCTGGGACGACCCAGCGCTCGAGGCGGGAATCCGCGACGGGCAACTGATGCGGGACGAGCGCTTCGCGCGCTTGTTGCCGGAGTGCCCCGATCCACTCAGCGGCGCGCCACCGGGGAGCGTCCGGGTCGAATCCGAGCCCGACGAGGTCCAGCGAGAGGAGGCCGAGCTCGAGTTCGACGCCATGCAGCTCCTCAGCCGGACCGAGCGCTGGCTGATCGTCCAGCGCGAGCGCTACCGCGAGCGCAACGAAGCCCTCCAGTCGCGAAAGATGAGAGTCGCAGGCCAGCGCGACAACGCCCGCCGAAGGGTCGAGACCGTGCGCCAGAGGCTGCGGGCCGAGCGCGCCCGCCCATGGAGCCGAATCCGGCGCGTCGCGGGGCGTTTTCTCGGACGCTGATTCAGGACCCGCGGGGGTCCCCCTTCGCCGACGCGTGGAGCGCTAGCCTGCTGCGGCCGTGCGGCTTGCAATGACGCTCAAGGTCCTCGACGAGGCGGACATCATCGACGACAACCTGCGTTACCACCGCGCACAGGGAGTCGATTTCTTCGTCGTCGCTGACACCGGGTCCACCGACGGCACGATCGAAATCCTCGAGCCGTACGAGCGCGCCGGAATCGTGAGGCTCGAACGGATCGGGCGTGGAATCCACGACATGAAGAGGGGCGGCGAGGAGGAGATCATGCGGATGGCCGGCGAGATGGGCGCCGACTGGGTGATCCACAACGACGCAGACGAATTCTGGTGGCCATTGACCGGAGACCTGAAAGCGGCACTGGCGGCGATACCCGACCAGTACGGGCTGGTCGTCGCCCCACGGACCGAGTTCGTTGCCCGGCCCGGCGATGGACCGTTCGCCGAGCGCCTCACCATCCGCGAGGCCCGGTTCCTGCGCCCACCAAAATCGGCGCACCGCGCGCACCCGCGAGCGACGATGCGCGGCCCCCACCCGAACGAGATCTGGGTCGACCGCAGCGGCTCGCCCTACACCGGGCTGGTCGGAAAACCGGTCCTGCGGACCCAAGCCGAGCACTTCGAGGAAGACGAGCTCGAGTTGCTGATCGCTCCAACCTTTCCCGTTGGCGTCCTCCACTTCCCGTTCCGCTCCTTCGAGCAGTACAAGCGCCGGGTCGAAATCGCGCGCGCAAACGGCCAGCTCGACCGCAACGCCGAGGGCCGCCAGGTGCGCGACGCCTACGAGGGGGGCCACCTGGAGGAGATCTACCGGCGCTTGACGCTCGACGACGCCGCCGTGGCGCAGGGAATCGACGAGGGCTGGCTGATCGAGGACAAGAGCTTCCGCGACTACCTGGCGACGTGCCCAGACGCGCTAAGCGGCGAAGCGGCGCCACCCGGGGCTCGCGCCCGGCCGGATGAGGAGCGCCAACGGGAGCTCGCCAAGCTGGAGCACGACGCTATGTACGCGATCAGCCGCTACCTGCAGACGCACGCCTACCGGGCGCAGGAGAGACTCCGGCAGGGAGCCCGTCACGCCCGCGCCGAGCGCCGGCTGAAGCGCCAGGTTCGCCAGCTTCGCCGCCGGGTTCGGCGCCAGGGCGGCCGCCTTCGCAGGATCCAATCGAGCCGCTGGTGGCGCCTTCGTCCCCGGCTGCCAAACGCCCTGTCCAAGCTGCGAGCGGCGACGAGCCGCCGCCGCTAGCCTCGCCCGCCATGCGCCTGGCGATGACCCTCCTCGTCCGCGACGAGGCCGACATCATCGAAGCCAACCTCCGCTACCACCGTGCCCAGGGGGTGGATCTGTTCGTGGTTGGCGACAACGGGTCCACCGACGGAACGGTCGAGATCCTCGAGCGTTACGAGCGAGCCGGGCTCGTTGAGCTCGAGCATCTCCCCGGCACCGTGAACGAGGCCTGGTCCGAAGGGCGCACGAAGCTTGGCCGGCGCACCCACGAGCTCGGCGCCGACTGGGTGATCCACAACGACGGCGACGAGTTCTGGTGGCCGCTCACCGGTGATCTCAAGCAGACCCTGGCGGCGATCCCCGAGCGCTTCGGAATGGTGATTGCGCCGCGGACGGAGTTCGTCGCCCGACCCGGGGAGGCTCCGTTCGCGGACCGCCTGACGTTTCGGGAGGCCCGATCCCTGCGTGCGCCCAAGGCGGCTCACCGGACGCACCCTCGCGTAGTGCTCGATCATCCGCACCCGACCCGGATTTGGATCGAGTCAAGCTCTGCTCCCTCGCTTGAGGGCAGGCCGGGGCTGACGATCACCGAGGCCAGGCACCCGGTGCCCACGGAAGAGCTCGTCTTCGCTTCGACCTTCCCCGTCCGCGTCTTGCATTTCCCGGTCCGAAGCCGGGCGCAGTACCGGCAGCGAGTCGGGCTGGCGGAGCAGGCCGGGATGCTCGAATCGGATTGGCGAGCGGGGTTGCGCACTGCCTACGAGACCGGTCGCCTGGACCAGGTGTACGAGGCGCTGGCGCTGTCCGATCAGGAGCTCGCTCGCGGGGTCGAGGATGGCTCGCTGGTCGAGGACACGGACTTTCGCGACTACCTCGCCGCGTGCCCCGATCCGGTTCAGGGCGGGGACCCGCCGGCGGGCTCACGAGACTGGCCCCCGGAGCGCCGGCAGCGGGAGCTCGCCGAGCTCGAGCTGGATGCCATGTACGCGTTGACCAAATACGTCCGGCGCCGCGGCGGCAGCGCCCAGCGGGGTCGTTTCCGGGAGCTGAAGGAAAGTGAGCTCAAGCTGCGGCGCAGCCTGCGCCACAGCGAGCGCCGCCTGAAGCGCATCAGCTCGAGCCGCTGGTGGCGGCTTCGTCCGCGGCTGCCGGGACGGCGGCGCCGCAGGCGCTGACCGCGGCGCCCACGCCCGCCGTGACGACGACTAACGTTGAGGGGGTGAGGGCCAAGGTCCTGATCCGCCCCAAGCAGGGCATCCTCGATCCCCAGGGCAAGGCGATCGAGCGCGCTCTCCCCGCGCTCGGCTTCGACGGCGTCTCGAACGTTCGGGTGGGCCGTCTCGTGGAGCTCGAGGCGGATGACCCCGACGGCCTCGCCGACCTGTGCGAGAAGCTGCTCGCCAACCCGCTGATCGAGGACTACGAGATCGAGCTGGACGGGGAAACTCCACAGACCCCGCCGCCCCCGGAGTCGTAGGCGAGGAGGCGGCGGGCATTGGTGATGTTTGGCGTGCTTCAGTTCCCGGGATCCTGCGACGAGCGCGACGCGCTGCTCGCCTGCCGCCGGGTTGGCGACGCGCGCCTGGTCTGGCACGAGGAGACCGACCTGGAGGGCGTCGACGTGGTCGTCGTGCCCGGGGGCTTCTCGTACGGCGACTACCTGCGGGTCGGGGCGATCGCGCGCTTCGCGCCTGCGATGGAGGCGGTGGCCGAGCATGCGGCGGCCGGGAAGCCCGTGCTCGGGATCTGCAACGGGTTTCAGGTCCTCTGCGAGGCGGGCCTGCTGCCGGGAGCGCTTTTGCCCAACGACTCGCTGAGGTTCGTCTGCCGGCAGGTCGAGCTCGTGGTGGAGAGCTCCGAGACGCCGTTCACGCAGGGCTGCCGCGCCGGAGATCGGCTGTCGATCCCGATCAAGCACGAGTCGGGCCGCTACTTCGCGCCCCCGGGGCAGCTCGACGAGCTCGAGGCGCGAGGCGGAGTCGTGTTGCGCTATGCGCCGGGCCAGAACCCGAACGGCTCCGTCCGCGAGATCGCAGCGGTCGTCAACGAGGGCGGCAACGTGATGGGGCTGATGCCCCACCCGGAGCATGCCGTCGATCCGCTCACGGGGTCAACGGACGGCTTGCGGATCTTCGCCTCGCTGGCGGCGCCGGCCGCCGAGTCCGAGGCGGCGAGGATCAGCGCGTAGCCGAGAGCTGCTTGACGTCCTCAAGCAGCACCGGCGCCTTGATCGTCGCCAGCTCGCCACCGCGATCCGGGTCGATCAGCTGGAGATAGAAATCCTCGTCGCGCTGGATCAGGTCGAAGACCTGCTCGTTGATCTGCGCCAGCTCCTCGCCGAGCGCCTCGCGATAGCGGCGTACCGGGTGGATGAACTTCCGGAACCTGCCGGCAAGCCCTCTCCGCGGGAGCCTGGCGGCAAGCCGCCCGCGCAGGGTGGCGTTCAGCCTGTCCTCGGCCGCGGCTCGCCACAGCCTGCCGCCGGCGGTGCGACGGAAGCCTCCGCCGTGGTGGTAGACGAGGTCTTCGTAGACCCCGAACTGGAGCGGGTGGGGATTCACCTTGTTGGTGCGCAGCATCGGATACCAATCGATGCCGCGGTCCTGGACCAGGCGGTGGAGGTTGCCCCCCACGTCCGTGACCTCCTTCCCCTGAGGATTGACCCAGGTGGCGCCGCGCCGCCAGTCGCCGGGCAGCTCGCGCCACAGCTCTGCTCTCATGACGCAAAACGACGGATGGGGCTGGGGGTCGCCGTTGTTCTCGTCCCGCCGCACGGCGACGATCGGGTGGCGCTCCAGCTTCTGGCGCAGGAAGGGGACGATCGGGGCGACGGGGAAGGCGTCGCCGTCGATGAACATGATCATGTCGTGGGGCTCGGCCGCCTGCGCCACGATGTCGCCCAGCAGGGTGAGCTTCAGCTCGTGCTGCTTGATCGGCACGTCGGTGCTGTAGAAGAACTTGTGCCCCTGGTCGCGCATCTCGGCGTCGAGCCAGGCGTAGACCTTGAAATCCTCGTCGACGTTGCGCTCGAGGTAGCGGAGCTGGATGTCGATCCAGCGGTCGTAGCGCCAGTGGACGGTCGCGATGTGAATCATCGCGGGTAACGTAAACAAGATGCCTCCCTTCGGCGCTCGGACGCCCGTGGAGCTGCGCGACAAGGGAATCGTCACGGTGCTCGGGATGCACCGCAGCGGCACCTCGGCGATCGCGGGCATGCTGGCCGATCACGGCGTGGAGCTCGGCCCCGTTTCGGAGCAAAACCGCTTCAACCCGCGCGGCAATCGCGAGATCCGGGAGCTCAACCGGCTCCACGACCGGGTGCTGGAGCGAAGCGGCGGCTCGTGGTGGGAGCCGCCCGAGCGCATCCGCGTGCGGCGGGGCGACTATCGCCGCCGCAACGAGATCGTCCGCTCGATCCCAGGGGAGACGATCGGGGTCAAGGATCCGCGGCTCCTGCTGGTGCTGGACCTGTGGCGCGACTTGGAGCCGAGGCCGATCGGCGTGATCCGGAATCCGGTCGCCGTCCGGGAGTCACTCGAGCGGCGGGCACACGAGCGGCCCAGGCGCCACCCGCAGCTCTCCGCGGCAGGGTGGGACGAGCTGTGGCTGACCTACAACCGGGCCCTGCTCGCCGAGCACCGGCGGAAGCCCTTTCCGGTGATCGACTTCGAGCGACAGGATGACCTCGACGCCCAGGTTCGGGGCGCGCTCGCCCTCCACGGCCTGGCGACCACGGCCGAGTCGGGGTTCTTCGAGCGCGAGCTCGTCGGCCAGGGAGCCGGCGACTGGCGGTCGCGGACCTCAAGCGAGGCGCTCGAGGTCTGGGACGCGCTGGCGGGGCTCGCCACTCCTTAGCTCGGGCCCTCGCGCCGCGTCGATCGGAATACTGGGCTTGTGGGCGTGTCCAGCGAATCGAGGCACCGGGAGCTTGGCCTCACCGACCCGGAGTACGAGCGCATCGTCGAGCTGCTCGAGCGGGAGCCGAACGGCGTCGAGCTGGCGATGTTCTCCCTGCTGTGGTCCGAGCACTGCGCCTACAAGCACTCGCGCAAGCTGCTGCGCCGGCTGCCCACGGAGGGGCAACGCGTGCTGATGGGCCCGGGTGAGAACGCCGGCGCGGTCGACGTCGGAGCCGGGTACGCGGTCGCCTTCAAGGTCGAGTCCCACAACCACCCGAGTGCGGTGGAGCCGTTCCAGGGCGCCGCCACCGGGGTCGGCGGCATCCTCCGTGACGTGTTCGCGCTCGGGGCGCGCCCGATCGCGGTGCTCGACTCGTTGCGGTTCGGTGAGCTGGATTCCGAGCGCTCCCGCTATCTGCTCGATCGCGTGGTCGCCGGGATCGGCCACTACGGGAACTCGATCGGGGTGCCGACCGTGGGCGGCGAGATCTACTTCGAGGCGCCCTACGAGCACAACTGCCTCGTCAACGCGATGTGCGTTGGGCTGGCGCGGGCCGACCGAATGGTGCGCTCGGCCGCCGGCGGAGTCGGAAACCTGGTGTTGCTGCTGGGCGCATCCACCGGGCGCGACGGGATCGGCGGCGCCTCGGTGCTGGCGTCGGCAGAGCTCGCCGAGGGCGCCCAGATGCGGCCCAGCGTGCAGATCGGCGACCCGTTCGAGGAGAAGAAGCTCATGGAGTGCTGCCTGGAGCTGCTCGATCGCGGGCTGCTGGTGGCGCTCCAGGACCTCGGCGCGGCGGGCCTCACCTCCTCTTCCGCCGAGATGGCAGCCGGCGGCGGGGTCGGGATGGACCTGCACGTCGATCGGGTGCCGTTGCGTGAGACGGACATGGAGCCGTTCGAGATCATGGTCTCGGAATCACAGGAGCGGATGCTGGCCGTGGTCCAGCCGCCAAGGCTCGGTGACATCTTGGCCGTGTGCGAGCGGTGGCAGACCGGAGCCGCCGCGATCGGTGAGGTCACCGATACCGGACGGATCCGGGTGCTCGCCGACGACGAGGTCGTCGGCGACGCGCCTGTCGCGGCGCTGATCGACGGCTGCCCGCTCTACGACCTCCAGCCGGAGGAGCCAAGCGAGTGGTTGTACGCCAACCGCCCCTCGCTCGATCGCGGCGCCGAGGCGAGCGAGATCCTGCTCAGCCTGCTCGCCTCGCCGAGCATCGCCTCGAAGGAGTGGGCATTCGAGCAATACGACTCGATCGTCCAATCACGGACCGTACGGCGCCCGGGGACCGCTGACGCCGCGGTCTTGAAGCTCGAGGAGACCGGAGGGGCGATCGCCGTCGCGATCGACGGCAATGGCCGTCGCGTGGCCTGCGATCCGTACCGCGGAGCCGTGGAGGCGGTGCTCGAGTGCGCCCAGAACCTCGCCTGTGTGGGCGCCGAGCCCTTGGGCTTGACCAATTGCCTCAACTTCGGCAACCCCGAGAAGCCCCACGTCGCCTGGCAGCTCGATCGCTCCGTGACAGGGCTTGCGGACGCCTGCGCGGAGCTGGGGATACCGGTTGTCGGCGGCAACGTCTCCCTCTACAACGAGGCCGGCGCGGGACCCATCTACCCCACCCCGGTGGTGGGGTTGGTCGGCGAGCTGCCCGACCCCGAGCGCGCCCCCGGCATCGCGGTGAGCGAAGGCGACGCGATTGCGCTGGTGGGGCCGTTCGCGCCCTCGCTGGCAGGCTCGGAGCTGGCGAAGCTGCGCGGCGACCTGGGGAGCGGGCTGCCGGGCGTCTCGATCGAGGCGGTCCGCGAGGCGATCGAGCTGGTGCGCGAGGGGGTGCGGTCGGGGCTCCTGACCGCCGCTCACGACGTCAGCGACGGTGGCCTCGCCTGCGCCCTCGCCGAGTGCGCGATCGGCGGCGGGACCGGCGTTCACGCCGACCTCGACTCCCTGGTCGAGCTTCGCGGCGGCTCGGGCGAAACCTGTCTGTTCGGCGAGGGAGCGGGTGGCTTCGTGGTCGCGGGCACGGTCTCGGAGCTTGCCGCTCTCGCCACGCAGGGCTCGGAGCGCGGCGTCGACGTTCTGGAGATCGGAGAGGCGGGTGGAGGGCGACTCGAGATCTCCGCCGCGGAGGCCGAGGTCTCGCTCGAGCTGGCCGATGCCGAGCGCGCCTGGGGCTCGCTGGGGCCCACCTGAAACCGCTTTCGCTACCATCGGCTGCTCGCGGGCTTGGGCGCAGGGTGGCCGCCGCATGGGTGGTGTAGCGCGGCACGGTCGATGTCGCTTGGCTGCGCCGCGTTCGAGCTCGCTTCTTCACTTGATGTCTTTCCGCTCTCACCACAGGATCGCGCTCGGCGGCGTGACGCTCCTGGCGGTCGCCGCCCTGGGGCTCGTCGCCTCAGATCCCCTTCCCGGGACACCCCGGGAGGCGAACGCCGCGCCGGGGGATGGCCGGCCGAACATCGTTCTGATCCAGACCGACGACCAGGCGTACAGGCAGCTGACCCGGCGCACGATGCCCAACGTGACGCGCCTCCTCTCTGAGCACGGCACCAGGTTCACCGACTACGTCGTCTCCACCGCGCAGTGCTGTCCCTCGCGTGCCTCCCTGTTCACCGGCCAGTACGCCCACAACCACGGCATCACCTCGAACCGACCGGGTTATCGGGCGCTGGTCGACAGGCACAACGTCCTCCCGGTCTGGCTGCAAGAGGCCGGCTACCGGACGATCCACCTGGGCAAGTTCCTGAACGGATACGAGGAGGTGGCCGACCCGCCATCGGAGGTGGCCCCGGGCTGGAACCGATGGCACAGCGTCCTCGGGCACCCGCGCTACTACAACTACAACCTGTTCGTCGACGGCACGGTCGAGCACCACGGGGGACGGCGCGAGGACCACGTCACACGCGTCCTCAACCGGTACGCCGTGCGCCTGGTCAGGAAATATGCGCCAAAGAGGCACCCTTTCTATCTCCAACTCGACCAGCCGGCGCCCCACGTGGCACTTCAGCGCGACCCTCACGGCAGCTGCGGCCGGGCGCCCATCCCCCTTCCGGCGCACAAGCGCCTGTTCAGGAACGAAGCGCTGCCCAGCCCGCCGTCGTTCAACGAGGCCCAGATGAGCGACAAACCCCGCTTCCTGAACGGCGCTCCCAAGGTGGCGACCAGCGAGATAGGGAGGATTCGCAAGCAGTGGCGCTGCGCCCTCGCCTCGCTCCGCGGCGTGGATCGCGGCGTCGGGAGGATCTACAACGCAGTGAAGGACGCGGGCGAGCTGCGGAAGACCGTCTTCATCTTCATCTCGGACAACGGCCAGTTCCACGGTCAACATCGCCTTCGCAGCGGCAAGGTCCTTCCCTACGAGGAGGCGCTGCACCTCCCGCTCGTGATCAGGACGCCGAGGCGCTACCGGGAAGGCGCGAAGCGGATGCCGAAGGTCCGCGAGACGGTGGCGAACATCGACCTGGCGCCGACGATCCTTCGCCTCGCCGGCGCCCGGCCATGTTCGGTGGCCGGGCGTTGCCGGACCATGGACGGGCGCTCCCTGATGCCGCTGCTCACCCGCTCCGGCCGCTGGCCACAGCATCGCGGGCTGCTGACCGAGTACCGGGTCGCCGCCGGGGCGGGACGCTACGCGACGTGTGAGTTCACCGGGATCAGAACGCGTCCAACGATCTACGTCCGGCACACCAGGGTGGTAAACCCGAGCACCCGCCGGTGCGAGCCAACCGACCAGCGGGAGCGTTACGACCTGAGGGCGGATCCGTTCGAGCTCGACAACAAGTGCTTCGGCGGCGGTCCGGCCAGCTGCCCCCTCAGCGCCGCGCAGCTCCGCTTGGAGCGGCGACTGGGCAGGCTCCAGGAGTGTGCCGGCATCGCGGGGCGCGATCAGCGCGTCGGCCAACGCCCCTTCTGCGAGTGACGGCCAGCGCCGCCGGCCCCCCTTTCCTCAGGGGGCCTGGTTCACCGTCAGATTAGAGCGGCGCCGCAAGACCGAGAGCGTTCCGGCCGGGGCGCCGTTGGAGCTGAGGGACAGCCTCACCTGCCGCTCGCCGACCGAGCCGAGGCTGGCCTGAAGGCGGCTGGGATTGAGGCTGATCGTGGTCACGTAATTCAGGTTCTGACCGGAGCTCTGCAGGCGGACCGTCCACCGGGGCAGGAGGCGACGGTAGAAGGGTGAGATCCAACCCGCGAACGGATCGTTTCTCCCGCGAACCATGGTCCGGGGCTCGGTTCCGGCGCTCGACTCGCTGTAGAGGCTGCCGGTGAAGCCCGGGGCGTGCAGGCCGAGGGTTCTCGGCCCGTCCTGGGTCACGCCGATCTCGGGACCCAGCTGGAAGTAGCGGTCATAGGTGCGCGACCGATCCGCCCGAACGCGGTCGACGACGATCAGCGCCACGTGGGGCTTGTAGAGGAACAGCCTCCAGTGCCGTACGCCGCCGCGACGAAGCAGCGGGTTCCTGCCGCGGACCGCGAACCAGCCGTCGTCGCTGCCACGAGCCTGGAGGCCGCTGCCGTAGGGTCGCTTGCGCCATCCGGTGAAGCCGCGACCGCGCACGGTGAGCGTGCTGTGCGCCCGCGCGGACAGCACGAAGTCCCTGATCGGGCCGGGCTGTATGTGGTACTGGCCGGTGTCGGTCAGGATCCGGTGCCCGCGGTCGAAGAGATCGAAGCTGAGCTCGTCGGCGTGCTTGTGAGTGCCGTTGTGGAAGTCGGCCAGCATCGACAGGAAGGCCCCCGGGCTCTTGACCACGGCGATGCCGCTCTTCATCAGGGCCAGCATTCCCCGGTCGTTGGCGGCGCGTCTCTGGTAGGCCCGCCCGGGCGTGATCAGATTGCTGTCGCCGAAGAGCGGAACCCGGTGGTCCGGCTCGATCAGCCAGCCGCCCACCTCCTTCATCCTCCTCAGCAGGCGTCGGAGGCCCGGGCGATGGCGTCCCGCGGTGGCCTTGAACCGCTCCAGGAGGTCGGTGAGCACAAAGTGGTAGGCGCTGGAGTTCTCGAGCCAGAACCCCTCGTTTTCGATCACTCGCTCGTGGAACATCCTGAGGAAGCGCCGCACCCCCACCTTTCGCCAGCCCCGGGCTCCCTTCATGAACCGGAAGTGGCGCCCGAGCGCCAGCAGCCCGACGCTGTCGAAGAGGCCGTGATTCATGTTGTCGGGGTGCGCGATCAACCACCTGGCGTGCGTCTTCACGGAGCGCAGCGCCGACAGCGCCTGGCGTCTGGGCAGTTTCCGCTCACAGGCGGCGGCTCGGACCAGGTAGGCGAGCTCTGCCGCGCGCTCACCGGTGACCTTCGAGCGCCAGGCGGCCCGGGAGGTCCTGGGCGCACCGAGCTTTTGACGGTGGATCCAGTCCAGCAGCAGCCGCTTGGCCTGAAGGAGGGCGCCGAGGTGCCCGCGTCGATAGTCGTACCGAAGCACGTCGAGCCAGGTCAGGGCCTGCAGAGCGCTGCGAAACCGAGAGCTGTGATGAGGGTCCTGTCGCCAGTTCACGAGGGGGACGAGCTTCACCCCGGAGTAGGGGCCCACGGTGAACAGGTCGCGTTGGCGCGCATCCGCGACCCTCTCGCGCGAAGGGTGCGGATCCCTCAGCGGCTTGGGGGACGGCGGACAGGCGGCTCGGTGCAGCCCGCGCAGGTCGGAGCTCGCCGAGGAGGCAGAAGCTGGGGCGACCGCTCCGACGGCGATTGCGGCACCCACCACCATCGCCAGGATGGCTGGATACACCCGCTGGCGCCAGGTGGTCGTCCTGGCGGCGTTCTGCTCAAAGATAACCACTCACCGTGCCCCCTCGACCTGGCTTTCAGGGTAACGCGCCGACCGGGCGGGTGGCGCCGGGAAGGCTGATCCGCCCCCGTTGCTACCCTGCGGTTGCAGGCGGACCTGCCTGCCTCGCCAGCTCAATCTCTCACGCAGAGAAAGCCCACATGATCCCGACCGAGCGGCCTGTCCCAGACCGCGACGGCCCGCGCGATGAGTGCGGGGTGTTCGGCGTATACGCGCCCGGGCACGACGTTGCCCGGCTGGCGTACTTCGGCCTCTATGCGCTCCAGCATCGTGGCCAGGAGTCGGCGGGCATCGCCACCTGCGAGGGCGGTCACATCACCACCCTGCGCGATACCGGCCTGGTGTCACAGGTCTTCGACGAGCAGAAGCTACAGGCGCTCGAGGGCGACATGGCGATCGGGCACGTTCGCTACTCGACCACCGGCGGCGATTCGTGGGAGAACACGCAACCGGTCTGGCGGGACGACGGGCGGGAGCTGGCCCTGGCGCACAACGGCAACCTGACCAACGCCGTCGAGCTGTACAACGAGCTGAGCGAGCGGGGGCTTGCGTTCCGCGGCACGTCCGACTCGGAGATCATCGCCACCCTGCTCTCGGTGGAGGAGGCGCGCCCGATAGAGAACGCGGTCGAGGCCGTGATGCCGCGGCTTGCGGGCGCCTACTCCACCGTGGTGATGACGAAGCGGGCGGTGGTCGCCTTCCGCGATCCGCACGGCGTGCGGCCGCTCTCGCTCGGCAAGGTCGGCGACCGCTACTGCATCGCCTCGGAGAGCTGCGCCTTCGACATCATCGGCGGCGAGCTGCTGCGCGAGGTGATGCCCGGGGAGCTGATCTCGCTGACCGAGGATGGGATCGAGACGCGGCAGGTGGTGTCCGCGAATCGCCCCGCCCATTGTGTCTTCGAGCACATCTACTTCTCGCGCCCGGACACACGGCTCGAGGGCCGGGTCCTACAGCAGGTGCGGGGGCGGATGGGCGAGATCCTGTGGCGCGAGTCGCCGGTGGACGCCGACCTGGTGATTTCGGTGCCGGATTCGGGCAATCCGGCCGCGAGCGGCTTCGCGCGGGCCTCGGGCATTCCCCAGGACGACGGGCTGATCAAGAACCGCTACGTGGCGCGAACCTTCATCCAGCCGGGGCAGGAGCTGCGAAAGCACGGTCTGCGAATGAAGTTCAACCCGCTCCCGGAAATCGTCGCCGGCAAGCGCGTGGTCGTGGTCGACGACTCGATCGTGCGCGGCAACACCACCCGCCAGATCGTCGGCATGCTGAAGGACGCCGGAGCAAAGCAAGTGCACCTGCGGATCTCCGCGCCGCCGATTCGCCACCCCTGCCACTACGGGGTCGACATGTCGACCAGCGAGGAGATGATCGCCCACAACCGCACGGTCGAGCAGATCGCCGACGAGCTCGGCGCCGACTCGCTCGCCTACCTGTCGATGGAGGGGGTGTACGAGGCGGTGGGTACCCCCGCCCGACACCACTGCGACGCCTGCTTCACCGGCAACTACCCGCTGGGCGACGGCGGCGAGGGCAACGGCAAGTTCGCCCTGGAGGCGATCGGCGTCACTCCGTTGGCTCGCTAGTCGTCACTCAGTAACACACCGGATGGCGCTGTCCTGCCGGGACCCCGGATAGCGATGGCAACACAGGGCAGCCCCGCGATTGGAGCGGGCTCTCTCTGTCGGTCGCTCCCGGTCGATGGGCCAGACGGCCAGGCTCGGCGAAACCGCTCAAGCGCAGCGGGCGGCCTGCCGAAGGCTCGGTTGGCATACCTGAACTCAGGTAGGGAGCCCGCCGACCTTGCAGCCAACGAGCGTTCGAACACTCCGCATACCGCCGCTTCGCGCGCTCCGAGTGCTGCCGATTCTGGCCGCGCTTGTGGCGCCCCTGGCGGCCGCCGCCGAGCCGGCCGAGGCGGCGAAGTGCCTTGGGCACCGGGCAACGATCGTCGGCTCCAACAAGGCCAATCGGATCCTGGGCACGGACCGCAGGGACGTGATCGCGGCCAGGGGCGGCAACGACACCATCATCCTCGGCGGCTTCGGCAACACCGGGGGCAGGGACATCGTCTGCGCGGGCGCTGGACACGACAGGGTGATCGGCTCCGACACCAAGGAGAAGCTGATCGGCGGCGGCGGCAGCGACTACCTCGAAGGCGATCTGGGCAACGATCTCCTGGTCGGAGATCAGTTCAACCCGTACGGTGACGCAATGGCCCCGGTCGGCCGCGACACCATTTCGGGTGGGGGAGGCAGGGATCACATCGTCGGCGACAACTACGGGAGGGGCGATGCCGCCGGCGGCCGAGCCGACGAGGTGTGCCCCAACAGGCGCGGCCCCGGAGGGGGCGGGCCGGGGGATGACTTCATCGTCGCGGACAGCGAGGTCATGGGCGCGGGGACGGCCACAGGCGGAGCCGATGACCACATCTGCTCGGAGAGGGACGACGACCTCGTGGTCGGCGACAGCTATTCGCCCTCGGGCGCTGCCTCGGGCGGAGGAGACGACGAGCTCAACGGCGATCGCCAGGACGACATCCTGATCGGCGACAGCTACACGATCACGGGAACCGCCTCGGGGAGCGGCAACGACCACCTCAACGGCATCTGGGCCGACGACATCGTCTACGGCGACAACGTCGCCGCCAACCCGCAGTACGGCGAAGTGCTCGGCGGTGGCGGCGAGGACAACGTCACAGGGGGCAGCGGGAACGACCGTTTGAACGGCGGCCCCAAGAACGACATCTGCTCCGGCGGGGGAGGCCACGACGTCGCCGGCAGCAACTGCGAGCACCGGCTCCGGATTCCCTGACGACCCGGCACGTTCGCTAGCATTGTCCGCTTCCGATCGCCGTGCTGCGAGGCGCGCGCGGCGCTCGCCGCCGGTTGAGGATCGCGCCGGGAGCATCGCTCCGGCTTGATCTGACGCTCGCTTCCCTCCCGATGACCTCGGTTCTCGCACAACGCAGGCTCGTAATCGCGCTCGCCGCGCTGCTGGCCCTGGCCGGCTTGGGGCTGGCGACGTCGCAGCGTCCTGATCGAGCGGGCGCCGCGCGGGGGGGTGGTCAGGAGCTGCCGAACATCGTCGTCGTGACCACCGACGACCAGGCCCTCTCTCAGGCCCATGCCCGGTACATGCCGAAGGTCACGAAGCTGATCCGAAGACGCGGCACGCGGTTCACGAACGCCTTTCTGACCACGCCCTTGTGCTGTCCCTCGCGCGCCACGCTGCTCACCGGCCAGTACGGGCACAACAACGGGGTGCTCCGGAACACCTATCCCGCCCTGCGCAACAAGCGGAACGTGCTCCCGGTCTGGTTGCGCCGGGCGGGCTACGTCACCGCCCACGTGGGGAAGTTCCTCAACCGCTACCACCACTTCTCCAACCAAACCCAGGTGGCGCCGGGCTGGGATCAGTGGTACACCGAGATGGACCGAAGCGAGGACGACTACTACGACTGGTATCTGTCCCGAAACGGCAGGAAGGTCCACTTTGGCCGCAGGAACAAGGACTATGCGCCGCGGGTCTTCGAGCGATCCGCGTTGCGCGTGATTCGCCGCTTCGTGCCCCGTCGAAAGCCGCTCTATCTCCAGCTCGACGAGATCGCCCCCCATGCCGGCTCGGGGCGCGAGGGGAGCTGCAACCCGCCGCCGGACCCCCGTGACGTGGGCAAGTTCAGGAACGTGCCACTCCCGACTCCGCCTTCGTTCAACGAGCCGAACGTGAGCGACAAGCCTTCCTTCCTACGCAGACAGCCGCTGCTCACCCAGAACGAGATCGACCAGAGGACGAGGGCCTATCGATGCGGCCTCGCCGCCCTCCAGCAGGTTGACCGGACCGTGGGTCACATCAACAGGGCCTTCAAGCGCCTCGGTGAGCTCGGCAACACCGTTTTCATCTTCTACACCGACAACGGGGTCTTCTTCGGCGAGCACCGGGTCCGCGGCGGAAAGCTCTATCCCTACGAGGAGGCCGACCGGACCCCGCTGTTCATTCGCCTCCCGGCCCGTTACCGGAAGGGCCCACGGGTGGCACAGGTTTCCGCGCCGGTAGCGAACATCGACTTCGCGCCGACGATCCTCGGCCTGGCCGAGCAACGCCCGTGTCGACGAAAGCGTCAGTGCCGGGTTATGGATGGGAGATCGCTGCTCCCGCTGCTGCGCGGAAAGAGCCCCAGGTGGGCCGCCAACCGCCCGCTGGGCGTCGAGGTTCGCCTTCGGGACGCCAACATCGAGCACGCCGCGTGTCAGTACGCGGGAGTGCGGCTGCCGGGAGCGATCTTCGTCCGGCACGTCAGGGTCGCGGACCCGAACACCGAAAACTGCGTCAGGAACCGCGAGCGGGAGCGCTACGACCTCTCCGACGATCCCTACCAGCTCCAGAACCTCTGCTTCGGCGGTGGGAGCTGTCCAACCGGTCGTTTTCAGAGGCGCCTCAAGCGCCTCCTGGCCAAGATCCACCACTGTTCGGGGGTTCCCGGGCGCGATCCGCGTCCCTCGAACGGCAAGTACTGCGGGTAGCAGGAGCGTGTCCAGCCCGTTCCGCATCGCCGTCCTCGCGTCGGGGGCCGGAACCAACCTGCAGGCAATTCTCGACCGCCTGCACGGCCGGGATGGGATCGAGGTTGCCTGCGTGGTCTCGAACAAGCCGGGGGCTGTGGCGCTGGACCGTGCCCGGGAGGCCGGAGTCGAGACCGGGGTGTTCGAGCGCGCCGGGCATCCGCACCGGGCCTCGCGCGACGCCGCAATCGCGGACTGGCTCGCCGAGCGGGATGTGGACCTGATCGTCCTCGCCGGATACATGGAGCTCTTGTCCGCCGAGTTCGTGGGCCGGTTCCGCAACCGGATCGTCAACGTGCATCCGGCGCTGCTTCCCTCGTTCCCGGGCCTCGACGCGATCGGCCAGGCGCTCGCGCACGGGGTGTCTGTCACCGGGGTGACCGTGCACCTGGTCGACGAGGGGGTCGACTCGGGGCCGATTGTCTTGCAGCAGGCGATCCAGGTGCCATACACTCGCGACCGCGCCCAACTGGAAAAGGAGATCCACCGGGTGGAGCACGAGCTGCTACCCAAGGCGATTCGCTTGATCGCCGCCGGGGCGGTCCGGATCGACCCGGAGAACCCGCGACTCGTCCACGTGGATGTCGAGGCAAGCGAATAGGCATGGCTGATCCGGTCACCACCGGCGGAGGCAGGGAGCGCTCGGCGGCCGCGCAGGACGCGATCGAAGTGCGCCGCGCGCTGATCTCGGTCTCGGACAAGACCGGAATCGTCGACTTCGCCCGGGGCCTCGCCGACCTGGGGGTGGAGATCGTCTCCACGGGGGGCACCGCGGCGGCGCTGCGGGAGGGCGGGCTGGAGGTGCAAGACGTCGCCGAGCTGACGGGGTCGCCGGAGATCCTCGACGGGCGGGTGAAGACGCTGCACCCGCGGCTGCACGCGGCGCTGCTCGCCGTGCGCGACGACAGCGACCACATGGCCACCCTCGAGGCCGAGGGGATCGAGCCGATCGATCTCGTCTGCGTCAACCTCTACCCCTTCGAGCGAACCGTCGCCCGGCTGGACGTGAACGAGGAGGAGGCGGTCGAGAGCATCGACATCGGCGGGCCGACGATGATCCGGGCCGCGGCCAAGAACCATCGCTTCGTCGCCGTCGTGGTGATGCCCGAGAGCTACGACGCGGTGGTTGCAGAGCTTGAGGAGGCGGACGGCTACGTCTCGGCCGAGACCCGGCACTGGCTGGCCAACGAGGCGTTCGCCTTCACGGCCCGCTACGACGCAGCGATCAGCCGCTGGTACGCGCTGCGCTACGAGGCCTATCCGAGCCACTGGGTGATGGCGCACGAGAAGTTCCTCGACCTCTCCTACGGCGAGAATCCGCACCAGAAGGCGGCGCTGTACGTGGAGGTTGGCGCTCGCACGCACGTGCTCTCCATGGTCGCCAAGCTCCACGGGAGAGCGCTGTCCTTCAACAACGTTCTGGACCTGGACTGCGCCCGGCACCTGCTCGACGAGTTCGACGAGCCCGCCTGCGTGATCGTCAAGCACAACAACCCGTGCGGGGTCGCGGTCGCGGAGCAGATCGAGGATGCCTACGAGAAGGCGCTCGCTTGTGATCCCCTGTCGGCGTTCGGCGGCGTGATCGCGCTCAACCGCGGGGTCGACCGGGGCTTGGCCGAGCGGCTGCACGAGCGGTTCGTCGAAGTCCTGTTCGCGCCCGCGTACGAGCGCGACGCGCTCGAGGTGCTGACGCAAAAGGAGGCGATACGGCTCCTGGAGGCAACCGAGCAACGCAACTACGAGCCGCGCGAGCGTGACGTGAAACGGGTGCGCGGTGGGCTCCTGGTGCAGGATCCCGACCGGATCGACGAGGAGCGCGAGTCGATGCAGGTGGTCACCCAAGCGAAGCCGGAGGGGAGCCAGTCTGAGGACCTGTGGTTCGCGTGGAAGGTATGCCGGCACGTGCGCTCGAATGCGATCGTGATCGCCAAGAATGGAGCGACGCTGGGGATCGGCGCCGGGCAGATGAGCCGGGTGGACTCGGTGAGGATCGCGATCGAGAAGGCGCGCCAGGCGCGCGGCGAGGATGCCGACGAGCTGCTGGCGGGATCGGCGGTCGCGTCCGACGCGTTCTTCCCCTTCCCCGACGGACCTCAGTTGGCGATCGACGCCGGGGCCACTGCTCTGGTTCAGCCGGGGGGGTCTGTGCGCGACTCGGAGGTGATCGCCGCCTGCGACGCGGCCGGGGCGGCGATGGTGTTCACCGGGCGCCGGCACTTCCGGCACTAGCTGCCGGCGCGGGCCAGGCGATGCCCACGCTGCACGTGCTGCGCGTCTTCTGCGGCGAGGACGGAGGCGGGGGCAATCCGCTGGGCGTGTTCCTCGACGGTGGCGAGATCCCGGCCGGCGAGCGGCAGGGGATCGCGGCGGAGCTGGGGTTCAGCGAGACGGTGTTCGTCGACGACGCGGGGCGCGGCGAGATGCGCATCTTCACACCGGCCGTGGAGCTCCCGTTCGCCGGGCATCCGGTGGTTGGAACCGCCTGGCTCCTGGCGCGCGAGCGCGGCGCGGTGGCGGCGCTGCGGCCCCCGGCGGGCGAGGTTCCGGTGCGCACCGACGGTGGGTGGCCCTTTGCCGCAGGGCGCCCGGAGTGGATGCCGGAGTTCGAGTTCGTGGAGGTCCGGTCGGCAGCGGAGGTGGAGGCGCTCGACGGGCCTCCGGACGGCCACGACGCGGTCGGGGTCTGGGCGTGGGTGGACGAGGTCGCGGGCGTGATCCGCGAGCGGGTGTTCGCCCGCCGCTACGGGATCGACGAGGACGAGGCGACGGGCTCCGCGGCGATCACGCTGGCGGCGCGGCTCGGCAGGCAGCTCGAGATTCGCCAGGGCATGGGCTCAGTGATCCTCGCCCGCCCCCTCGCCGACGGGATGGCGGAGATCGGCGGGCGGGTGGAGCTCGATGAGGTGCGCCCGTATTGATCGCGCCACAGTGCGCCAGCTGGCGATGCGCGAGTCTGGTTAGACTGCTTGGACGTTAAACCGGCCGAATGGACGTTATGTCGGCTACATGGCTGATATAATGTCCACGCATGGATATCGCTCGGCCTCACACGGCCATTTGCCCCACGCTCGATAGCGGTGTCCTCGCTGTGCTTGCAGGGACGAACCGGCCGCTGACCGGGCGAGAGGTCGCCCGGCTGATGGGACGGAATTCCCATAGCGGGGTCCTGGAGGTGCTCAGCAGGCTGGCAGAGCACGGACTCGTCCACCGCCAAGAGGCGGGACGAGCCCTGCTCTATACCCTCAACCGGGAGCATCTGGCGGCTCCAGCGGTTGAAGTCCTCGCAAGTCTGCGGGCCGAACTGTTCAGTCGCCTACGCGAGGCCATTCAGTCCTGGGATGTCCCCCCGTTTCATGTCTCGCTCTTCGGTTCGGTGGCCCGGGGCGAGGGCGACACCGAAAGCGACATCGACGTGTTCATCGTTCGGTCCGCCACGGTTTCTGAGGACGACGAGAGCTGGCGGGGGCAGATGGATCGGCTTGCATCGGACATCTTTCGGTGGACCGGAAACCGCGCGGGCATCGCTGAGGTGGCAGAGACTGAACTCGATCGACTCCAGCAAGAGCAGACGCCGATTCTCGCGGACTTGAAGACAGACGCGGTTGTTCTCAGCGGTCCCGAAATCGTCGAGCTTTTGCGAGCGAGGAAGTGAGCGCCCGCCGCGCCGGACGCACCCAACCCTGTTCCCAGGACCAAGCCAGAACTCGGTTCGACCACGCACGCAGATTCCTGGACGTAGCTGAGCTCGTAGCCGACGAGTCCGATGACCGTGAGTACGCGAGCGTGTCAGCCTCGCTCGCCGTCCTCGCTGGCGTTGCCGCCTGTGACGCTGCTTGTTGCAAAGCGCTTCGCCGCAGATCGCGCGGACAGGATCACCATCAGGCGGAGGAGTTGATTGCCCAGGTCGAGCCAGGCGGCGAGCAAGCCTCCAAGTCACTCCGTCGCCTGCTCAATCTGAAGGATGAAGCGCACTATGGTCTGTTCGACATCGGCGGCCAGGATGTGAGAGCGGCTTTGCGGCAGGCTCGGACGCTCGTGATGTTCGCGGAGAACGTGCTCCAGCGGTAGCGGCATCCAGTCCCCGGCCCTTGGGCGGGGACTGCACCCCCTGGCGGGAACCCCCGACCGTGTTCATTGGTGGTTACATTCTCGCGCGGGGGGCGTAGCAAACGTTGGTGTTGCGGCAGACTTTTAATCTGCAGAAACGCGGGTTCGATTCCCGTCGCCCCCATCATCAAGGTGTCTACGCGGCGGCTCACCTGCAAGTCGGCCACCGGTCGAATGTGGGATTGACCGGAATATGCCCGGTGAATCGCTCAGTCGATCCGCTCGCCTTCGGCCCCGTAGCGACCCGGGCCTACCATGGCCTCGCAATGTCGGGCCGCAAGCTCACCGACTACGAGAAGAAACGCTCCTTCGACAAGACCCCCGAGCCGCGTGGCGGCAAGAAGCCGAAGCGCCCCAAGAAGGCCAAGGGCAACCGCTTCGTCGTCCACGAGCACCACGCGCGGCGACTGCACTGGGACCTGCGGCTGGAGCGCGACGGCGCGTTGGCCTCCTGGGCGCTGCCGAAGGGGGTGCCGCAGGACCCGAAGGAGAACCGGCTCGCCGTTCGCACCGAGGACCATCCGCTGGAGTACCTCGACTTCGAGGCCGAGATCCCGAAGGGCGAGTATGGCGCGGGGAAGATCGAGATCTGGGACCGGGGCACCTACGAGGCCGAGAAGGTCCGCGCCGACGAGCTGATCCTCACCTTCGCAGGCGAACGCGTGAGGGGGAAGTACGCCCTCTTCCAGACGAAGGACGACAACTGGATGATCCATCGGATGGACCCACCGCTCGACCCGGAGCGGCAGCCGATGCCCAAGCAGCTCAGGCCGATGCTCGCCACCCTCTCGACCAGCCTGCCACGTGACGAGGAGGCCTGGGCGTACGAGATCAAGTGGGACGGCGTCCGCGCGGTCGCCTACAGCGAGGGCGGCCACCTGCGGCTCGAGAGCCGCAACCTGCGGGAGATCACCTCGCATTACCCCGAGCTGCGGGCTATTGGCCCTGAGCTCGGGTCCACCGACGCGATACTCGACGGCGAGATCGTCGCCTTCGACGACGCCGACCGTCCGAGCTTCGAGCGCCTCCAGAGCCGCATGCACCTGGCCTCGGAATCCCAGATCAGGCGCCGTATGGCCGATATCCCCGTCACCTACCTGATCTTCGACCTCCTCTACCTGGACGGCCGCTCGCTCGTGGACCTCCCGTACGCCGAGCGGCGCGAGCGGCTCGACGCCCTGAAGCTCGAGGGGCAGAGCTGGCAGACGCCCAGCAGCCACCGCGGCGAGGGGGAGGCGCTGCTCGGCCTCACCGGGGAGCGCGAGCTCGAAGGGCTGGTCGCCAAGCGGCTCGACAGCCGCTACCTGCCCGGGCGCCGCAGCCGCGCCTGGCTGAAGGTCAAGAACACCCGCAGCCAGGAGCTCGTGATCGGCGGCTGGCTCCCCGGACAGGGGAGTCGGGAGGGGAAGATCGGCGCCATCCTCGTCGGCTACCACGAGGGCGGCGGCGGCGGCGAGCGACGGCTGCGCTACGCCGGCCGAGTCGGCAGCGGCTTCACCGAGGCCGAGCTGCGGCGCCTCGCCGAACTGCTCGAGCCACTGCGCACACCCGAGAGCCCCTTCGACGGCCGCCAGCCGCCCAAGCATGCCGTCTTCGTCGAGCCGCGCCTGGTGGCGGAGATCGCCTTTCGCGAGTGGACGGCTGCACGAACCCTGCGCGCCCCGGTGTACAAGGGGCTGCGAGACGACAAGGACCCCGCAGAGGTCATCCTGGAGGAGGAGCAAGCACCGCCAGCGCCGGCGTAGCCCCGATCTGTGGCGTCCTGGTTCCGGGCCCCGGAACCAGCGGGACGCGGTTCGGTTACCTCCTCCGCGGGCCAGCTTGTCTTAGGCGAGAATGGGCCGGTGAGGGTCTCGGTCAAGGCGGACTACGCGGTGCGAGCGATGATCGAGCTCGCTCGCGCCACGGAGCAGCGTCCGGTCGCAGGCGAGCAGATCGCCGGCGTTCAGGAGATCCCGCTGCGCTTCCTCGACCCGATCCTCACCGAGCTGCGGTACGCCGGACTGGTCCAGCGCCGTCCCGGGGAGGACGGCGGCTACTGGCTCGCTCGGCCAGCCGGCGAGCTCACCCTCGCCGAGATCATCAGCGAGCTCGACGGCCCCCTGGCAAGCCTCCGAGGCGAGGCGCCCGAAGATCTCAGCTTTCCCGGCGAGGCGAAGCCGCTACGGGAGGTCTGGATCGCGCTCGGCGCCAACATGCGCGAGGTCCTCGACTCGGTGACGATCGCCGACCTGGCCTCGGGCCAGCTGCCGGAGCCTGTCCTGAGGATCGCCAGCGACTCGGAGGGCTGACGGGCCCGCCAAGTCGAGAGGTCCCTCGCAGCTCAGGCTGCAGCCAGTTCCTTGGTGCTCGGTTCGCCGTTGGGCTCGAAAACCTTGGCCCGCCGCGGGCGCGTGTAGACGATCTGGCCCTCGGCGAGCTCCGTCAACTCCGCCTCGGCCAGGGTCATCTGGGCCCACAGCTGCGCCCCGTCGGCGAGCAAGAGCTCCACCCTGGCCTCGAAGCCGAGATGGACGATCCGCTCGATCATCGCCTCCTCGGCCTCGAGCGCCGGCGCCACCAGGACCTCCAGGTCGTGGGGACGGATGAACAGCGCACCGCGCCGGTTGACAGGGCCCACGAAGCCCATCACGAACTCGGTCCTCGGATGGTCGTACAGGTCCCGTGGGGCCCCGGTCTGCTCGACCCGACCCTGGTTCATGACCACGATCTGCTCGGCGACGTCCATGGCCTCCTCCTGGTCATGGGTGACGAAGATCGTCGTCACGTGGACCTCATCGTGGAGGCGCCGGAGCCACACGCGAAGCTCCTTGCGGACGTTCGCGTCGAGCGCCCCGAAGGGCTCGTCGAGCAGCAGCACCTCGGGCTCCACGGCGAGCGCCCGGGCGAGCGCCATCCGCTGGCGCTGTCCGCCCGACAGCTGCGACGGGTAGCGATGGGTGAAGCCTTCGAGGTGGACAAGGCGCACCAGCCCCTGCACGCGCTGCTCGATCTCCTCCTTGGGCCGCTTTCGGATCGTCAGGCCGAAGGCGATGTTGTCGCGCACGGTCATGTGCTTGAAGGCGGCGTAGTGCTGGAACACGAAGCCCACACCTCGGTCCTGCGCCGGCGCACCGGTGGCGTCACGATCCGAGATCAGGACGCGGCCCGAGTCGGGCCGCTCGAGCCCAGCAATCACACGGAGCAGGGTCGATTTGCCGCTGCCACTGGGGCCGAGCAGGGCCGTCAGCGAGCCAGACGGGACGTCGATTGAGACGTCGTCCAGGGCGACGAAGTCACCGAATTGCTTGCGTGCTCCTTCAACCGAGATGCCCATCAGGCTTCCTTTCTCTTGAACGCGTTCATCGCCAGCAGCGTGCCGATGGCGATCAGAGCCAGCACCAGGGACGCGGCATAGGCCCCTGTCAGGTTGAACTGCCCAAACTCCCGCCACACCCACAGCGGCGCGGTCTCCGTCTCGTTGACAATCCGGCCAGAGACAATGGCCACGGCCCCAAACTCACCCAGCGCGCGTGCCGTGGCCAGCACCACCCCATAGGCGACCCCCCAACGAATCGCCGGCAGCGTGACTCGCCAGAACGTCTGCCACCAGCTGGCGCCGAGGGTTTGTGCCGCCTGCTCCTGCTCGTCGCCGATCTCGTGCAGCACGGGCACCACCTCGCGAACGACGAACGGCAGCGAGACGAAGATCGTGGCCAGAACCATCCCAGGAAGGGAGAAGAGGACCTGAACCCCGTTGTCGATCAGCCAGCCCCCGAACCAACCCTCGCGTCCGTACAGGAGGTACAGCGAGAGCCCGATGACGACCGGCGAGATGGCGAACGGAAGGTCGACGGCCGCGTTGAGCAACGCCTTGCCGCGGAAGTTCGTGCGCACCAGCAGGAGGGCGCAGCCGACCCCGAAGATCGTGTTCGCCGACACTGCGATCGCGGCGATCAGGACGGTCAGATAGAACGCGTGCAGGGCTTCGGGTGTCGTGACGGCGTCGAAGGCCGCACCAGCGCCGTCCTCGAAGGCGCGGAAGCAGATCATCGCGATGGGAATCAGGAGCAACAACGACAGGTAGCCGAGCGCGAAGAACCGCAGCCCGAGCCTCGAGGCGGTGTGGCTAGCGGGCATGGCGAAGGCTCCAATGAGTGAGGCGCCCGATCAAGAGCAGGACGGCCAGCGCGATCACCAGCAGGGTGACCGAGACCGCCGCCGCACCGGTCGTGTTGCCGCTTTCGATCTGAGCGAAGATGAACAGCGAGGAGACCTGGGTCTTGGGCAGGTTCCCCGACAGCAGGACCAGGGAGCCGAACTCGCCGATCGCGCGCGCGAACGCGAGCGCGGCGCCGGACAGGATCGCCGGGGTGAGGTTCGGGAGGATGACGCGGCGGAAGGTGGTCAGCGGCCCGGCGCCGAGGGATGCAGCGGCCTCCTCCATCTCACGGTCGAGCTCCAGCAGCACCGGCTGCACCGCGCGGACTACGAACGGGAGGGTGACGAACAGGAGCGCCGTCACGACGCCGACCCGGGTGAACGCGATGTCGATCCCAAGCGGGCTGTCCGTCCCGTAGAGGGCGAGCAGGGTGATCCCGGCGACGACCGTCGGCAGGGCGAACGGAAGGTCGATCACCGAGTTGACGATCCGCTTGCCCGGGAAGCTGTCCCTGACCAGGACCCAGGCGATCATCGTGCCGGCGATCACGTTGATGGCAACCACGATCGCCGAAGCGATCAGGGTGAGCTTCAGGGCCGAAACCGCCAGAGGTGACGTCAGGGACGTCCAGAACGCATCGAGCCCGCCCTCGGTCGACTGGGCGACCAGGGCCGCGATCGGGATCAGCACTATCAGGCTCAGGTACGCGGTGACGAGACCACGCCCAAGCGCGGCACCTCCAAGACGCGGGAATCCGACCGGCCTCGGAGGCGCCTCCGCTCGTGCTCCGGGAGCCACGGGCGTCACCCGGTGGAGACCCCCAGATCGCTCTCGATCTCGGCGACGCTGCCGGTTTCGGGATCGAAGAACTCGGCGTTCACCTTCTCCCAGCCGCCGAGGCTGTCGATGTCGAACAGACCAGGCGGCACCGGGAACTTGTCCTCGTTCTTGGCCAGAACCGACTTGTCCACCGGGCGGTAGCCGTCGTCCGCCCACAGCTGCTGAGCCTCCGGCGTCCACAGATAGGTGAGGAAGTCCTGTGCCTGCGTCGACGCGTCAGTCGTGGTCGCTGCCGGCGTCTCGATCAGGATCGTGTCGTCCGGGACCACGTAGTCGACCTCCTCGCCGGCCTCCTGGGCCTTGATCGCCTCGCTCTCGTAGGACAGCAGGACGTCGCCCTTGCCGCTCGTGAACGCGGTCAGGGCGTCGCTTGCGCTCCCCGGCTGGACGACGGCGTGCTCGAGCACCGACCTCAGGAACTCCAGCGCCTCCGCCGGGGACTTGCCCTGGTTGAGCTGCGCTCCGTAGGCGGCCATCAGGTTCCACTTCGCGCCCCCCGAGCTGAACACGTTCGGGGTCACGACCTCGACGCCCGACTGCACCACGTCGTCCCAGGTCTGGATGTTCTCCGGATTGCCCTTCCGGACCGCGAACACGACCACCGAGTCCTGAACGATCCCGTCGTAGTTGTTCTGGTTCCAGTCCGAGTCGACGATCCCGGCATCGACGAGCGCCTGCATGTCGGGCTCGAGCGACAGGTGGACGTAATCGGCCGGCTGGCCTGCGATCACCGCCCGCTGCTGGTCGCCCGAGGGGCCGAACGAGTTCTTGAACGTCGCGCCATCGCCGTTCGAGGTCTTCTGGAAGCCGGGGATGAGCGCCCCGTCGTAAACCGTCTCAGGGGTCGAGTAGGCGATCAGGTTGACCTGTCCCGAGCCGCCGCCATCCGAGCCGCCGCAGGCAGCGAAGCCGAGGGCGAGGACGAGCGTCGAGGCCGCGGCCAGCCCGAGCCGGCCGGGCTTGGACGAGATCGCGCCCTCGACGCCGCGCCATCGGCGGCTTCGGAGCCGGAAAAGCGGATTCATTTCAGTTGTTGCCTTTCTCGATTATCTTAGTTTCTCGATGGTCTTAGTTCACAAAGCAGCGGCAAAGTAGCACACGCGTTCGGCTGGACCTCCCTCTGCCGGGTCGAATACGGTTTGCGGGTGCCCCTGCACCCGGCGGAGAACCGCGGCTATCGCGAGCTCTACCTCACGGGCCGCCAGACGGTGAAGCGGCTCGGCCGGCTTGCCCTCGCGTTTGACGGCAGCCCGGCTCGCGAGCTGCTGGAAAAGGCGGCCGACTCCATCTCGCGGCTGCTGGAGGAGCTAGGCCCGCTGACCGCACGGCACGACCTCCACGGAGGCGTGGCCGCGCAGGGAAGCGGAGCCAACCTGGGCGCCGTGCGCGGGGCGGTGCTCGACCGCTTCCTGGAGCGCAACCAGGCGCTCCGCTTCGCGGTCGAGGACCTCGAGCACGTGACGACCCTGCTCGGCTACCTGGGCCGCGTCGGCGAGACCCGCGACGATCCGGACCTGCCCGAGTTCTGCCGCTCCTGGGAACGGCGGCTTCGCCGCCAGGTCAATGCCCTTCGCAAGGCCGCAATCGAGCTCGGCGGCGATCCGGGCGACGCGATCGAGCCGCTCGACCATTCTCCCGCCAGCCGGGCGGCGCACCGCGTCGCCTGGACCCTCGGATCGGTCGGCGAGTGGACCGACCGGCAGGTCGCGAGGCGACGGGGGAACTAGTGGAAATAGGTAAGGCAGTACACATTTTTGGCTAGGGATTAGTAGGCTTTAGCAGCGAGTTTGCGAGGGGGAGAGTCCGCCAACTAACAGCGAGGAGAGCCCCGGATGGGCTTCCGAAGCCGCTAGCACACCTGCCCAAGTACCCACTTTTGCCAGCCGATCGGTTAGGCTGCCTGTCCAGGCGTGCGTGGAGGTGCGCCCGAACGGATGCGAGGCAGCGCGCTGGAGACACTGAGACGTTGGCGCCCCGATGGGGCAGGTCCCGCGCGCACGCGCGGCGCCATGGCCGTCAACCTGGTGCCGGCGGCCGTCGCCATCGCCCTGTTCGTCCTCCTTTCGCCGCCGTCGACCTGGGACCAGCCCGTGCTGTTGGGCGCACTGGCCGCGATCGCCGCGATCGCCTTCAGCGCCGAGGTTCGACTGAAGATGGCGGCAGGGGCCTACTTCGACGCAAGCATCGTCTTGGCGCTCCTGGCGCTGGCGATCGCCGGCCCCTTGCCTGCGCTTCTGATCTGGATCGTCCCTGACGCGATCAGCCGCCTCGTAGTCCGTCAGGACCATGCGCTCTCACCGGGCCTGATCGCGACTGCGAGCAGCTTCGCGCTCGCGGTCCTAGCGGGATATGGAGCGCTTCAGCTTGCCGACGCGCCGTCGATGGCGGCGGCGGCGCCGGCGCTCTATACGACGGGCCTGCTCATGTACGCCGTCAACTTCCTCTTCGCGCGGCTCACCTTCGCGCCCTTCTACCAGGGCTATAGGCCAAACGTCCTGGTCCGCTCCGAGTTCCTGGAGATGATGCCGCCGTTCGCGGCCATGCTCGCGCTCGGAGTGGTGACCGCCGTGCTGATCGGACCCCTGGGGGTGTTCGCGCTCGCGCCGCTCGCGCTGGTCGTCGTCGTGCCACAACTCGCGCTGGCGCACCTGGGACGCGATCGTTCCGTCACCCGGCTGAGCCAGCCCGAGGCCACCATGGTCTATGCGGCCGCGATCGCTGACGTTCTCGGGCTGCCTCGCGAGGAGCGTCGCAAGGTCGCCAGCGCCGGGGCGCTGATCGCCCGGCAGGGACCCGATGCGGTGGAAGGCGGCGGCTTCCATGTCGAGCACTCGCACGACGCGATCCTGGCCGCCCTCCACGTCAACGAACGCTGGGATGGAACGGGATGGCCGGCGGGCCTTCCCGGCGCTTGGACGCCGCTCCCCAGCCGCGTGCTCGCGGTCGCGCGGGCCTGGAGCGAGCTGACCGCGGGCGGCACGCTGGAGCTGTCGCACTCGGAGGCGATGCTGGACCTGTCCCTCCGCGCCGGTGGGGAGCTGGATCCCGCGATCGTCAACGCCGCCGACCAGGTGGTGGCGGAGGAGCAGGCGTTTGTCCGTGCTCCAGAGTTCCAGCCGCGCCTTCACCGCCTGCCCCTGCCTCGCACGGTGCGACGGGCGAAGCTCCCGATGGTGCTCGCCCACCTGACGCGGCCCGCGTAACAGCCGCGGGGCCGGGCCGGCGGGCTCAGCCGAGCTCGGGCAACCCCGCGTCCGGGGTCGACGCCTGTGCGTGGAGCTTGCGGGGGATGCGGCCGGCCCGGCGCGCCGCGTAGCCGGCCTCGACCGCCTGGCGCATCGCCCCGGCCATCCGCTCGGGATCCTTGGCCCGGGCAACCGAGCTGGAGAGCAGCACGCCGTCGCAGCCCAGCTCCATCGCCAGCGCCGCGTCCGACGGGGTCCCGATGCCGGCGTCGAGGACCACCGGCACCGAAGCTCGCTCGACGATGATCTGGACGTTGTAGGGATTCCGGATCCCCATCCCGGAGCCGATCGGCGAGCCCAGCGGCATCACCGCGGCGCACCCGGCGTCCTCGAGGCGGCGGGCGAGAATGGGATCGTCGTTGGTGTACGGCAGGACCGTGAAGCCTGCGTCGACCAGCTCGAGGGCCGCGTCGATCAGCTCCACCGCGTCCGGGAACAAGGTGCGGTCGTCCCCGATCACCTCGAGCTTTATCCAGTCGGTCTCGAACGCTTCGCGCGCCAGGTGCGCCGTGCGCACGGCGTCGCGCGCCGTGTAGCAGCCCGCGGTGTTAGGCAGCGTAAAGAGGCCGAGGCGGTCGATCACCTCCAGCGCCGACCCCCGAGCCAGCGGGTCAACCCGGCGCAGCGCCACCGTGACGATCTCCGTCCCCGAGGCCACCAGGGCCCGCTCCATCGCCGCCAGCGAGCGGAACCCGCCCGTGCCGACGATCAGTCGCGAGCCCCAGGTCCGCCCGCCAAGCTCAAGTTCACCCGCGCCAGTGGAAGACGAGGAGGCGGCGGCTTGATTCCTATCCGCCTTGGACTGCACGAACCACCTCCATGTTCTGGCCTGGCTGAAGCTTCGTCTCCTCCCATTCCGCCCTGCGAACCACCTCGCCCTCGACGGCGACCGCAACGCCGCGCCCCTCGCCGGCGGCTCCGGTCTCGATCACGGCGTCGGCGACCGTTGCGCCCGCGGGCAGCTCGACCGATCGACCGTTCAGCTCGACGATCATCGCGGAGCCTCCTCAGCGCTCGGAGCCACGACCAGGCCCGGAGCCATCTCACCGGCGAAGCGGCCGGGGTGAGCAACCTGGGCTTCCGGGGGCTGCGCCTCTTGGGCAAGCAACGCAGCGATCGCCTCCGCGGAGATCGGCGTCAGGAGGATGCCGTTCCGGTAGTGGCCGGTGGCCAGCACGAGGCCCTCCAGCGCGCCGGGACCGATGAGCGGAGCGTTGTCCGGTGTCCCGGGTCGCAGGCCGACGAGCGTCTCGACCAGCTCGAGCTCCGCCACGTCGGGCAAGGCGCGATAGGCCTCGCGAAGCAGCTCGTGGACGCCCCCCGCGGTGACCTGGATGTCGAAGCCCCGCTCCTCGACGGTTGCGCCCACGATCAGACGGCCATCCGGACGGGGCACCAGGTAGACGCGATCAGAGGCAACGATCCGCTGGCAAACGGGGTGGTCGGGGTTTCCCCGGAGGGTGAGGATCTGTCCCTTCACGGGGCGCACCGGGGGGCGCGCCGGGGGAGGAAGCCAGGGGGCGGTCCCCGACCAAGCGCCGGCTGCCAGCACAACGTGCTCGGCGCGGTGCTCGCGCCCGTCCGCGGTGATCACACCGGCCAGGCGCCCGTTCTCCATCAGCGCATCCGTGACCTCTGCTTCGACCAGCACTTGGCCGCCGCGGTGTTCGACGGCGGCGGTCAGGGCGGGCAGCAGCAGGCGCGGGTCGACGGCTGCCTCGGCCGGGGCGTGGACGCCCGCTGTGCAGGCCGGGGCCAGGCGGGGCTCCAGTTCCCTGCAGCCGCTGGGAGGCAGCCATTCCACGCCGAGGTCGAGCGAGTCCATCAACTCGAAGCGGCGGCGCAACTCCTCGGCCTCGTCGCGATCGAGTGCGACGTGGAGCGCGCCGCAGGGCACTAAGCCGACTTCCAGCTCGCTGTCGGCCGCGAGCTCAGCGGCGAAGCCGGGCCAGGCTCGGGCCGAGGCCAGCCCGAGGCGTATCAACGCCTCCTCCCCCCAACTCGCTTCACCCACGGGAGCGAGCATTCCCGCGGCCACATGAGAGGCTCCGTCGCCCGGCCGGTCGCGCTCGAGCACGCGAACCCGCGCGCCGCGCCGCGCCGCCCGCCAGGCGCAGGCGAGCCCGAGCGCCCCGCCGCCGACGACAACGGCATCGAGCGCCTCCGAGCCGCCGTCCTTGGAGCGCGACCTCTTCAGCGGCACGACGACGTCGTCGCGCCGCTCGGCAGAGCTCCGAATGTCTGTGGTCACGGTGCCTCTCGCATCAAATCCAGCACTTGGCGGGGCTCCGCGCCACCATCCCTGCGCCGGCATTACCCGGATCAGGTTCAGACGGTCGGCGGCCCGGAGCCGCCCTCTCAGCCCCAACTCACGGGGCTCCCGTTGTCCATCCATGGTACTCGCGTGGCTACGAGATACTGAGGTCGATGGCCACCGATCGCGAGCAACGCCTGCATGCGCTGGAGGCGGCGCGCCTGTACTTCGTCTGCGAGGGCCTTCCGAGAGGTGGCGATCCTGGTCCGCTGCTCGACGGGGCCCTGCGAGGCGGCGCGGACCTCGTCCAGCTGCGGGAGAAGTCCCCGCGCCGAGACGACGAGTTGGTTGCCCTTGCCGGCCCCTTCCGCCGTGCGGCCGCCAACCACGGGGCGCTGTTCATCCTCAACGACCGGCCGGACCTGGTCGCGGCCTGCGAAGCCGACGGAGTCCACGTGGGCCAGGAGGACATGCCGGTCGCCGAGGCGCGTCAGCTCGCTGGGCCAGAGGCGCTGGTCGGGCTCTCGACACACTCCCGCCAGCAGGTCGAGGCGGCCTGCGCAGCCGTCGGTGAGGCGCGTCCCGACCAGATCAGCGTCGGCCCCGTGTGGGCGACGCCGACCAAGGAGGGCCGGCCGGGCACCGGACTCGAGCTGATCGAATATGCCGCCCGCGAAGCGACGATCCCTTGGTTCGCGATCGGTGGGATCGATGCTGGAAACGTTTCGTCGGTCGTGGCCGCAGGCGCAGAGCGGATCGTCGTCGTCCGCGCCATCCGCGACGCCAAGGATCCGGCGGCCGCGGCGCATCGCCTGCGCGAAACGCTCGGGGCCGGCGCCGGGGTGCCGCGCTGATGGCCAGCCGCGAGCGCAGACGGGCGGAGCGCACCAAGCGCAAGGCGCGGTCGGTCGAGCGGCGCGAGCAGATCGCCGCGCGTTATGCCGCGCGCAACGAAGCCGCCCGCGAGCAGCTCGAGCCGCTTGCCGAGGGCGAGCGGCCGGCGGTGGTCACCCTCGGGGCCGTGCTCTCCGGCCTGGTCGCAGCCTCGGTCGTGATCGCCTACGTAGCCGGGGCCGAGGTGAACGGGGAACGGCCCCCGGTTCTCCAGGTGATCCCGTCAGCCGTGTTGATGGGCGTGATGTCGTACGGCCTGTGGCGGGGTCGCTACTGGGCGGTACTCGGCTTCCAGGCGATCCTCGCGCTGCTGATCGTGGCAGCGGCACTCGGCCTGGTGAGCGCCGGCGGCGCCGGGCAGCTCGCCGGCAACCTGGCCCTGATCGCGATCGCGGGGACCCTCTTCTATTTCATGATCAAGGCCATGGCCCGCATCCAGATGCCCGAGCGCGCCCCGCGCGAGTAGCCCGGAGCCTTCTTATAGAGTCGGGGCGATGGCCGATTCCTACGACGTGATCGTGATCGGGGGTGGCCCGGGCGGCTACGTAGCCGCGATCCGCGCCGCGCAGCTCGGCCAGAAGACCGCCGTGGTCGAGAAGGACAAGCCCGGCGGACGCTGCCTCAACTACGCCTGTATCCCGGCGAAGACCATGCTCCACACCGCGGAGCTATACGACCACGCGCTCAACGGTGCCGAGCTCGGCATCAAGGTGGAGGGCGCAAGCCTCGACTGGAAGGCGCTTGGGGCCCGGCGCGCCAAGGTGTCGGAGACGCTCGCAGGCGGGGTGAAGCTGCTCTGGGACAAGAACAAGGTCGAGATGATCGAGGGCGAGGGCGCGCTGACCGGCGACGGGAAGGTGGAGGTCGGCGGCAAGACCTACGAGGCCAGCGCGGTGGTCCTCGCCACCGGCTCGGTCGCCATGTCGATCCCCGGCGTCGAGTTCGGCGACCGCGTGGTCGACACCTGGGGCGCCTGGTCGCTGGCAGAGCAGCCGAAGAGGATCGCCGTGGTCGGGGCCGGCGCCTCCGGCGCCGAGATCGCTTCCGCCTATGGGCGCTTCGGCACCGAGGTGGTCCTGATCGAGATGCTGGACAAGATCCTCCCAGCGGAGGACAAGGACGTCGCGAAGGTGGTCGAGCGCGCCTTCAAGAAACAGAACATCACGATCTCGACTGGGACCAAGGTGGAGGGCGTCGAGGCCGGCAAGGGCTCGGTGAAGGTGACCTACGGGGACACCGAGGCCGAGGTCGACTACCTCTGCATCGCCGGCGGGCGGGCACCCGACACCGAGGCGCTGAAGCTAGGGGACGCCGGGGTCGAGGCCGAGCAGAATGGGAAGATCAAGGTCGACGAGCATCAGCGCACGTCGAACCCGCGGATCTACGCGATCGGCGACCTGGTCGGTGAGAAGGCCCTCGCCCACAAGGCGTCCGAGGAGGGCGTCGTCGCCGTTGAGCACGCCGCTGGCGTCGAGACCCATCCCGTGGACGAGAACCTGGTCGCCGGGGCCACCTTCTGCCACCCCCAGGTTGCCAGCGTCGGCGTCACCGAGGCCCAGGCGAAGGAGGCCGGGCGCGAGGTCAAGGTGGGTCGCTTCAAGCTCGGCGGGGTCGGCGCCGCTGCTGTCTACGACGACCGGGAGGGGCTGGTGAAGATCGTCGCGGACTCCCAGTATGGCGAGATCCTCGGCGCGCACATCGTCGGCAATCGCGCCTGCGACATGATCAGCGAGCTCGTCGACACGATGGCGCTCGAAGGCGGTTACCAGGAGCTGGCCCGGATCGTCCACCCGCATCCGACGATCTCCGAGGCGGTTCTCGACGCTGCCCGCGCGGTCGACGGCTGGGCGATCCACCAGTAGCCGCACCGCCACCCCCGGTCGGGCGGCCTATCTTGGTGCTCGTGAGCGAGCGCTCTGATCCGTACGCACTCCCGCCCGACCTGCCTGAACCTATCGACGACGGTGGCGCTGATCACCTCGAGGGGCTCTCCTTCCCCTCACTGACTCTCCCGTCGGCCTCAGGCGAGGACGTCGACCTGGCGGCCGCGGCGCAGGGCACCTTGGTGCTCTACTGCTACCCGCGTACCGGCCGCCCAGGCGAGCCTTTGCCGCCGGGCTGGGACCAGGTCCCGGGTGCACGGGGCTGCACGCCGCAGTCATGCGCGTTCCGAGACCATTTCGCCGAGCTGCAGGTGCTCGGGGCGCGCGTCGTCGGCCTCAGCTCGCAGTCGCTCGACGACCAGACCGAGTTCGCTGAACGCGTCGGCCTTTCCCACGCGCTGCTGAGCGATCCAGAGCTCGCGCTCGCCGGCGCGCTGCGACTTCCCACGTTCGAAGTCACCGGCATGCGCCTGTACCGCCGCCTCACCCTGATCGCCCGCGGCGGCGAGATCGTCAAGGTCTTCTACCCCGTCTTCCCGCCGGACCAAAACGCCGCCGACGTGGCCGCCTGGCTCTCGGTCAATCCGGGCCGATGAAGGACCCCGGTCGCCCCCTCTTCTTCTACGACCTCGGCTCACCGTACGCCTACCTGGCCGCCGAGCGGGTGAGCGGCCTTTTCGCGGAGGCCCGTCGCGAGCCGCCGGAGTGGCGGCCGATCCTGCTCGGTGGACTGTTCAAGCGCTTCGGGCGCGACTCCTGGGCCAACGGCGAGGGGCGCGACCAAGGGATGCGCGAGATAGAGCGGCGCGCCTCCGCGTATGGCCTGCCGCCGATCAGCTGGCCCAAGCCGTTCCCGGGCAACACGCTGGTGGCGATGCGGGTCGCCACGTACGCGAAGGAGATCGGGCGCGCGCCATCCTTCTCGCTGGCGGCATTCCGCCAGGCCTTCGCCGCCGGACGCGACCTCACGAAGCCCGACAACGTGCTGCTCGCAGCGGCGGCCGCGGAGATGCACCCTCGCGCCGTGCTCTCGGCCGTCGAGCGGGATGCCGTGAAGCTCAAGCTCCGCGAGGCGACCCAGCTCGCCGGCGATCTCGGCGTGCGCGGCGTCCCCAGCGTGGTGGTCGACGAGCACGTCTTCTGGGGCGACGACCACTTGGAGGAGGCCGCCGCGTTATCGTGAGCTCCGGTGGCGAATGAGCGCACCAAGTCGGGTGAGCCCCGCGTAGCGAGCGACGGCAAGGGGGCCGCCGCGCGCCCACTCCCAGACCACGACACCTGTCGCGAGCTGCTGGAGACGATGGCGCTGATCCGCCGCTTCGAGGAGGAGGCCGGGCGCCAGTACCAGCAGGCCAAGGCCGGCGGCTTCCTGCATCTGGCGATCGGCGAGGAGGCGACGATCGTCGGCACAACCTCGGTGATGCACCCCGACGACTACCTGATCGGCACCTACCGCACCCACGGCCACGCGATCGCGCGCGGCACCGACCCGAAGCGGGTGATGGCGGAGCTGTTCGGGCGCGAGGACGGCTGCTCGCGGGGCCGGGGGGGCTCCATGCACATCTTCGACCTCGAGCGCCGCTTCATGGGGGGCTACGGGATCGTCGGTGGCAACCTCCCGCTCGCTACCGGGCTGGCGCTCGCCTGCGACTACACCGGCTCCGACTCCGTCACCGTCTGCATGTTCGGCGACGGCGCCTCCAACACCGGCAACTTCGGCGAGACGATGAACCTCGCCGCGCTCTGGAAGCTGCCGGTTGTCTTCCTGGTGGAGAACAACCTCTACGGCATGGGGACGTCGATCGAGCGCCACTCGGCGGTCACCGACCTCTCGCGCAAGGCCGAGGGGCTGGGCGTGCCGGGGGTACGCGTCGACGGGATGGACGTGCTGGCGATGCGAGAGACGGTGGCGGAGCACATCCGCATCGCCCGCGAGGACCGCCAGCCGACCCTGGTCGAGGCCTTCACCTACCGCTACCGCGGCCATTCGGCGGCCGACCCCGAGGTCTACCGGACGAAGGAGGAGGTCGAGGAGTGGCGACAGAAGGACCCGGTGAAGGTCTTTCGGGACCGCCTTCTGGCCGACGGCGTGATCTCCGAGGACTACCTTGAGGAGCTGCGCGAGCGGCTCGAGCGGCAGGTCATGGAGGCGGTCGAGTTCGCCGACAACTCTCCCGAGCCGCCGCTGGAGTCGCTGTACGACCACCTCTACGTGGTGGGCGACCAGGTACCCGGCTGGTACGCGGTGGACGAGCGCACTCCCGAGCCGCACCGCGGCGAGAAGGAGCGCGAGGTGGGCGCGACAGGCGAGGCGCGGAAGCTGGCGGAGGCGGGGGCGGCCTACGCCGGGCGGGAGAGCCCGACGGGACGCAGGCCCGCCGGCGAACGCCCCGCCCCGCGAGGCGATACAGAGGAAGATGCGTCCAGCTTTCGCGACCGGGACGGGGCGGAAGCGCTCGAGGACACGCATGAGACCTAGGGCCGGCTCTTCGAGGAGGGCGCCGTGCCGGTGATGAGAATGCGGGAGGCCCTCAACCAGGCGCTCGCCGAAGAGATGCGCCGGGACGAGAGCGTCTTCATCATGGGCGAGGACGTCGGGGTCTTCCAGGGCGCCTTCAAGGTCACCGAGGGCCTGCTCGACGAGTTCGGCGAGCAGCGCGTGCGCGACACGCCGATCTCGGAGAACACGATCGTCGGCACGGGCGTGGGAGCGGCGATGGCGGGGCTGCGCCCCGTGATCGAGCTGATGACCGTCAACTTCGCGCTGCTGGCGATGGACCAGATCGTCAATCACATGGCCGCGATCCCCTACATGTTCAACGGCCAGGTCCGGGTGCCGGTCGTGGTCCGGATGCCCGGCGGCGGCGGGCACCAGCTCGGTCCCACGCACTCGCACAGCCTCGAGGCGATGTTCCAGCAGATTCCCGGGCTGCTGGTCGCCTCACCCTCCACCCCCGCGGACGGCAAGGGGCTCTTGAAGGCGGCGATTCGGGACGACAACCCGGTGATCTTCATCGAGCACGAGACCCTGTACGGCATGCGTGGCGAGGTCCCCGATGCCGACGGCGGCGACCACATCCTCAACTTCGGTGAGGCGGCCGTGCTGCGAGAGGGCGGCGACGTAACGATCGTCGCCATCCTGCGGATGGTGGACGTCGCCGAGAAGGCGGCGAAGACGCTCTCGAACGAGCACGGCGCCGAGGCCGAGGTGATCGATCCGCGCACCCTGCGCCCTCTCGATCTCGACACCATTCTCGGCTCGGTCCGCAAGACAAATCGGTGCGTGATCGTCGAGGAGGGCTGGCCGCACGGCGGCGTGGGCGCGAACATCGCGGCGCTGGTCCAGGAACAGGCATTCGACGACCTCGACGCCCCCATCCAGCGGGTCACCGGCGCGGACGTGCCCATGCCCTACGCGAAGCGCATGGAGCAGGCGGCGATCCCCCACTCCGAGCACGTGGTGAGCGCAGCGCTGGCGACGCTGGAGGGAGCGCTTTAGTGGCCCAGGACATCGTCATGCCCCGGCTCTCGGACTCGATGGAGGAGGGCACGATCCTTCGCTGGATGAAATCGCCCGGCGAAGAGGTCTCGCTCGGCGAGGAGCTGGTCGAGATCGAGACCGACAAGGCCAACATGGTCTACGAGGCGCCCGCCGCCGGCACCCTGGTCGAGACTCTTGCCCAGGAGGGAGACACCCTGCCGATCGGCCAGGTGATCGCGCGCGTGGGCGAGGCAGGAGAGAAGCCGTCCGGTGACGGCCCCGCGGCAAAGCGCGAACCTGAACCCGCTGCGGAGGCGGCACCGACCGCATCCCCCGCGGAGACAACGGCGAAGGCCCCTGCCCCGGCGACGCCGAGCGGGGACGGCAGGGTCAAGGCATCTCCCCTGGCCCGCCGCATCGCGAGCGAGAAGGGGCTCGACCTGGAAGCGCTCTCCGGCTCGGGGCCGGGCGGCCGGATCGTCAAGGCGGACGTCGAGCGGGCGATGGCAGCAGGGCCTGCGCCGGCGGGGGCTCCGGTTGCGCCTGCGGCGCCTGCGGCCGCGCCGCTGCCGGCCGTGCCCGCCAAGCCGACCCCCGGGGCGCGGGAGCGCCCGGAGACGGCCAAGGGAGCCGCGACCCACGAGGACCTGACCAAGCTCCAGCAGACGGTCGCCAGGCGAATGGCCGAGTCCAAGGCCACCGCGCCGCACTTCTATCTCTCGGCCGAGGTGGACATGAGCCGCGCCGTCGGAGCGAGGGCGAGCATCAAGGCCGCAGCCGCCGAGGGGGACGTCGTGCCGTCGTTCAACGACTTAGTGGTCAAGGCCTGCGCGATCGCGCTCCGCGAGCACCCGCGCGCCAACGGCGCCTACCGCGACGGCCGGCTGGAGCTCTACTCCCGGGTCAACGTTGGCGTCGCCGTCGCGGCGCGGGGGGCGCTGGTCGTGCCAACCGTGTTCGACGCCGATCAAAAGGGCCTTCGCCAGATCGCCTCCGAGAGCCGGGCGCTCGCCCAGCGGGTGCGCGACGGCACCGTCACCCCGCCCGAGCTCTCCGGGGGGACCTTCACCGTCTCCAACCTCGGGATGTTCGGCATCGACAGCTTCGCCGCGGTCATCAACCCGCCACAGGCCGGGATCCTCGCCGTCGGTCAGATCACCGAGCGGCCGGTCGTTCGCGAAGGCGAGATCACCACCGCCCACCTGATGTCGTTGAACCTGGCCTGCGATCACCGGATCCTCTACGGGGCCGACGGCGCCCAGTTCCTCGACCGGATCCGCGGCCTGCTCGAAGAGCCTCTGGGGCTGGCTCTGTAGCGCGGCCACCGCCTCCCCAAAGCCGGCGCCGCGTGAGACACTGATCCCGTGGACGAGGTCTGGACCGTCCGGGTTGGTCAGGTCCCCTACCAGGAGGCGCGCGCCGCGCAGAAGCGCCTCGAGGCAGCGCGGCAGGCCGGCGAGATCCCCGACCTGCTTCTGCTGCTGGAGCACCCGCCCGTCTACACCAAGGGCCGCCGCTCCACATCTGACGAGCTGCCGATGGGCGAGGACTGGTACCGCATGCAGGGAATCGAGGTCACCGACACCGACCGCGGTGGCCGCGTCACCTACCACGGCCCCGGCCAGCTCGTCGGATACCCGATCGTCAGCCTGCCAGCCCTCTCAAACCGCGCTGCTCCCGGAGTAGTCCGAGCCTTCGGCTCGGACCACCGGTCGCCTTTGGCTCCCTGCGAGGAAGCGGCGCGAATTGATGTTGGTACCTACCTGAGGCGGATGGAGACGGTCATCATCGCCGCGCTCGCCGACTGGGAGGTTGAGGCGGAGTTGGTCGACGGCCTGACCGGGGTCTGGACGCCGGAGCGGCGCAAGATCGCCTCGATCGGCGTCCACGTCAACCGCGGCGTCACCACCCACGGCTTCGCGATCAACGTCAACAACGACCTCCAGCCGTTCGAGTGGATCGTGCCCTGCGGGATCGAGGCCTGCCGGATGACCTCGGTGACGCGCGAGCTGGGCGCCGAGCAGGACCTGGACGCCTTCGCGACCGCCGTGCGGGACCGCTTCGGCGAGGTCTATGGGCGGGCACCCGTGGAGGTGGACGGCGCGGAGCTTTCCGAGCGCTGTCCGGGAGTGGAGGCGCTTGCCGGAACGGCGGCGGCGCTACGGTAGGAGCCGGGTGAGCGCCGAGACCACACTCGATGAGCGACTCCACGTGACGCGCTCGCGCGCCCGGCCGGGCGGCATGCCGACGGTCGAGGGGCGCCCCTTCCGCGATCGCAAGCCGCCCTGGCTGAAGGTCCCGGCCCCGGGCGGGCCCACCTACCGGCACCTCAAGTCGATGATCCACGAGCAGCACCTGCACACGGTGTGCGAGGAGGCCAACTGCCCCAACGTCGGCGAGTGCTGGGAGCGCGGCACCGCCACCTTCATGATCCTCGGCGACGTCTGCACGCGCCGCTGCGGCTTTTGCAACGTCCAGACCGGCAAGCCGACCTGGAACGACCCGCTGGAGCCGATGCGCGTCGCGGCTTCGGTGAAGCGAATGGGCCTACGGCACGCCGTGGTCACGTCCGTCGACCGCGACGACCTCCCGGACTACGGCGCCGCTGCCTTCGTGGGCGTGATTCGCTCAATCCGGATGCTGGCGCCGGGGTGCAAGGTCGAAGTGCTGACTCCCGACTTCCGCGGCCAGGAGATGCCGCTGGCGAAGGTGGTCCACGAGAAGCCCGACGTCTTCAACCACAACGTCGAGACCGTGCCGCGCCTGTACCCGAAGGCGCGCCGCGGCTCGGACTTCATGCGCTCCGCCCGGGTGTTGAGGCTCGCCAAGGAGATGGGCAGCGATCAGGTGATCACCAAGTCGGGGCTGATGGTCGGCCTCGGCGAGAGCTCCGAGGAGATGGTGCAGGCGTTCGGGATCCTCCGGGAGCACCGGGTCCAGGTGCTGACCGTGGGCCAGTACCTGCGCCCCACCGAGCAGCACCTGCCCGTGGTCCGCTACTGGCACCCGGACGAGTTCGCCGCCCTCGAGCAGGCGGCCTACGGGCTCGGCTTCGAGTCGGTGGCCGCCGGCCCGCTCGTCCGCAGCTCCTACCACGCGGACGAATCCGCCCGCGAGGTGGCGGAGCGGCGGGCGTCCGCAGCCGCCTGACGGCTGCGCGCTGCGGAGCGAGGCCTCGTGTTACCCAGCCCGTTGACCTGGGTTCATGCGCGAGAAATAGGCTTCGCGTCCCCTGATCCCGCTCAAGGACAACATCCCGACGGGGCGGTTCCCGATCCTCACGGTGCTGCTGATCGTCGCGAACGTCGCGGTCTTCGCCTGGCAGGTCAGCTTTTCCGGCGACCGCGCTTCGAGCCCCGAGCTGGACCGACTCGGCGTACCCGAGAGCGATCAGAACACGCTCGAGTACGGCGCCATCCCCTATCGCCTGACCCATCCCGGCAAGGACTGTGCCGTTGGGACAGCGGTCAGCTCCAGCGGGCCGAGCGCCGAGGTCGTCTGCCAGGGAACCCCTGAATACAGGGAGGCCGAGACGCTCGCGGTCGAGCAGGGCGCGCCCTTCCAGCCCCTCGACTCGCCGCCATGGTGGGCGACCGTGCTCACGTCCATGTTCATGCACGGCGGCATCCTCCACATCGCCTTCAACATGCTGTTCCTGTGGGTCTTCGGCAACAACATCGAGGACTCCATGGGCCGGGGACGATTCGTGCTCTTCTACCTCCTGGCCGGAATCGCTGCGGCCTACGCGCAGGCGCTCCTGGACACGAATGCCACCGTGCCCGCGATCGGGGCCAGCGGCGCGGTCGCCGGAGTCCTGGGCGGGTACTTACTCCTCTATCCCCACGCCCGCGTGTTGACGCTTGTGTTCATCATCTTCTTCGTCACCCTGATCGAGATCCCGGCGGTGGTCATGCTCGGGATCTGGTTCGTGCTCCAGTTCCTGCCGGCGATCGGGCAAGTGGCGACGCCCGACGTCTCTGCGAGCGGGGGTGGCGTCGCCTACTTCGCCCACATCGGCGGCTTCGTCTTTGGCCTCGCGGCGATCAAGCTGTTCGCGAACCGGTACCGCGCGACCCGCACCGAGTATGCGTAGCGCGTTCCTCGTAGTCGCGCTCATCTTCTGCCTGGTGTTCGGGGGCATGACGGTGGCGGTCGCCGCCGACTCTGGGTTCGACATCTTCACGCTCGCATCTGCGTTGATCGTGGTGATGCTGATGCTCGCGGTCATCGGCGCGCTGCGAAACCCACCTGGCGGCTAGATCCGGGCCATTCTCGTAACGAACAGCGGCTGGTGCCAATTCCGCTACTGATTCGTGTTCAGTTGTCCACAGATCGGTCTTGATCCGTTTGAAGTCCTGGCTTACGGTGCCTTCAAGGCCCGTAAGTCAGACCGATGGCATCCCTGAAGATGAAAGGCGACCTCGCCGAGCTCAAGGTGGCTACCGACCTCCTTGAGCGCGGCTACAAGATCGCGATCCCGTACGGCGAGGACTGGGACTTCGATCTGATCTTCTCGCGCGACGACAGCCTGGAGCGTGTGCAGGTCAAACATGCGTGCTCGAACAGCGCATTCATCAGTGTCCGGTGCTCCTCCCACTCGCTGACCAACGGTCGAGTGAGGACGACGAAGCTCTATACAGCCGCAATGATCGACTGGCTCGCTGTATACGACCCTACGACGGACCGGTGCTACTACATCCCGGCCGACGAACTCGGCAGCGGCCGCCGACAGCTGATCCTTCGTCTCACACCACCCCGCAACAATCAGCGTGCCGGGATCCGGTATGCCTCGGATTACCTGGACCCCGTTCCACGGCCTCAGTTTTCGCTGACGATGGAGCCAGCCGGGCTCGAACCGGCGACCTCCTGCTTGCAGGGCAGGCGCTCTCCCAACTGAGCTATGGCCCCAGGCGGTCAATTCTAGGCCGCGGCCCCACAGACACGAGACGCCCGCCGACGCCGCCGCGCCAGGGTATTCATCCGTGTCGCGGCCACGCTTGTGCGAGGATGAGCCGGCACGGAGCAGATTCCGGAGGTTGGGATGGCAAAG
>JBBPIK010000001.1:110621-115612 GCA_038040415.1 Actinomycetota bacterium
GCTTGTGCGAGGATGAGCCGGCACGGAGCAGATTCCGGAGGTTGGGATGGCAAAGACGGAGACCGAGACCCCGGTAGGCGAGAGAGAGCAGGTCGACAAGTCGGCGCAGGCGGTCGAGGAGGCCGAGGCGGAGGCGGTGGCCGTCGGCGAGGTGAAGCCGGGGCAGCACGCCGAGGTCTCGAACCTCGACATCGTTCGCCACTACTTCGAGATCGCTGCCGACCGCCTGAAGCTCGCCGACGACCTCCGGGTTGTGTTCTGGACGCCGTACCGCGAGGTCACCGTGCAGATTCCGGTGAAGCTCTCCGACGGCAAGGTCCACGTCTACTCCGGCTACCGCATCCAACACAACGGCGCCCGAGGCCCCTACAAGGGCGGCGTTCGCTTCCATCCGGAGGTCGACGTCGACGAGGTGCGCGCGCTGGCCTCGCTGATGACCTGGAAGACCGCGGTGGCCGGCGTCCCCTTCGGGGGCGCCAAGGGCGGCGTCAACTGCCCCGCGGAACAGCTCGAGCGCTCGGAGCTCCAGAAGATCACGCGCTCGTTCATGAACAAGGTGGAGAAGGTGCTCGGGCCAACCAGGGACATCCCGGCGCCGGACGTCAACACCAACGCCCAGGTGATGGCCTGGATGATGGACGAGTACGGCAAGCTCCACGGGCACACCCCCGCGATCTGCACCGGCAAGCCGATCGCCCTCGAGGGCTCCTACGGTCGCGAGGCTGCCACGGGGCGCGGCTGCGTCTACATGTTCCGCGAGGCGGCGCCGCACCTGGGCCTCAGCCCTGCCGACACCAGCTTCGTAGTCCAGGGCTTCGGCAACGTCGGCTCGTGGGCGGCGCGAATCATGCAGCAGCTGGGCGCCAAGATGGTGGCCGTCTCCGACGCCAACGGAGCGATCCGAAACGACGCCGGGATCGACGCCAACGCGCTTCAGGACCACATCGACGGGGGCGGCAAGATCACCGAGTTCGGCGGGGCCGAGACGATCGAACCCGACGACCTGGTCGCGGTTCCATGCGACGTCTTCATCCCGGCGGCGCTCGGCGGCATGATCCACGAGGGAAACGCCGGGCGGATGGAGTGCAAGGTCATCCTCGAGGGCGCGAACAGCCCCACCACCCCCGCTGCGGACCAGATCCTCCGCGACAAGGACGTCTACATCATTCCCGACGTGATGGCGAACGCCGGCGGGGTGGTCGTCTCGTACTTCGAGTGGGTGCAGAACCTCCAGCACTTCCGCTGGGACGAGCGCGAGGTGAACGACAAGCTCGGTACCATCATGCGACGCGCGTATAGGGAGGTCTCAGCGCGAGCTCGCGAGGAGGGCATCGACCTGCGTGAGGCCGCATATCTGGTCGGCATCGAGCGGGTCGTCGAAGCCGCTCAGACCCGCGGCTACGTATAGCTAGAAGTCAAAGTCCTTTGGCTTGCCCTGCTCGAACCAGAGCTCGTCGTCCTCGGGAGCGTCCCTGAGAAACTCCGGCGTGTCGGCGAGCATGTCCTCCTGCTCGGCTGCGCCCTCCTCCTCTGAGGCCTCCTCCCTCTCGACCGGCGGCTCCGGCTCTCGCTCGGGGGGCTGGGCTTCCTCGGCCTGCGCGGGGCCGCGCTCCTCGGACGGGGGCGCCTCGGGCTCCAACTCCGGCTCGGGCAATTCGTGCTCCACCGTGTCGAGCGACTCGATCGGTGGCTCGGACGCGGCGGTGCCAAGCTCGTCGGCCGGGGCGGGCTCGTAGATCGTCGTCTGCGCCTCAGCCGCCTCGTGCTCGGCGGGCTCGTCCAGCGCGTCGGCCATTACGCCGTTGCCGGATTGCTCGGCCAACCCTCCCTCCTGCTCGGGGAAGTCCGGCTCGCCGGGCCGGCTCGGGGGCCCGAACGCCTCGTCTTCGAGACGCTGGAGCTCGGAGTCGGTGGCGCCGTGCCTCCGCTTCAGCTCGAGATGCTCGCGAATCTCGTCGTCGAAGGATCCCATCGCCAATCGGGGAAGGAGACTACTGACCTACCCTGGGCGTGCGGGCACGCTTTCCTGCATGTCTGCCTGATCAGGAGCGGCCGGCAGCGGGCGGCACTTCGGCGCTGGCAACCTGGTTCTTGCCGGCGCGCTTTGCCTCGTACAGCGCCGCGTCCGCGGCAGCTATCAATGCCTCGGCCCCGCTGGCCGAGCCGTGCATGGAGGCCGCCCCGACGCTCGCGGTGACGCCCGCGGTCCCGGCGCCCCCCGCGCGCGGGACCTGCTCGGACTCGATCCGGGCGCGAACCCGCTCCGCCAGATCGAGCGCCCCCTCGATGCCGGTTTCCGGAAGGATGACGGTGAACTCCTCCCCGCCGTAGCGAGCAGGCTCGTCGACGCCCCGCGATTCGTCCTTGAGCACCCGGCCCACCATGCGCAGCACCTTGTCTCCCTGTAGGTGGCCGTAGGTGTCATTGATCTGCTTGAAGTCGTCGATGTCGAGCATGATCAGCGACAGCACGTGGCCGAAACGCTCGGCGCGAGTCGCCTCCTTCGCGATCAGCTCGCGGAAGCCGCGATTGTTGGCAAGGCCGGTGAGCTCATCGGTCACCGCCTGCTCCGAGACCAGTTCGTGCAGGGCGATGTTCTCGATCGACGACGACACCTGCCCCGCCAGGTAGAGAAAGACCTCGCGCTGCGCCGGCGTGAACGCCTCGCCCGGGCGGGCGACCGTCATCACGCCCACGTTCACCGGCGGCTCGCCCATTCGCCGCAGCGGAGTCGCGAGGGCATAGACGCCGCCCGCCGGGCGCTCGACGATGTCGTCCTCGTCCAGCGCGTCGACCTCGGCGGCGACGGCAAGGTCTCGAATCGCCTCGGAAGGCTCTCCCGCCTCGGCCTCGGCGCCGTCGCGACCGCTGACGGCGATCGTCCCGTATTGCGCGGCGCACGCTCCCAGCGCCGTCTCCACCACGATCTTGAGCAGGCTCTGGCGATCGAGGCCCGATGCGAACGCCTCGCCGATTCGGCGCACCGATCGATCGACTTCCACCTGTTGGCTGCGCAGCTCCTGCATCTGGGCGCTGAGTCGCTCGCTCATCGTGTTGAACTCGCTCGCCAGGCCCGCCATCTCGTCGTCTCCGAGCACCGGCACCTTCCGGCTGAAGTCCCCTTCCCCGATCCCGCGTGCGGCGTCCAGCATCGACCGCACCTGGCCGCCGAGCATGCGCAGCAGCATGATCACGAAGATCAGCGCAACGGCGAAGAACAGCATCACGGCGCCCACAACCACCGGGCTCGAGGCGAAGAAGCCTCCCGACTCCACCGAGTCGAGCAGGGCGAGCCGGAGGTTCCCCGCGCTGGGTAAGGGGGCGCTCCTGGCCCGCAGGCTCTCCCCCCCAACCTCGACGTCGGCGGCATCCCCGCTGGACGGCAGGCTGGCGCCCTTCAGCTCCAGCGTGGATGAGACCGTGCCACCTCCCTTTAGCAGTGCCCCGTCGATTCCGGTCAGGTGGTTCACCCTGTCGAGGTATTCGGAGGCGGTCGTGGTCGAAGCCACCAGCGAACCGAGGCTGCCGCCAGAATCGGTGAGATCGAGCTCGTAGGTCGCTACGGTGTTGCCGGAGCCGACCGACGCCAGCACGTCGCCGCTTGGATCCCGAATTACGAGCGATTGGATTCCGACCTTGGCGGCGCGGCGGCGGGCCACGGCCCTGAGCCCAGGCGGATCACCCGAGCGAAGCGCTGAGCCCACCGCTGGAACGTTCGCGAACCGCTTCACCGCCCGCTCCGCGTCGGCAGAGGCGTCGTCGTATGTCGCCAGCGCAGTGTCGAGGCCCGCATCCAGCCGCGCGTCCGTTTTGCCGCTCTCCGACTCGCTCGTCACGTGCGTGACCAGCACGGCGACGGCGATCATCGGCAAAACGACGATCAGCAGGAAGAACGCAGTTAGGCGGCCCCGAAAGCTCATTCTGAATCCGGCTATTCTTGCCCATGCGACGCCGGATTGAGCCAGTCCTCAGCGCCGGGGACGTTCGTCTTGCGTCGACCGTGGGGCTATAGCTCAGTTGGGAGAGCGCCTGGTTCGCAATCAGGAGGTCGCGGGTTCGAGTCCCGCTAGCTCCATCAATGGTTGCTTGCTTCCTCAGGACAGAGAAGCAAGAGGGGTCCGTTCTGGCTGCCCGGTCGGCCCAGGTGGCGCTGAGGTCGATCTATTCAGCTCGGGGCGCTCCAGGCCTGTGCCGGAAAGCCCTCACGGCCAGCGCCAGCAGTACCACCGTGGAGGCAACCGCGAGCAGGAAGACGAGGGTGCCGCCGCCGCCGTCCCTCACGTCGACGTCCTCCCCCCAGTACAAGAGGAACTGGGTGGCGGCGAAAGCGAGGAGGGCGAGGACGATCGCCACTCCGAGGGAGCGTCCGGTCACCGCCGGAGTCAGGGCCACGCTCGCGGGACCGCGCCAGAAACGAACCAGCGCCAGCGTGCAGAGGACCACGAAGGCAAGGCCGCAGAGAAAGAACAAGAAGAAGCCGATGTAGGCGATCGGCGGCTCCTCGTAGGGCGCGGTGTTGTCGGCAAAAACCTTATCGAGCGCCAGGCCAACGGCTCCGATGCTCAGCATCAGCAGGATCCAGAAAAGCGGCGACCGCCCCCTCACATCGCGAACATACCAGCGTGTTACTCAACCATGACTGGGTGCAGGTGGTGGATCATCTGCCGAACTCGACGGTTTCAAATATCGTCCAATTGCCCGACAACCAGCGGGTCATGCCGGGTCGTTGCGTATCCGGACGCTTGCGACCAGAGTCTCGAGTCCGGATCGAGGGTTCGAGAGCCGTCCCACTGTCTCCACTAAAGACGCCATGAAGAAGACGAAGAGCGGCTCAAAGGAAGGAAAAGGAGGAGACTCTCCCTCTCAGCTGATAGATGCTCGAATCAAGGAGCTGAGTGATTGGCGGGGCGAGACGCTCGCTCGGGTCCGAGTTCTGATCAAGCAGGCCGACCCCGAAGTGGTCGAGGAGTGGAAGTGGAGAGGGGTTCCGG
>JBBPIK010000038.1:0-23074 GCA_038040415.1 Actinomycetota bacterium
TCGACATCAAGCCGAAGTTCGCGAAGACGATCATCACCTGCCTGGCGCGCTTCGGAGGCCAGCCTGTCGGCATTGTCGCCAACCAGCCGAAGCAACTCGGCGGCATCCTCGAGAACGACTCCGCCGACAAGGCGGCGCGCTTCGTGAACCTGTGCGACGCCTTCAACGTCCCGCTCGTCTTCATCCAGGACGTGCCCGGGTTCATGGTCGGCTCGAAGGTCGAGCATGCCGGGATCATCCGCCACGGGGCGAAGATGCTGTACGCCGTTTCGCGAGCCACCGTTCCGAAGATCACGGTGGTGGTCCGCAAGGCCTACGGCGCCGGCTACTACGTGATGAACGGCAAGGCGTACGAGCCGGACCTGATCGTGGCTTGGCCGTCGGCGGAGATCTCGGTCATGGGGGCGGAGGGCGCCGTGAACATCATCGGCCGCTCGGCGATCGAGGCCTCCGACGACCCCGAGAAGACGCGTGAGGAGATGCTCGAGGCCGTGCGCAAGAACATCGACCCGTACCTCGCGGCCAAGAACGCGCTCATCGACGACGTCATCGATCCGCGCGAGACCCGCCCGACGATCATCAACGGCCTTCGGATGGCGGCCGGCAAGCGGGTCGAGCGGCCGTGGCGCAAGCACGGGGTGATGCCGGTATGAGCGTCGGGGAGAAGCTCGCGGCAGCCTCCAACCGGTTAACGGATCGGGTCCGGGACAAACGGGCCGCAGGCATTGTCGAAGGCGAGGCCCCGGCCTCCGGCTTCGATGCCCTCGAGGGCCACAAATACTGCATCGTCGTCACCTACAAACGCTCTGGAGAGGGGGTTCCGACGCCCGTGTGGTTCGGGGTAGCCGACGGCAAGCTCTATTTCCGCAGCGAGGCCGCAGTCGCGAAGGTGAAGCGGATAAGGGGAACCGGCAGGGCCCGAGTCGCTCCGTGCGACTCCCGGGGCAAGCCCCTCGGGCCGGCGACGGACGCCACGGCGCGGATCCTGCCACCGGATGAGGAGGCCGTCGCCGAGGCCGCGCTGAAGGACAACTACGGCCTCGGCCGCAAGCTTTTCGAGGGAGTGGCAATGAACTTCGGCCCCGAAGGGGTCTACGTGGAGGTGACCCCATCATGAGCCGCTTCGAGAACCCGGTGATCCTCTCCTGCTCGATCTCCGGCGCGATCGCCAATCGCGAGCAGTGCCCGGCGATCCCCTACACGCCCGCCGAGTACGCAGCCGAGGCGAAGCGAGCCGTGGACGAGGGCGCTTCGCAGATCCACATCCACGCCCGCACGCCCGAGGGGGTGCCGAGCTACGAGATCGAGGACTTCCGCGCGATCACTGAGGCGATCCTGGCCGAGGTTGACGACGTGATCGTCAACTACTCGACGGGCGCGATCGGAGTTCCGATCGCCAAGCGGATCGAGTACCTGCGCGAGCTCCGTCCCAACGTGGCGGCGCTGAACATGAGCTCGATGAACTACGCCAAGTACTCGGCGCGCCGCAAGGACTTCGTCTTCAAGGCGGTGTTCGAGAACTCATTCGACACGATCATTGAGTTCCTGGCCGCCATGCGCGAGCTCGGAATCAAGCCGGAGCACGAGTGCTTCGACGCCGGCCACATCGCCAACCTCGACCCGCTGGTCGACATGGGCCTGCTCTCCGAGCCGCTCAACGTCTCCCTGGTCATCGGCGTCAACGGCGGCATCCGGCCGAACGCCAGAAACGTGGCATTCATGGCCGATCAGATCCCCGGCGGGCCCGAGGGCCCGAACAACTGGCAGGTGATCGGGATCTCCCGCGATCAGTGGAGGCTGATCGGCGCGGCGCTGGCGCTGGGGGGCAACGTGCGCGCCGGCCTCGAGGACAACTTCTACCTCCCCGACGGCGAGATGGCGCGCTCGAACGGTGACCTGATCGCCAAGGCGCGGCAGATGGCGGAGGACGTCGGGCGCCGGGCGGCTACGGTGGCCGAGGCGCGCGAGCGGCTGGGCGTTCCGAAGCGGGTGGCGAGTGGCTAGCGGCGAGGGGCCGCTCGGCGACGTCCGGGTGCTCGATTTGACCCGCCTTCTGCCCGGCGGCTTCTGCTCGCTCTTGCTCGCCGACCTGGGCGCCGACGTGGTCAAGGTCGAGGACACCGGCATGGGGGACTACGTCCGCTGGGCGCCCCCCTTCTACGGCTCCGAGGAGCATCAGAGGCTGGGGACCCGCTCTGCCCTGTACCTGGCGCTCAACCGCGGCAAGCGCTCGATCCGTGTCGATCTGAAGTCAGCCGGCGGGCGGGAGGCGTTCCTGGGCCTGGCCGGCGAGTACGACGTGGTGCTCGAGAGCTTCCGCCCCGGCGTCCTCGACAGGCTCGGCTGCGGCTACGAGGCGCTGCGGCAGGCCAACCCTCGCCTCGTCTATTGCGCGATCACCGGCTATGGCCAGACCGGCCCCAACACGCAGCGAGCCGGGCACGACATGAACTACCTCGGCCTCACCGGGCTGCTGGGCATGACCGGCGAGCCAGGGGGGAGGCCGATCCAGTCCGCCGGCCAGATCGCCGACCTGGGGGGTGGCGGCCTGATGGCGGCGGTCGGCGTGCTGGCGGCGCTCCGGGAGCGGGAACGCTCCGGCGAGGGACAGCTGGTCGACGTCTCGATGACCGATGGCGCCCTCGCCTGGTTGGCGATGGTCGCCGCCGCCTATCTTCGCGACGGGCGAGCCCCGGGGCGTGGGGACGGCCAGCTCAACGGAGGCTTCCTCTGCTACTACCCGTACGAGGCATCGGACGGCTGGGTCACCTGTGGGGCTCTGGAGCCGAAGTTCTGGCGGGCCTTCTGCGACGGAGTCGGGCGCGAGGACCTGATCGAGGCCCAGTTCCAGCCGCCGGGCTCGGACGCCTGGCGCGAGGTCGCGGACGTCTTTCGATCCCGCACCCGGGACCAGTGGCAGGCGTTCAACGACGAGCACGACGCGATGATCGAGCCCGTCCTCGGCCTCGACGAAGCGCTCGCCTCGGAGCTGGTCCGCGAGCGCGAGATGGTGGTGGAGCTGGAGCAGCCCGGCCTGGGATCGGTACGGCTTCTGGGCCTGCCGATCAAGCTCTCGCGCACTCCCGGCGATGCCACGCGGCCGGCTCCGGCGCTCGGCGAGCACACGGAGGAGGTGCTGCGCGCGGCAGGGCTCGACGCCGACCAGATCGCGGAGCTGCTCGAAAGCGGGGCCGTCGCCGGGCTGAGCGAGGCGGTGGAGGCGGGGAGGTTCATGGGATGAGCGCGCCCGCCACGGAGCTTTTGAAGATCTCCGAGCTGGCCGAGCAGTCCAGGGTGCCGGTGGCGACCGTTCGTCACTACCTGCGCGAGGGGCTTCTGCCCGAGCCGGTCAAGACTTCGCGCAACATGGCCTACTACCCACCGGAGTTCGTCGACCGGATCCGGCTCATCAAGCAGCTCCAGGAGGAGCGATTCATGCCGCTGCGGGTGATTCGCGACCTGCTCGAGCGGGAGGAAGCCGAGCCGGAACGGCTGCGGGCGATGATCGAGCTCGAGGACCGGATCCTCGAGCGTGCCCTGGCGGGCGAGCGCGAGCGGATCCCGGCCCAGGAGGTCCGAAGCCGCTACGAGGTTCCCGAGGAGGTCCTCGATCGTCTCGCCGACCTCGGGGTGCTGGGCCCGGACAGCCGCGGCTACTCGCCGTCGGACGTGCGGATCGTCGAGGCGATCAGCCGTTTCCGCGCGGGCGGCTACGACGAGCGGATCGGCTTCACTGTCTATGACACGCTCCGCTACAAGCGGGCGCTCGAGCGGCTCGTCGCAGAGGAAGTCGAGGTGCTCACCCAGCGCTTGGCCGGCGACGTCGACCCCGACCGCGCGGTGGAGCTGATCGAGGCCGGCTCGGGCCCGCTCAACGACCTGATCGCCGCGCTGCACACGAAGCTGCTGGTCGCCGAGCTCGAGCGCCATGGTGCGCGCCGCAAGGGGGACGGCTCAAACGGCGCCACGTGAGTCGAGCGCGCTCCGGGTGGCCGCCCTCGCGGTCCTCGCGGGGGTGCTGGTTGCGGCCGGGGCGCTGATCCTCGCGGCCGTCTCGGGCCCTCCCTACCTGAGCTCCGACGGGATCAATGGCTGGATTGTGCTGTTCGGGGCGGGGCTATTCGCCGCCCTGCTCGCGGTGCCATTCGCGATCGAGGTTCGCCTGCGGGCGAAGAATCCGGAAAGCGACGCGCGCTGGGATCGAGTCGTGCCGCTCTGGGCGGCGATTGCACTGGCCGTCGTCCTCGTCGGGATCCTCACGGGCGCCGGCGGGGGCTTCGCGGGCGATTCGCTGGCCGGATCGGCGGGGCTCCTGGCGACGATCGAGGCGGGGCTGGTCCTCGTCGCGCTGGTCGCCGTGCTGCTGTCAGGCTAGCGCTGAATGCGTAGTCTGCTCGTGCTCACGGTCTCCCTGGTTTCGGTCGGCTGCGGCAGCGACAACAGCGCGGATGTCCCACCGGACCCAGAGCTGGGGCTGCACTGCGCCGACCGGGCTCGCGCCTGCTTGCGGGATGCTGGCTTCCAGGTGGTGGGCGGTCCGAGGGCACCCGGCGACAGAGACGCTCCTGATGTCGAGTTGATTGCCAGTCGGGATGGGGCCGGGACCTTTCTTGCCTTCTACAGGACCGTGAAGCGGGCCAAACGACTTGAAGGCGTGGTTAGACACAGTGTTCAGAGGTTCAACGGCTCGGTGGAGCGTCGCGGAGCGACCTCTGTCGTGTGGGTTCGGAGGCCTCCCGCAGACCAACGGATGATCATCGAAGACTGCGCATTCTGAGCGCTTGAAAGTGTCGCCCGAAACATCGATGGTCGAGTTGCGTTCGATAGACGAACGCAACTCGGCCATCGCTGATCTCGCAGGGTCGGGTGGAGCAGGCGTGCACCGGCTCCCCGACCCGAGGCGAATCTATACTGACCTGGATTGACTGGTCGGTCAGCCCGTCCTACCAGATGCGCGCCGCTGCCATACAGCTCAACTCGACGGGCGACAAGGCCCGCAACCTCGAGACCGCCGAGCGTCTCGTGCGCGCCGCTGCCGCCGCGGGAGCCGAGCTGGTGGTCCTGCCCGAGAAATGGAACCTGCTGGGCGACTCGATGGCGCTGCTCCAGGGGGCGGAGCCGCTCGACGGCCCGACGATCTCGGCGGCGCGTGCTTGGGCCCGGGAGCTGGGCATACATCTGGTGGCCGGCAGCATCGCCGAGCGCAGCGACGAGGCGGAGAAGTCGTTCAACACCTCGGCCCTGATCGGGCCCGACGGCGAGCTTGAGGCCCGCTATCGCAAGATCCACATGTTCGACGTCGACGTCGGCGGGGTCGCCTACAGGGAGTCAGAGCACGAGGAGCCCGGCGAGGAGATCGTGACCGCCGAGCTCGGCGGCGCCCTCGAGGGGCTGACCCTGGGAATGAGCGTCTGCTACGACCTCCGCTTCCCGGAGCTCTACCGGATCCTCGCTGTGCGCGGGGCCAGGGTGATCGCCGTCCCCTCGGCCTTCACCATGGAGACCGGCAAGGACCATTGGGACGTCCTGCTGCGGGCCCGGGCGATCGAGAACCAGGCCTTCGTGGTGGCGGCAAACCAGATCGGCGACGCGCAGCCCCACTACCGCTCCTACGGCCGCTCGGCGATTGTGGATCCCTGGGGCGTCGTCCTGGCGCAGGCGCCGGACGAGCAGTGTTTCATCGTCGCCGAGCTCGATCTCGAGCTTCAGGACCGGGTCCGCAACACGCTTCCGTCGCTCGCCAACCGCCGCCCGGCGTCCTACCGCTGGCCCGACGAGGTCCGAGCGTGACGGCGCCCCTCGAGGTCCACGCCTGATGGTGAGCGTTGATGAACGCTAAGGCCCCTCCGGTGGACAAGCGCCGCCAGATCCTGGACGCCGCGATCCACGTGTTCGCGCGCCAGGGCTTTCACGCCTGCCGGGTCTCCGACATCGCCGACGAGGCAGGGGTTGCCTATGGGCTCGTCTACCACTACTTCAAGTCCAAGGACGAGGTCCTCAACGAGCTCTTCACCGAACGGTGGTCGCTGCTGCTCGCCGCGATCGAGGAGGTCGACGGGCAGGCGATCGGCGCGCGCGAGAAGCTGGACGCGGTCGCCCGCTTCATCATCGACTCCTACCGCCACGACCCGGACCTGATGAAGGTGATCATCGTCGAGGTGACCAGGGCGGCCAACTCGTTCGGGCGCACCCACCTGCCCGAGATCCGGCGCGCCTACGACATGATCGCCAAGATCGTCGCTGACGCCCAAAAGGAGGGCGCCTTTCGCCAGGACGTCGACCCGGAGCTGGCCTCGATGTGGTTCTATGGGGCGATCGAGCAGCTTCTCTCCGGCTGGGTGTTCGAGCTGATCCCCGGGGCCGAGACGGACTTCGACCGGGCCCGTCAGATGGTGGTCGAGACCATCTGCGGCGGGCTCGAGGCGCCCGGCTCCGCGAGCGGGCCGGCGCGCGCGTAAGGACTGCCGGCAGGATGTGGGAGTCGCTTGCCACCACTCGGCGCTCCGACCGCGTCCTGCACGGGGCGGCGAAGCTGCTCAACGTCTTGGTCGGGATCGTCGCGCTGCCTCTGTGGCTGCTGGGCCAGCGGCTCAGGGATCCATTTCGCCGGCTGCTCTCGCGGCTCGACGCCGACCCGGCGCCGCCTCCCGTCCCTCAAGCGCGCGAGCGCTCGATGGAGGCCCTGATGGCGGACCTGGAGACGATCCCGCACCGCCTCCGCCACTCGGAGGGCGCGCTGGTGCGCAAGGGGCTGGCCGACATCTCGAGCTTCGTCCTCGCCCAGCAACGGGAGGCCGCCAACCTCGGCTATGCCTATCCCGCCCAGTTCTCGGACCACGTGTTTCAGGGCGCGGACGACGAGCGCATCGCCGCGACGGTGGGGCTTCAGCCAACTCCCGGGAGGCCTGGCTTGATCGTCGTGCACGGCGTCTTCTCCTCGCGCCGCTTCGACTACGTGCGCCAGATCGCCGTCCACGCTTACTACGAATGGGGCTTCAACGTGCTCGCCCTCGACCTGCGGAGCTTCGGGCTCACCAATCTGACCAGCCAAGCGCCCACGACGGTGGGCTGGAAGGAGGGCGAGGACGTGTTGGCCGCGGGGCGCTACCTGAAGCAGCTCGGGGCCACGACGGTGGGGGCGCTCGGGATCTCGCTGGGCGGCTCCGCCGTGCTGGGCGCCTGCCACGCTGAGGATGCCGATCAAACGCTCGAGGGCGGCATTCTTGCCATCTCCCCACCGGCGGACGTGAAGGCGGTGGCCAAGCGCCTGTCGCGGCGCCTGCCCCTCTCTCACCCCGCGTACGCGATCAACCGCGGCTTCTGGGCGATGCTCACCTCGCGCATCCGCGAGGCCGGCTGGGAGGGGATCGAGGACTTCGTCGGACCCATCGAGCGGGTGTCGGCTGCTTACTACGGTGTCGAGGCAGAGGAGCTCTGGCGGCGTGCCTCCGCCAAGGAGCACATCGCCGACGCCCGGGTGCCGGTGCTCGTGCTGCACCCGGACGACGACAAGATCATTCCGGTGGAGCACGCTCGGATGCTCGACGAGGCGGCGACGGGCAATGACCAGGTCCGGGTCTGGGTGCTTCCCGGGGGTGGCCACGGTGCGATCGACGCCGTGGACCGCGAGTGGTTCTACGCCGTGGCGCGCGGCTTCTTCGAGCGCTGGGCGGAATATGGGGGGCGCGACGGCGCCCCCGGCCGCGACTCGCACGCGGACCGGCCCCCGGCCAAGCTGATTTACTCCGCCGCGAGGTAACCGGGTTGGAAAGCGACATCCTCAGAAGGCTCATCTGGACGGGGCTCCTGGCGGCCACCGGGGCCCTGGCGAGCGTGCTCGCACACCGGGCCTCCGCGGCGATCTGGACGCGGGTCTTCAAGGAGGACCCGCCCGAGTGAGATGAGCAGCACCGCCGGACCCCCACACGAGCCCACGCCGCCCGACGACAGGTCAGTCGGCGAGATGGTTCTCGACGTCTCGGAGCGCGTCTCCACCCTGATCCGCGAGGAGATCGAGCTCGCCAAGACCGAGATCCGCGAGAAGGTCACCAAGCTGGTCCAGGGCTCGGTGGTCGGGATCGCCGCCGGAATCTTCGCCCTGATCGGGCTGGCGATGCTCATGCACGGCATCGCCTGGCTGCTCAACGACCTGTTCTTCGAGGACAACGTCTGGATCGGCTTCATGGTGGAGGCCGCTTTCTGGTTCGCTGTCGCGGCGGCGGCAGGGTTCTTCGCCTACCGTTCGCTGCAAGCTGGCGCTCCGCCCACCCCGGACCTGGCGATCGAGGAAGCCCGGCGGACCAAGGAGACCCTGGAGGCCGGCTCGCGTTGAACGGCTCGACCGACCTCTACGTCAGCGGGGCCGGCGAGCCGGTCGGACGCGCCGCAGCGGGCGCCCCCGGGCGCAGCTCGGAACAGATCCGGGCCGACATCGAGCGCCAGCGCTCAGAGCTCTCGCGCTCGGTCGTGGCCCTCCGCGGCCGCGTCGCCGAGCTCACCGACTGGCGCCGCCAGGTCCGCGAGCATCGTCGCGAGCTGGCGATCGGCGCCGCGGTGGTCGGCTTCGCGATCGGCGCCCGGTTCGCCTTTCGCCGTCGCTAGCGACGAAGTCGCGGTAGCTGCGGAGGGGCCTGCCGGGTCAGGCCGGAGCCCTCGCCCGCCGGAAACGCAGCCGAAGGCGAGGCTTCCGGCGGTGTGATTCCCGGCTAGCGCGCACGAACGCTGTCCGGGTTCGTGCCTACGCTGGCCGGCGATGGACCAGGGGCAGGTCTCGGCCAGAGCGGTGGCGAAGGTCGTCCTGGTGGCCGCCGCGGTGGTTGGGGCGCTCTATTTCGCCTACCTGATCCGCGACGTCCTCGGCCTCGTCCTGATCGCCGCCTTCTTCGCGGTTGCGATCGCTCCGGCGGTCAACTGGCTCGACAAGCGCCGCGTGCCACGCTGGCTCGCGATCCTGCTGGTCTACCTCAGCATCGGCGCCGGGATCTTCGGGATCGGGCTCTTGATCGTGCCCCCGCTGGTAAACGGTGTCGAGGACCTGTCCGCCGATCTGCCCGGATACGTCGACGACCTGCGAAACAACGAGACCTTTCGCGATTACGACGACGACTACCAGATCACTGAGAAGCTGACCCAGCAGGCGGAGGAGCTGCCCGCAAAGCTCGGCGACGCCGCCGGCACCCTGCGGGACGTCACCGTCGGCGTCTTCACCCGCTTCGTGCAGCTCTTCTCGATTCTCGTAATCACCTTCTTCTTGCTCAAGGACGGACACCGGCTGCTCGAGTTCCTCTACCGGCAGGTGCCCCCGGAGCGGGCCAGGCGGCTGCGGTCGATCTCCCACGACGTCTCGGACGCGATCGCCGGCTACGTGTTCGGGAACTTCGTGATCAGCATCCTGGCCGGCCTGGTGACGTACGTGACCCTGAGGATCCTCGACGTGCCCTTTGCGCTCCCGCTGGCGATCCTGTTCGGGTTCTTCGACCTGATCCCGCTGGTCGGCGCCACCCTCGGCGGGATCCTGGTGGGGATCGTGGTCGCGTTCGTGGACTTCCCTGTCGGACTGGTCATCTGGGCGGCGGTGCTGATCCTCTACCAGCAGGTCGAGAACAACCTCATCCAGCCGCTGGTGTATGGGCGTGCGGTCCAGCTACACCCCTTGATCGTGATCGTGGCGATCCTGATCGGCGCCGCGCTGCTGGGCGTCCTCGGCGCCCTGGTGGCGATCCCGGCAGCGGCTGCGGTGCAGGCCGTGATCCGCGACTACTGGCGCTTCCATCAGAGCGACCGTGCCGCTGCTCAGTCGGCTGAGGTGCCCGCCGAGACAGGCTGAGCCTGGCGAGGCTCGATCACCCGCTCAGCTGTTCGACCCCAGCAGCGAGGAGGCCACCCCCCCGACTCCGATCATTCCGGGGCCGGCGTGGGCACCGAGCACCGGGCCGACCTCGGACACGAACGCCGGCTCGGAGCCGAAGATGTCGCGGCACTCCTCCACCAGGTGCCGAGCCGTCTCGTGGTCCTGGATGTGCTGGACGACCCACGCGTCGGCGCCGTCGGCCTGACGGCGGCGGGCGTAATCGACCAGCCGCTCGAAGGCGCGCCGTCGCGTGCGCACGCGCCCGACCGGGGTGATCTCCTCCCCGAGGGTCAGGATCGGCTTGATCTGGAGCGCCGAGCCCAGCCATGCCTGAGCGGCGCCGATCCGGCCCCCCTTGCGCAGGTACTCGAGCGTGTCGAGTGCGAACCACATCTCGAACGCGTCGCGGCACCGCTCGGCGGCCGCCAGCGTCTCCTCGCCGCTGGCTCCCCCACCGGCGGCGTTCGCCGCCGCGAGCACCACCAGTCCCTGACCGCCTGCTGCGGAGCGACTGTCGTAGACGTGGATCCGCTCCCCTCCCTTGCCCTCGTCCAGCAGTCGCTGGCGCGCCTGCTCCGCCGATTCGCAGGTTCCCGAGATCCCGGCCGAGAGGTGGATCGAGACGATCTCCCTTCCCTCGTCCAGCAGCGGCTCGTAGACGGCGGTGAAGTCGCCCACCGACGGTTGGGAGGTCGTTGCCCCCTCGTCGCTCGAGCGCAGGCGCTCGTAGAAGCCGGCATATTCCGATCCGGGGATCTCGATCTCGGGTCGCTGCTCGCCCTCGAGCGAGACGTAGAGGCTGACCCGGCGGATGCCGCGCTCGGCGATCAGCTCGTCCGGCAGGTAGGCCGTGGTGTCGGTGACCACTGCCGTGGTCGCATCGGCGGGCACCAGCCCCTTGTATCACGGCTCTACCATCCCGTTCCTTGTGGGCAAGACCCTCGTCACCGGAGGCACCGGCTTCCTGGGCACGCACGTCGTCCGCGCGCTCGCGGAGCGCGGCGACCAACTGCGGCTGCTGCTGCGCCGTGGATCCAGGCTCGACCACCTGTCGGACCTCGACCTCGAGCGCGCCGGCGGCGACGTCACGGACCGGCGGGCCGTTCGCCGGGCGATGGAGGGCGTGGACCGCGTCTTCCATCTCGCCGGGACGACGTCGATGCGGCCCGAGAAGCGTGGCGCGGTCTTCGAGCTGAACGTCAAAGGCACCCGGATCGTGCTCGAGGAGGCGCTCGCCGCGAAGGTCAAGCGGGTAGTCCACACGTCCTCGGTGGCGGCAATCGGCCCCGCCAAGCCGCGGGGCACTGCGGACGAGCGCCAGTCGTTCGCCATCGGCCACCTGGGGATCGCCTACGCCAACTCCAAGCACGAGGCCGAGGTGGAGGCGCTGCGCCTCGCCGCCCACGGGCTGCCGGTCGTGATCGTCAACCCCTCCTTCGTGCTCGGTCCCGACGACCCGAAGGGGACCTCCATGGACCTGGTGCGGCGGTTTCTGCTCGGTCGGATCCCGGTGTACGTGGACGGGGGCCTCAACATCGTCGACGTCCGCGACATCGCCCAGGGGCATCTGCTGGCGGACGCAAAGGGCGAGGTGGGGGAGCGCTACATCCTCTCCGGCCGAAACTTCACCTTTGACCGGCTGTTCGCCGACTTCGCCCGGATTGCCGGTCGCGAGCAGCTGCCGGTGAAGCTTCCGGGGCGGGGAATGACGCTCGCCGTGGACGCCATGGCGCGGGTTGGGCTGCCGCTGCCGTTCTCGCCCGACGAGGTCCGCTCGGCGACTCTCTGGTGGACCTATCGGAACACCAAGGCGCGCAAGCAGCTGGGCTTTGCGCCGCGACCCCACGAGGAGACGCTCGAGGACGCGGTGCAATGGCAGATGGAGCAGCTTGGCGACCGCGTCAGGACGCGGCGAGGGCCGCAGGAGGCGGCGCTCGCCGCCTTCGCCCCGCTGCTGCGCGCGGGCGGGCGGGTGTTCGGATCGTGAGCGAGGGGCACCTCGTCCTCTACCGGTGCCGGATACCCACCAACGTGCTCTGTCCGTGCGGGGCGGTGGCGCGGCGGCTGGCCAAGCTCGGGCTCGACCACCGCGCCGAGCGCGTTGCCCAGCGGCGCTCCGGCCGGCCGGAGATCGAGGAGCTGACCCGCCAGCGGCGCGTGCCGGTTCTGGTCGACGGCGACCAGGTGATCCACGACTCGAAGCGAATCATCGAGTACCTCGAGTGGAGGTACCGAGAGGATGCTCGCGCCTAGTGCGCCCGGATCGGCCCAGCCGCCATATACAATTTGAAGCGATGGAGACACCGCAAGAAGCCGTCAAGCTCACCGACGAGGCCGCCGGCAAGATCAAGGATCTGCTCGCGGCCAACGGCAACGCCGACGAACAAGCCCTGCGAGTCGCCGTACGCGGCGGCGGCTGCTCCGGCTTCCAGTACGCGTTGGCGCTGGACCAGCCGAAGGACGAGGACCATGTGTTCGAGCACCAGGGCGTCGCAGTAGTCGTCGACAAGGTCAGCATGCAGTTCGTGTTCGGCTCCGAGGTCGACCACGTGGACGGCCTCCAGGGCGCCGGGTTCGTGGTCAACAACCCGAACGTGGTCGCGGCCTGCGGCTGCGGCTCTTCCTTCCAGGTTCGCGAGGACGCGGCCGAGGAAGCCGCGACGGTCTGAGCCTCAGTCCTCTGAGTTAGCGTCGCCCGTCAGCCGAGCTGCATCGGCGGGCTCTGCTGGGGATCGGCGGGCGCCTGTGGCGCTGGCGCGGCGACTCCCTCCGGCTGCTCGGCGCCGACCAGCTCGGCGAGCTCGCCGGACTCGAACATCTCCTCGACGATGTCGCAGCCGCCGACCAGGTCGCTGTTGACGTAAAGCTGGGGGAAGGTCCGCCAGTCCGCCAGCTCGCCAGTGACCTCGCGAAGCGGATCGAGCAACGGCAGGACGTCGACCGCGCCGTACTCCACGCCGAGCTGCTCCAGCACCCCCACCACTCGCATGGAGAAGCCGCAGCGCGGCATCTCGGGCGTTCCCTTCATGAACAGGAACACCGGGTTGGAGCCCAGGAGCTCCTCGACCTTCTGCTTCAGCTCGGGGTTTGCAGCCACGGCCCCACCTTAGCGAGTCGTGTCGCCGGCCTCAGCCGGCCGGCTCGGCCACATCCGTCTTTACGGACAGCGCGTGGATCGAGCCGTCGTCCATGCGCGGCTGGACCGCGGCGCGCACCAGCCGATGCTGGTCGATCCGGGTTCGCCCCGCGAACTGCGGCGCCCGCACGGTCGCGCGCAGGTGGTCGCCGGAGCCGGTCTCGTCGACTACCTCGACCTCCGCGCCGGGCAGTTCCGCCTCGATCATCCGCTTGACCTCCGCCAGGTCGGCCATGCGCCGCTCAGCCTGCCACCGGGTCGCTGCTGCGAGCCGCCTCGAGCATCTCCTCGATGCGGACGAACTTGACCCGCGGGCGGCCGAGTGGCTTGCCGCGCTCCTGCTCGGCGCGGTCGATTGCCTCCCAGCCCGTGTAGGTGACGTGCTCCGGAACGCGCTCCGCGAGCCAGCTCTCCACCGCGGCGGGATCGGCCGCATCGCCCGCAAGCCGGCCCGCCTCGAGGTCGGCGAGCAGGTTGTCGACCGTCTCCTGGGCGTCCTTCTTGTTCGTCCCGATCACGCCCGAGGGGCCGCGCTTGATCCAGCCGACCGCGTATTGACCGGCTACCTGCCGGCCGCTTTCGGGGTCGTTCACCCTGCCGCCCTGGTTGGGGATCACGCCGCGACCCTGGTCGAATGGGATGCCGTCCAGGCCGACCCCCTTGTAGCCGATCGAGCGGAAGACGAGCCCGCAGTCGAGCGTCTCGCGCTCGCCGGTGTCGCGAGGCCGGATCGCGCCGGACTCGTCGCGGTAGAGCTCGTTTCGCGCCACCACCAGCCGCTCCACCTTGCCGTCGCCCTCGATCTCGACCGGCGAGCGAAGGAACCGCAGCGCGATGCGCCTGCGCTTGCCCTCCGGCCTGCGCTGGGAGAACTCGGTGAAGATCTCGACGTTCTTGCGAGTTGTGATGTCCGCCTCCTCGGAGGCGAGGTACCCGCGGCTGAGATCGTCGAGCTCGACCTCGGCCGGATCGACGTCCACGTCGGCGTCCTTCATCTCGCCCAGCTCGCGCAGCTCGGGATTCGTGAACGCGGCCTGCACGGGACCGCGACGGCCGAGCACGACGATCTCCCGCACCTTGCTGGCTCCCAGGACGTCGATCGCGTGCTCGGCGGTGTCGGTGGTCTCGAGCTCTGACCGCGTCAGGGCGAGCATGCGCGCGAGGTCTGTGGCGACGTTGCCGTTGCCGATCACCACGGCGCGCTCGCAGGAGAGGTCGAACTCCAGCTCGGCGAAGTCGGGGTGAGCGTTGTACCAGGCGACGAAGGCGGTGGCCGGATGGCTCCCCTCGAGGTCTTCGCCGAGGATGCCGAGCCGCCGGTCGGTGGGCGAGCCGTAGGCGTGGATCACGGCGTGGTAGCGCTCGGCGACCTTGGCGGCGCTCACCTGAGCCCCGACCTCGACGTTGCCGAAGAAACGGAAGCCCTCGCGCGCCGCCGTCTTCTCGTAGACGCGGATCACCGACTTGATCTTCGGGTGGTCGGGGGCGACGCCCGCCCGCACCAGCCCGAACGGCGTCGGCAGGCGGTCGAAGACGTCCACCTCGACGGCGACGGGCTCCTGCCTCAGCAGGTGCTCGGCCGCGTAGAAGCCCGCCGGCCCGGAGCCGACGATCGCCACGCGCAGGGGGTTGCCATTGGTTCCGGGTCGGTCGCTCATGAAGCCGGGAACACTAGGGGAGTGCTGCCAGGGCCCCGCGTGCTGTGGCGGCTCCGTCCAGCGCGTCAAGGGCCTTGGAGACCGACATCGACACGCAGGTGAAGATCGGCGTGTCGCGCAGCGTGTACGAGCTCGACTCAGACCCGCGCAGCTCCTGCACCAAGTCGAGGAACTGCCCAGGGTCGTCGGCCTCGAAGCTGACCACGAACTCCTGGTCGTCGAGGCCGAACGAGTAGGAGGTGTTGATCGTGATCTCGGGATAGCGGCGGCCCACCGCGATGTGCTCGTCCATGATCCGCTGGCGTTCGGAGGCCGCCAGCCGGTACCACTCGCGCTGCTTCTCGAACGGGTACACGAACAGGTAGCGACGCTCCGAGGTGCAGATCTCCGGGCGGGTGTCGGACTCGGAGTACGGGGAGCGCTTGGTCATCGCCAGATAGGAGTGGGGGATCGACGCCCACTTCGCCAGCCCGCTCTGGGCGAGCACCACGTGAAAGGTGTGAATGTCCTCCAGGGCGGGGCTCTGGGCGAGCAGCAGCAGGTCGGTGTCGCCGCGGGTGCCGACGGTCGAATAGGCGCGAAGCGACCGATCCTGGGCGAAATCCTCGCAGGCGGCCAGGAACTCCCGTTTATCCTCCGCGCGCGCCTCGGGATCCCGGCGCTGCCAGGCAGGGTCGAGCTTGAAGAAGGTGAACTTGGCGAAGGTCCGATTGGTGCTCATCGCTATGGCGGCGATGGTAGTGCTTGCGACCGCGTCGCTCGCGGCGGAGGGGGCGAGTGGCGCCTCGACCTCACGACCACCCCGGATCACGATCGCGATCCTGCCTCACGGAACCACCCCGGCTCAGCTCGCCGAGGTGGACGGGATGGCGGTCGGCCTGCTGAGCGCAGGGATCGGCAGCGTCCCGGCGGCGCAGACCTGGATCGACATCGGGCAGGGGGCGAGAATCAACGAGTCGCTCTACGACGAAGGGCTCCCGCGCCTCTACGTGGACCCGGGCTTAGGCGGCGCGCCCCCGCACGTCCCCCCGACCCTCTGGCAGCGGGTACGCGATCGAGCGCAGGCCGCCCCGGCCGACCTCGTCCCGGGCCTCCTCGGAGCGACCCTGAAGCGGGGGCGAGCGGCGCCGGCCGCCGCTCGGCCGGTGGACCCATCCGCCGCGATCCTCGTGGGCACCAAGGGCGCGATCCTCGAGGGGCGTCAATGCCGGCAGCGCCCCTGCGCTCGCGTCACGATCGTGACCGCAGACCTCGACCGCGTGCATGCGCTGGCGGGGCGCCTGGGGGGAGACGACCTGGTGATCGCGATCGAGCGACCGCCCCCGGGCCGGGACCGTCAGCTCGCGGCCGGCGTGGCGGGCGAGGGCTTCCAGGGCACGCTCAGCTCGGACTCGACGCGGACGCGCGGCTACGCGCTGGCCACCGACATCGCCCCCACGATCCTCGAGCGCCTCGGGCTCTCGGTCCCGGACGAGGTGAGCGGCGAGCCCATCGAGGCCACCGGGGAGCTGGACCCGGGCTTCGTTGAGCGGCTCGAGGACCGCCTGGCGGCGGTTGGCCCCCGGCGGGGCCCCGTGATCGGCGCGAACCTGCTGATCTGGGTCGGCCTGGCGCTGCTCGCCGCCGTCGCCTGGCGTCCCCGTGGCCTTCGCGCGGCGCTGCCTCTGCTCGCGGTCACGGTCGCCTATCTGCCGGCTGTGCTGCTGCTGACGGCTGCCCTTCAGCCGAGCGAGCTCGCCGAGCGGCTGATTGCGGGAGTCGGCTCGCCGGCGCTCGCCCTGGTCACCTTGCGCCTGGCTTCCCCCTATGGTGCGCTGGCGCTCGCCGGCGCCGCGTCCGTGCTCGGCTACGCGATCGACGTGATCGCCGGCTCCCCCCTTACGGCGCTCTCGCTGGTGGGACCGAACCCCGCGGCGGGAGTGCGCTTCTTCGGGATCGGCAACGAGCTCGAGGCGATAGTCGCCGCGCTCGTCCCGATTGCCACCGGCGCCGGGCTGGCCGCCTGGGCGCCGCGAATCTCCCCTCGTGGCGCCGCGTTCGCGTTCGCGGCCACGGGGCTGGTCGCCGTCGCAGCGTTCGCGCCGGGGCGGTTCGGCGCCGACGTCGGCGCCGCGATCGGGATCCCGGTCGGGGCGGCGGTGGCGGCGACCGCCTGCCTCTCAGGGTCCCGCCGCAGGCTGCTTTGGGCGCTCGCTGTCCCGGTCGTGGCCCTGGCCGTGCTCGGCGCCGCCGATCTGCTGCTCGGTGGCAACGCGCACCTGACCGGGTCCGTGCTGGAGGCCGGCGGCCTCGACCAGCTCGCCGACGTCGCCGAGCGGCGCCTGCGGCTGTCGGCGGGAAACTTCAGTCGCTACGCCGCCACGCCGTTGCTTTGGATCTGCGCGCTCGTGATCGTCGCCGGGATCGCCGAGCGGCGCAGGATCGAGGCCTGGTTCGAGGACCGGCGCACAGCCTGGGCGGGCTTGGGGGGAGCTGCCGCCGCCACGGTGGCAGGAACGCTCGCCAACGACTCGGGGGCGCTCGTGTTGATGGTCGGCACCGCGCTCTGTGCGCTGACTGCCGGCCTCGCCTGGGCCACGCACAGACCAGGCACGCCTTCCCACGCGCGTGAGCGCGTTCTGTAACCTGGGCCGTCGTCGCCGGTATCGTTTCTCAGGCTGGCTCGTCCCTTCCGTCACGACCGGCGTTGTCCCGACCGCCCGCGAGAGTCACGGGGTTCGCAATTGGCCGTACCCAAAACTCATAGCGCGACCACGATCGGCCCTCGCACACGGAGTTCCCCGTTGCGGATCGCCATCGTCACGCCCTACTCGTGGACGTACCCTGGTGGGGTGAACCGCCACGTCGAGGCGCTCGCCGAGGCGCTGATCGACCGTGGCCACGAAGTGCGCGCGCTGGCTCCCTGGGATCCGCCCGACCGCCTCAGCCAGGCGCTCCACCGCGCCCCGGCGGAGATGCGAAGCCGCCCCGAGTACCTGATCCCGCTGGGGCGCAGCGTGGGGATCGGCGCCAACGGCGCCGTCTCCAACCTGTCGGCCTTTCCGGACGCGGTGACCAAGATGCGGCGCGAGTTGCGCGCCGGCCGCTTCGACGTGGTCCACGTGCACGAGCCGGCGGCGCCGATGCTGAGCTGGGACGCGTGCTCGTTCCGCGATGCCCCGGTGGTGGGGACCTTCCACGCCTACTCCACCAAACGGGCGCCCAACTGGATCGCCAACCTGCTCGGAGCACGCCGCAAGTTCAACCAGCTCCAGGCGCGGATCGCGGTCTCGGAGGCCGCCGCCTGGACGGGGCAACGCTGGTTCGGGGGCGAGTATCGCGTGATCCCCAACGGCGTCGACATCGACGCCCCGCCTCTGAGCCCCAAGCCTCGGTCCGACGAGTTCAGGCTGCTGTTCGTAGGCAGGCCTGAGGAGCGAAAGGGCCTGCCCGTCCTCGTGCAGGCGTTCGAGGGGCTGGCCGAGCACGTGCCCACGCGCTTGACCGTGATCGGCGCCGATCCCGAGGACGTACATCGCTACCTGGCCGATCCGGCCACGGGCTCGCGGATCGATGCGCTCGGCCGCGTCGATGGCGAGGAGCTCTGGAGCCACCTGCACGAGGCCGATGTGCTCTGCGCGCCCTCGCTCGCGGGAGAGAGCTTCGGGATGGTGCTGACGGAGGCGTTCGCTGCGGGCACGCCGGTGATCGCCTCCGCGATCGCGGGGTACTCCGACGTGGTCACCGACGGCGCCGACGGCGTGCTGGTGCCGCCGGCCGATCCGCAGCGGCTGGCGGAGGAGCTCCAGCGCATCTACCTCGAGCCGGCGCGGCGCGAGGCGATGGGTCGCGCGGCGCGCGAAACGGCCGCTCGTTACGCCTGGCCGCGCGTCGCCGCGCAGGTCGAGGAGGTATACGAACAGGTCCAGCAGCCGTCCCAGCCCGCCCCGGCCGCCACGCGTCTCGCCCGGCAGGCCGGAGTGGCGCCGATCGACGGCGGGCCCCGGCGGCCACCCCGGCGGCTTCCGTCGCTCGACCCGCCACCGGCCCAGGCGGTGGCGAGGCACCGCGTCGCCAGGCGCATCGCGCTCGGAGTCGCAGGCCTCCTTGGCCTCGGTCTGACGGCGCTCGCCGCGCACCGGATCGGCGCCCAGAACGTGGTCGCCAGCGTCGTCCGCTCCGATGCCGGCTGGGTGCTGATCGCGACCGCCCTGATGATGGCCTCCATGGTCTTGCGCGCCGTTTCCTGGTTCGCGATCGCCCGGGCGGCGCTGCCGCGCAGCCCGCTGCGCCGCCGCGATGTGACCTCGGCAACGATGATCGGCGTGCTGATGTCGGCCACGCTCCCGGCGCGCCTCGGGGAGCCGGCGCGGGCCATGGTGCTCTCCCGGCGCACAGGGCGAATGCGCGAGACGTTCCCGGTGCTGCTCGGCACCCTGGTCTCGCAGACGGCCCTCAACCTCCTCGCGCTGGGCTTGCTGGGCGTGATCATCGTCGCCTCCACCGATCTGTTTCACCGAAGCTCCACGCAGCTGTTCGTGTTCAGCCTCGCGCCGCTTCTGGTGCTGGTCGCGGTGATGTTGGCGCCGGCCCTGGTGCGGCAGCGCAACGCCGGCGGGCGGCTGGGCCGCGTTGTCCGGGCGGTGCGCGAGGCGCTGCTTCGCGTGCGCACGGGCCTTCGCGTGTTCCGCGACCCGCGGCGGGGTGCGGTCGCGGCGGGGGCGCAGTTGGGGGCCTGGGGCATCCAGTTGCTCGCTTGCGCGGCCCTGTTCGAGGCGCTGGGCATCCAGGGCCAAGTCGGGATCGGGGCCGCCGCCGCGGTGCTGTTCGCGGTCAACGTCACCGCCGTGGTCCCCGCCACCCCTTCCAACATCGGGGTCTTCCAGCTCGCTGTGATCAGCGTCTTGACGACCGGCTTCGGGGTCGGCGCCGCCGACGCGCTCGCCTACGGCGTGATCCTTCAGGCGGTGGAAATCGCGACCGCCGTGGCGCTCGGCCTGCCGGCGCTGGTTCGCGAGGGCCTCACCTGGTCCGACATGCGCCTGCGCGCCCTGAGCGCGGCGCCGGTGCGCCTCTCGCCGCGGCCCGGCACTGAAACCGTCTCGAGCTAGGGAGGCGGGGCAAGTAGAAAAGGGCAAGTAGGGAGACAGGCAAGTAGGGGTGTAGGGGGGCGGGGAGCCCCCTGCCCGTCGAGTGAAGGATTGACCGTGGTATTTACGGTGAACTCCTCACTCGTCGGTTCTCAGCCGGGTTTCGAGCGCCTCACCTCCCTGGCTACTTGACCCGGCACGATCGCACCCACTGACTGGCTGCTTGCCCTACTTGACTCGGGGAACCGTGGCAGGAGCATCGCGGCCCCTGTTGTAGCCTCACCCGATGGCGCATTCGAACATCGCAGGCTTTCCCCGGATCGGCCCCGAGCGCGAGCTGAAGTTCGCGACCGAGGGCTACTGGCGCGGCGAGGTCTCCCAGGACGAGCTGCTCGAGGTGGCGAAGCGCATCAGGCTCGACAACTGGCGCTTCATGCAGAGCGCGGGGATCGACCTGATCCCGTCCAACGACTTCTCCCTCTACGACCAGGTGCTGGACACGATCGCGCTCGTGGGTGCCGTCCCGGACCGCTACGGGCACGGGCGCGGCCCGGTCGACCTGGACACCTACTTCGCGATGGCGCGCGGACGCCAGGAGAGCGGCGTCGACGTCACCGCGATGGAGATGACGAAGTGGTTCGACACCAACTACCACTACATCGTCCCGGAGCTCGGCCCCGACACGAGCTTCTCGCTGTCGTCCACGAAGCCGTTCGACGAGCACGCCGAGGCGATGGAGGAGCTGGGAATCGACACCGTGCCCGTGATCGTCGGGCCGGTCTCGTTCCTGCTGCTCGGTAAGTCCGCCGACGGGGTGCCCGAGGACTTCGACCGCCTCGGCCTGATCGAGCCGCTGCTCGAGGTCTACGGCGAGCTGATCGAGCGCCTCGCGGAGCAAGGCGCCACCTGGGTGCAGCTCGACGAGCCCTGCTTCGTCGAGGACCGTTCGGAGCGCGAGCTCGATGCGCTCCGGCTCGCCTATGAGGAGCTGGCCAGGGTCCACGAGCGCACCCGGATCTGCGTCAAGACCTACTTCGACCACGTCGGGGATGCCTACGGCGTGCTGCGCGACCTCCCGATCGAGGGCATCGGGCTCGACCTCCATCGCGAGGGAGCTGATGTGGGGGGAGCCATGGAGCGCGAGGGGCCCAAGAACGTGGAGCTGATCGCCGACGATGGTGGTCTCGAGGACAAGTGGCTGTTCGCCGGGATCGTCAACGGCCGCAACGTCTGGATCAACGAGCTCGAGCACAGCCTCGACCTGCTGGGTGGCCTGCGCGACCGCTGCGCCGAGTTGGTGGTCACCACCTCGTGCTCGCTGCTCCACACCCCTCTCGACCTCGACGCCGAGCCCCCGTCGGATGTTCTGGACGACGAGCTGCGTTCCTGGATGGCGTTCGCCAAGCAGAAGGTGGGCGAGGTCGCAACCCTGGCTCGCGGCCTGGGGGAGGGGCGCGAGGCGATCGCGGGCGAGCTCGACGCCAACGACCGGGCGCTCGAGGACCGGCGGATCTCCCAGCGCACCCGAACCCCGGCGGTGCGGGAGCGGGTGGCGGCGCTGACCGAGCAGGACGCGCGCCGCCAGAGCCCCTTCGAGGTTCGCCGCGAGGCTCAGCACGCGCGCCTCCGGCTGCCGCTCTTCCCGACCACCACGATCGGCTCCTATCCCCAGACCTCCGAGATCCGCGAAGCGCGCGCTTCGCTTCGCCAGGGGAAGATCGACGAGGCCACCTACCAGGGCCGGATGCGCTCCGAGGTCGAGCGCGTGATCGGTTTTCAGGAAGAGGTTGGCCTCGACGTGCTCGTCCATGGCGAGCCGGAGCGCAACGACATGGTCCAGTACTTCGCCGAGCAGATGGAGGGCTACGTCTTTACCCAGAACGCCTGGGTGCAGTCATACGGCTCCCGCTACGTGCGGCCCCCGATCCTGTTCGGCGACGTCAGCCGGCCTGCGCCGATGACAACCGGCTGGATCGCCTTCGCGCAGTCGCTCACCGCCAAGCCGGTGAAGGGCATGCTGACCGGGCCGGTGACGATGCTCCAGTGGTCCTTCGTCCGCGACGATCAAGCCCGGTCGGAGACCTGCGAGCAGCTCGCGCTTGCGATCCGCGACGAGGTCGCTGACCTCGAGGCTCAAGGCACAGGGGTGATCCAAGTGGACGAGCCGGCGATCCGCGAGGGACTGCCTCTGCGCCGCGACCGCTGGAGCGATTACCTCCAATGGGCGGTCTACTGCTTCCGGGTCACGACAGCTGGGGTCAAGGACGAGACCCAGATCCACACGCACATGTGCTACTCCGACTTCGGCGACATCATGGAGGAGATCCAGCAGATGGACGCCGACGTGCTGCTGATCGAGGCGGCGCGCTCGCGCATGGAGCTGCTCCACGATTGGGAGCGCACCGGCTATGCGCTCGAAATCGGGCCGGGCGTATACGACATCCACTCACCGCGGGTTCCGTCGGCCGGCGAGATGGCCGAGTTGCTGGAGGCCGCAGCGCGCGTGCTGCCTCCCGAGCAGCTCTGGGTCAACCCGGACTGCGGGCTGAAGACCCGCGCCTGGCCCGAGACCGAGGCCGCCCTGCGCAACCTCGTCCAGGCCGCAAAGCAGGTCCGCGAAGAGCTGGTTCCGGCGACCGACTGACCGGCTAGAGCCCGAGCCGGTTGCGGAGGCCGCGGGCGTTGATCAGGCGGAAGGCGCGGTTGATGAGCTTGCGCTTGGCGGGCGTGTAAGGGAACCAGAGCGGGTCGCTCTTGCCCTGCTTGATCCGCGGCGAGACGATCGACTCGGGGCGCACGAACTTCTTGATCCCGTACGAGGCGTGGCGGAAGCCGATTCCGGACTCCTTCCAGCCCCCCATTGGCACCCCGAGCGCGAAGTAGGTCGTCAGCACGTCGTTGACGTTCACCGCCCCGGCCTCGATGCGACGCGCGATCTGCTCGCCCCGGCGGGCGGAGCCGGCGAACACGGACGCCGACAGCCCGTAGCGGGTCCCGTTGGCCATCCGCACCGCCTCGTCGGCATCGGCGACCTTCATCACGGGGATCACCGGGCCGAAGGTCTCCTCGGTCATCACCTTCATGGAGTGGTCGGCATCCGCGATCACCGTGGGCTCGTACCAGTCGCCCGGGCCCTCCTTGCGCTTGCCGCCGGTGAGGATCGCGGCGCCCTTGCGCCGCGCGTCCTCCACGTGGTCGGCGACGATCTCCGCCTGGGCCGGGGTGGTCATCGCGCCAAGGTCGGCGCCGAACGAACGCCCGTCGGTGCCCTGACGGAGCTTCCGCACCTGCTGGGTCAGCCTCTCAACGAACTCGTCGTAGATCGGCTCCTCGACGTAGACGCGCTCGATCGACATGCAGA
>JBBPIK010000117.1:0-1866 GCA_038040415.1 Actinomycetota bacterium
GGCGTCTCCCAGCGGCTCGTCGTGCGCGATACGTCGCGCGCGCCGGAGTTCTCCGGCGCCCAAACCGCCCAGATCGCCGGGTACGACGACGCCGATGGGATGCGGGAGGCGCTCGCCGGTATCGAGACGACCTAGAGACGGTTACCGATCACGTGGAGCGGATGGCCGGCCACCCACCGATGAGCCTGCGCGACCACCTGCGGGCCTAGAGCCCCAGCTTCCGCACGCCGCGCTCGCCCCAGCCGAGGTGGTGCGCCACCTCGTGACGCAGCGTGCGCTCCACCTGGGCGCGCAGCAGGTCGGGATCGTGGCCGAAGTCGCGCTCCAGGGTGTCGCGGTAGATCACGATCTTGTCCGGGTGGTTGTCGCGGGCCACGGTGTCGCCGATGTAGTGGCCGTAGGCGCGGTGCTCGCGGCCGAGGTGGGAGATCACGACGGGCGTGGTCTCCAGCAGCGCTTGGAACTCGGGGGGCAGGGCGTCGATCGCCTGGGAGATCAGCTCGTCGAAGTGGCCGGGAGGCTCATCCGGCGGCGGGCCGGCCGCCAGCCGCTCGCTGCGGTCCGAGATGCGGTCGATCTCCCCCTCGCTCGGGCCGTCGCCCATCAGGACGGTCGTGCACCAGGCGCTGAGCAGGATCAGAGCGATCGCGCCCACCACCCAGGTGAGCAGCTCCTCGGCCCCGGACAGCGATGGCGGGTTGATGAGGAACAGCAGCACTCCGACCACGAACGCGGTGGCGGCGGCGGCGCGCAACGGGGCCCGGAATGCCTCTCTCACCCCGTCCAGGCTAGAGGTGGCACCGCGCCCCGAACCCGGCGTACCCCTAGAGTCGGCAGCGATGGGGACCTCATGAACCGCTCCTCGGCCGTGCGGCACCGGCGGGTGCGCATCCTGGCCGCCGGCGGCACGATCGCCATGACCGGCTCCGGGGGGGCCACCCCGGAGCTGGACGCGGAGGCGCTGCTCAAGGCCATCCCGTCGCTCACTTCGGACAACGGCGTGGAGGCGCGAACGGTGATGAACCTCCCCAGCGCCCACCTCACGCTCGAGGACCAGCTGCGTATCTGCCGCGAGGCGCGTGACGCCGCGCGGCGCGGCATCGGAGTGGTGGTCACCCACGGCACCGACACGCTCGAGGAGACGGCCATGCTCTGCGACGTCCTGCACGACGCCGATGCGCCGATCGTGTTCACGGGCGCCATCCGCCCCGCGTCTGCCGCCGGGGCCGACGGCCCCGCCAACGTGGCCGACGCCGTGGCCGTGGCCGCCAGCGAGGGCGCCGACGGCATGGGCGTGCTCGTGTGCTTCGGCGGCGAGATCCACCACGCCCGCTGCGCGCGCAAGACCGACACCACCTCGCTCGTGGCCTTCTCCTCGCCGCAGACCGGCCCCCTCGGGCGGGTGACCGAGGGGCACGCCACGATCTGGTCGCGCATACCCCGCAATCCGCCGCTCGACCCGCCCGACCTCGGCGGCAACGTGCTGATCGTGCCGAGCACGTCCGGCGACGGCGGCGGCCTGGCACGTGCCGCGCTGGCCACCGAACCGGATGGCGCCGTGGTCGGAACGCTCGGCGCCGGGCACCTGGCCCCGCCGTTGCTCGACCTCTGGGCCGAGGCGGCCGAGCGCATCCCGGTGACGGCCTACTGCCGCCCCGAGCGCGGCGTGATCCTCAACTCCACCTACGGCTACGCCGGGTCCGAGCGCGACCTGCGCGAGACCAACATCATCCCCGCGGGCTTTCTCTCACCGCAGGCGGCGCGCATGAAGCTGCTGGCCTGCCTCGCCGCCGGCCTCTCGATCGACGAGATGCGCTGGGCGTTTCGCCAGGACGACGGCTGAGTGTCGCTCAGTCGCCCAGCGCA
>JBBPIK010000117.1:1966-4804 GCA_038040415.1 Actinomycetota bacterium
GAGTTTTCTCCCATTCCAGGATTCCGGTGGCTACCTTCAGCCACACGATGAGCGACGGCACCGAGGATCCCACCACCGAGGAGCTGCGGATCGTGCAGGGCGAGCGCGAGGCCGCCTCACACAAGGCCGCGGGGCGTGCCGGCACCGAGGCCGAGGAGAAGCAGCACGAGCGCCGGGCGGAGAAGTCGGCCTACCTGCGCGAGAAGCTCGAGGAGCGCGAGCGCGCCGAGCGCGAAGCCGACGGCGAGTAGAGGCTCCGGCCGATTGGCCGACCGACCGACGGGTAGAGAACCTCTAGCCGTAGGTCGACAATGAGGAGGATTCCATGGCTGGTAGCGACCGAGAGCAGGGCCCCCAGAAGCCGAGCGAGCAGCGGGGCGGAGACACACCGGACGAGACGGAGGCCCGCGAGAAGGGTCAGTGGGCGGGCAAGGCGAGTGAGGGTGTCGTGCCCGCCGACCTCGGAGGATCCGATGCGCCGCGCGAGATGCTCGCGGAGGACCCTGAGCTCGACAGCTCAGTCCTCGGGCAGACGACCGGCTCGGACGAGCCGGCGACCGAGAGCGGCATCGACCCGAGCGGGGGCGACAACGCCGACGCGGAGACCGACGGCGGGCCCGACCTGCCGCAGGAAGCGGAGCCCGACGTAAAGGACATCGGCACCCCGCCCCGCGAGTAAGCGCCGTAGAAGTAGCGGGGGCCACCCTTCTCGTTGTAGGCGGCGCTCCGGTGCCGGCTGAACATGCTTGACGACGCTCAAGCCGCGTTCACGCAGGCGGCGGCGCAGGACGGCATCGAGCTGGAGAGTCAGTCGTTCGACTGGCTGGGCGAGCAGGGCCACGTCGGGCTCGAGCGCGTGGCCAAGGCGCGGCGCGACCCCACCCTCGTCGCGCCGGTGACCGCCGCGCTGCAGGTGCTCGGCGCGATCTACGCCCGGCTCAAGGGCGACTTCTCGGTCCTGTACGCGTCCCGCGAGAACCTGCTGCTTCCCGTCGATCTCGTGCACGCACCGACGGGAACCGTGATCGAGGTCGACGGGCCACCGCACTTCACCTCGTTCCGCCTGACCGCGCTCGAGCTCTACCCCGCGGATGTGGTCGTTGGCTTCGACCTCGGCGAGCACAAGGATCTGTGCCGCGCCTGGTGCTCGAGGACTGACGGACTCTCACGCGGCCTGGCCGCCAAGGGCTTTGGCTTCGGCGGTGTGCAGCGCGAACGGGCCTACAACGACGCGCTGCGAGACCTCGCTGTTGTGGCCATGGGCCACCCGCCACTCGTGCGTATCGTGGCCCTCGACGGAGACGGGGCAGCCGCCTACCATCGCCACCGCGCCTCGCTGCTGGCCCTCGCCGCCTGACCGCAGTGGTCTGAATGCTTTGGCACCCAGGCTGGTCGTTTGTTTAGACTCCGCGTCGGGGAACGCCATGCAAGTGCACGAGGCGAGGAGAAGCTGATGACCATTGCACCGGATCTGTCTCACGGTCTCGTGTGCTGACGGTCGCGTCCACCGGCTGGGCGGTGGGGCTCGTGCTCGGCGTCGTCGTGATTGCTGTGGCTGCGGTGATCGTGATCACGGTCGTCGCGCTGGCGAAGCGGATCGCGGAGCAGGCCAGGACGGCTGAGCAGGCCGTCGAGGTGGTCCGCAGCCAGACGGCCGAGCTCGACGGCGTCGCGCGGATCAACGACTCGGGCGTAAGGGTGCTGCACGCCGCGCGGGCGCTCCGGAAGGTGGCGGTCGGAAGATGACGCTGCTCGCGGCCTCCGGCGACACCTACTTCACGATCGCCCTGGTCATCGGGCTCGCCGCGGCGCTGGTGGTCGCGGCCCTGCTCGGATTGCTCCTGATGTACATCGGGAGGATCCAGCGGTCGGTCGAGGGCCTGCTGGAGATCGCGGGCAACGTCGGCGCGAACACGGCGAACATCCCCCAGCTCGAGGCGACCGCGCCCGTGCTGGCACAGATCGTGGACGAGGCCGTGGTCCAGGACGGCTACATGAACGCGCTGACCGACGGGTTCGGCAAGGCATGATCGCGCTCAGCGTCGCGCTCGCGGTGCTCGTCATCGTCGTGCTCGCCGTCGCGCTGATCCAGGCCCGCAGGGGCCTGACGGCGATCTCGGAGGGCCTCGCGACGCTCGAGTCCGCGCTGGAGGGCGTCGAGTCCCAGCACCTGCGCCCGCTCGAGGGCGCGGTCAAGGCGATCAACGCTCAGTTCGACGTGATCCTCGGCGCCCTGCCTGGGATCGCCCGCAAGGCCGCGATCGTCGCCGAGAGGAGACCGCGATGACCCTCTGGTGGATCGGCAACATCGTCCTGCTCGTAGTGATCGTCCCGGTGGTCGTGTACCTGCTGCGCGGTGTGCTCGAGGCGGCCAAGAGCATCGTGCCCTCCGTGCAGGGGATCGCGAACGTGGCGGCCGCGGGCTCGAAGGACCTCGACGCCGCCCCGCTGCTGCTGACGACCCAGGACCAGATAACGCAGACGGTCGCCGGACTCGCCAACTACGGCGGCTCGCTCGACGTGATCCTCGACGACGCCGAGGCGGAGCAGCCATGACCGTGCTGGCAGTCGTCGCAGCCGGGGTGGCCATGATCTTCGCCGTCCTGCTGATCGTCCTCGCGCTCGTCTACTTCCTCGTCTCGACGATCTTGGAGCTGCGGAAGATCACCGCCGGCCTGGACGACGTCATCGCCGGCGTCGGCGAGATCGTGGAGAAGAGCGCGCCGGTCAACGATGTCGTGACCGCGATCAACGGGCAACTCGACGCGGGCGTCGACCTGCTTGAGGGCCTGCTCGTGAAGAAGGCGGGCATGAGCGACGCCGTCGGCCTCATCGACG
>JBBPIK010000039.1:0-22767 GCA_038040415.1 Actinomycetota bacterium
CGCGGACGTAGCAGAGCCGGTAGCTGTCCTCGTAGCGCTCCAGCTCGCCGACGAGTTCAGCGCCGCGGGCTCGCAGGCCGGCAACGACGGCGTCGATGTCCTCGACGGCGAATGCGACGTGGCGGATACCCGGCGTGTTCGCCGGCGCGTGCCGGTTGTCGCCCTGGTTTGACGGCGAGTGGAACTTCGTCAGCTCGAGTCGTCCGTTGCCGTCCGGAGTTTGCATGATCGCAATGTCCGCCCGTACGCCCTCGAGCCCCACGACGCGGTCCACCCAGCGACCTTCGACGGGCCCCTCGCCCTGCAGCACGAGTCCGAGCTCGACGAAGAACTCAGTCGCGGCTGCGAGGTCGTCAACCACGATGCCGACGTGCTCCATCCGTTGGATAGTCATGTGTTCGATGGTAAGGAACCAGATTCGGGCCGCGGTGCCAGGCGCCGTCGTACGATTTCCCAACCCAGATTGGTAGCCAATTGGTAGCCAATTGGTAGCCAGTTCGAAGCTCCCAGATCCTCTGCAAGAAAACGAAAAGCGCGCCGTAGCGGGCCTTTCTTAAGTAGCGGGGGCAGGATTTGAACCCACGACCTCCGGGTTATGAGCCCGGCGGCGGTGTCATCGGTGATCCGGCTGGATCCGGCTGGGCCGCATGTTCACGTGGGATTCTGGCCCTCACTGGTCTCGGCGGTCCGGCCCGGGACCGGCCCGTCCGTCGCGGTGCGTTTGACACGCGTTTGACGCGACCGAACAGATTGGTCAGCGAACCGGCAGCCGTTGCTGAGAAGAACGGCCCACGATCCTGAGCGCTTGAGTAGGTAGCTCGAGCTCCTCGAGGGTATGGCCTCGGTCGTCGGAGATCTCAACCAGGGCCGCCTCGGAGCCGAACAGCTCGAGCACGGTCCCCCTCGTACCCCGGGGCCACCGCCCACTGGCAGCAGTCAGCTCGACTACATCGAGGACCTTTACCGGCTCAGGGGACATTGACGTAGGCGCTCGTGAGGCGCGGTGGCGCGCCTTCCTGCTCGATGATCCAGCCCGTGGTGACTTCATGCGTTTCGCCATTCAAGCCTTCGATCAACATCGGCACCGAGTATCGCATTCCATATCGGCCGGTGCGGACCTCGATCACATCGGCGACCAAGACGCGAGCGGCGATCTGGTCGCGCAGATACTCCCAGCACCGTGGCCCCTCCAGCGCAGGTGGCCGCCATCCAACTCTCGTCTCGTTTGACGCCTGTTTGACGCACCGCTCAACAAGAAGACCCTCCGCTGCGGGAGGGCCCTCAGTTCCAGGTGATTGTCAGTAGCGGGGGCAGGATTTGAACCTGCGACCTCCGGGTTATGAGCCCGGCGAGCTACCTGACTGCTCCACCCCGCGTCGCAGGTTCAATCTAGCAGCGAAGCGGGGATTTCGGGACAATGTGTTTCTGGGGGGCGGTGCCGCAACGGACCGCCCCGGGCAGGCAGGGCCCTGTCCGTAGGATGGCGCGGATGCGTGTGGCGGTCGTAGACATCGGCACGAACTCGACGCGACTGCTGGTCGCGGACGTCACCGACGGCGTGTTGTCGGAGGTGGAGCGGCGCTCGACCGTGACCCGGCTGGGACGCGGCGTCGACACCTCGGGCCAGCTCGCCGGCGAGGCGGTGGAGGAGGTCTGCCGCACGGTGGCCGAGTACATCGAGGCCTACGAGTCGCTGGGGGCGGAGCGCGTCAACGCGATCGCCACCAGCGCGGTGCGCGACGCGGAGAACTCGGGGGCGTTCATCGCCGAGTTTCGGGAGCGCTTCGGGCTCGACACCCGCATCCTGGCCGGAGCCGAGGAGGCGGGGCTCGTGTATTTGGGCGCTTTTGCGGAGCGGCCGCCGGCCTCCGAAAGCACCCTGGTGGTCGACATCGGCGGCGGCTCCACCGAGCTGGTGGTCGGCTCAGGGGGAGAGGTCGGCTTCTACACCTCGCTTCAAGCGGGCACCGTCCGCCACACGGAGCGCTACCTGCGCACCGACCCGCCCGACCCGGGGGAGCTCGAGGCGCTGTCGGACGACGTCCGCTCCCTGATCGACGCCGAGCTGACCGGCGAGGCGATCGCCACTGCCGCCCAGGGGATCGCCGTCGCCGGCACCCCGACGTCGCTGGCTGCGATCGACCAGGAGCTCGACCCCTATGACCCGGAGCGCGTTCACGGCTACAAGCTCCCGTTCGACTCGATCCAGCGCCTTTACTCGCTGCTCTCCTCGAAGACCCTCGAGGAGCGCCTCCAGGTCACCGGCCTGCATCCGGGTCGGGCGCCGACGATCGTCGCCGGCGTCGTGATCCTGATCCAGGTAATGCGCGCCTTCGGCCTCAAGGAGATCGAGGTCTCAGAGCACGACATCCTCTACGGCGCCGCGCTCGAGGCCGTCCACGCCCCGGCCTGACCGCCCCGGACCTACTCAGCGCCCGTGATGGTCATCGATCTTGCTAACTGGCCGTCCAGCCAACGGTTTCGGGATTAGGAGCCGCGAAACCCGGGTACGCGCGCCACACGACAGAGCTTGCGCGTTGGCCGGCGGTTCGCGAGCGAGGGCTGGAGTTGAAGATGAAGCTTTGCTGTCCACCAGGGCAAGGATGCAACGCCCCACTGGGGCGCGAGGAGCCCTGTTTGCTGGAGAAGTGCCGTCGAGTGGAGTCGCCGCAGGCGGACAGCGCCGTGGCGCGATGGGACCTGTTCACCAACGCGGGACGCGAGCATCGGTCGCGACGGCAGCGGCGCTTCCTGCGCCGCGCGTACGCGCGCGCTCGCGATCGCGCCGTCCCTTGGCGCCCGACGCTCCGGCCGTAAGGCGCCCCGGACCCCGAGCGCCGGGGCGCCAAGCCGGTTCCGCCTGATAAGTATTCGGCCGTGGCGATGGACGTAGCGGTTGCCGGTGGGCACGGGAAGATCGCCCTGCGCCTGTTCCGCCTGCTTTCCCAGCGGGGCGACCGCGGCCTCGGCCTGATCCGAAACCCGGACCAGGCCTCAGACCTCGAGGCGGTGGGCGCGATGCCGGTGGGGGCGGACCTCGAGAACCTCGACACCGACGCGATCGCGACCAGCATCACCGGCTGCGACGCGGTCGTCTTCGCCGCCGGCGCCGGTCCCGGCAGCGGCCCGGCCCGAAAGCGGACCGTCGACTACGGCGCCGCCGTGAAGCTGATCGACGCCTGCAAGTCCCTGGAGATCCGCCGTTACCTGATGGTGAGCGCCATGGGCGTCCGCGACCCGGCCGCTCGCGGGCCGGAGATGCAGCCCTACTACGAGGCGAAGCTCGAGGCCGACGAGGCTCTCATCGCCAGCGGCCTCGACTACACGATCGTCCGCCCCGGCCGGCTCACCGACGACCCGGGCACCGGGCTGATCGAGGCGGCCGAGCAGCTCGAGCGCATCGGCGACATCCCCCGCGACGACGTCGCCGCCACCCTGGCCGCCTGCCTGGACGCCGACAACACGATCGGCAAGTCGTTCGACCTGCTCGGGGGCCAGAAGCCGATCGCGGAGGCGCTCGAGGCCCTCTAGGCCGGCGGCGGCGGCGCTCCACCGCCCGTCTCGCCCGCCGACTCGATTCGCTGCCGGGTGCGCGCGCCCAGGGTTCCGAAGAGCGCGCCCAGCGCGGCGGTGATCACGATCTGGATCACAGCGGGCTCCGGAATCAGGTCGTGATCGCTGCCGCCCACCACCTCATGCCCGATCAGGATGAAGCCGCCGAACAGCACACCGCCCAGCACTCCGCGCATTCGACCGTGGTGCGGGCGGTCGTGCTCCAAACCGGCGAAGTAGCCGCCGCCGGCCGCCAGCGCCTGGAGGGCCAGGAAGAGCGCTCCCGAGGCGCCGAGCACCGCACCGCATAGAAAGCCGAACCCCATCGGGACCAGGCCCGCAAGGACGATCCGGACCGCCCACGGCCAGTCGGTCAAAAGCGGCGGCAGCGGCCAGCGGCGAGGCACGGCGAGACCCTACCGTGGACATAGACTCGCCGCGTGAGACTCCTGGTCACCGGCGCCAGCGGCTTCCTCGGCAAAGCGGTGTGCGACGAGCTGCTCGGGCGCGACCACGAGGTCCACGCTCTGGTGCGCCGCGAAGGCTCCGAGCCGTCAGGCACGGCCGTGGTCACCGGCGACCTCACCGACGCCGGATCCCTATCCCGTGCGGTTGAGTCTGCCGCGCCGGAGTGCGTCCTCCACCTCGCGGCCGAGATCGCCTCACAGCGCGACCCGGCGAGGATCCAGGCGGTCAACGTCGAGGGAACCCGCGCCTTGATCGCCGCCTGCGAGGCCGCCGGGGTGCGCCGGATCGTCTTCACCTCGACCGTTGTCACCGGGGATGCGAAAGGGGCGCTGCTGGACGAGCAGACGCAGTTACCGGTCGAGACCGAGTACGGCCGCTCCAAGCAGGAGGGCGAGCGGCTGTTGCGCGAGTCCTCGCTGGAGGACGTGATCATCCGGCCCAGCCACGTCTACGGCGCCGGCGGCTGGTTCGTGGAGGAGTTCGTGAATCGCCTGCGTCAGCCGGGCCGCTTCGCGGTGATCGGATCGGGCGAGAACTGGTGGGACGTCGTCAGGGTCGAGGACGTCGCGAGCGCCTGCGCCGACGCCGCCGAGCGGGCCCCCGCCGGGGCGCTCTACCACGTTGTTGACGACGAGCCGATCCACTTCTACGACTTCATCGCCCTTGCCGCAAAGGCCCTCGGCAAGGGCCCTCCGCGGCGCGTCCCCGCCTGGCTCGCTCGCCTCGCCGCCGGCGCCGATCCCGTCATCGCCGTGACCCGGTCCGCCAGGAGCTCCAACGCCCGCATCAAGTCCGAGCTCGGCTGGGTGCCTCGCTTTCCCACCGCCCAGGAGGGCGTGCCAGACGCGATCGCGCGCCTGGGCTGATTGGCCGCGCGCGCCCCTTGCGCGCGGCGAGCCCAGGGCATAGGGTCGGCTCTACAGCCAACCGGGAGGAGTCGCATATGTCCGAACAGAACATCGCCACCTCGCGCCGCGGGATCGAGGAGGCGTTCAACCGAGGGAACCTGAGCGTGATCGACGAGGACACCACCGAGGACTTCGTCGGCCACGACCCATTGACGGGCGACGGGGACAAGGAGGCCTCCAAGCAGGCGATCAGCGGCTACCGCGCAGCGTTCCCCGACATCCACATCACGATCGACGACATCTTCGCCGCCGGCGACAGGGTCGTGATCCGCTGGAGCGGCCAGGGCACGTTCGAAAACGAGTTCATGGGACTGCAGCCCAGCCATCAAAAAGGCGACCCCATAGGGGGCATCACCATCGACCGCTATGAGGGCGGCAAGATCGCGGAGTCCTGGACCCACTGGGACACGCTGACGTTGATGAGGAACGTCGGCGCGATCCCCGAGGAAGCCGCAGCTCCGGCCGGCGGCTAGCGACACCCCCAAACCGGCGCCCACTCAGGGTTCCCCGCCTCGCGGTGGCGGGCGCCGGTTTCATGCTGCGCCGCCCCCGGCGCCCTGGCGATAGATTTAGGGCTGTCGTGAGGGGCAAGCCGGCGTGGGGAACCGTCATCCGGCCCCGGTTGGGGCGAAGGACCGCGCTCGCCGCGCTCGGCGCCGTGGCCGCGGCGGTGATGCTCGCCTCGCCCGCGAGTGCCGCCCCCCAGCTCAAGGTCGGCGTCGGTCGCGCCGACATCACCCCGCCCACCGGCTACTACATGATGGGCTGGGTTCGCTCCGACGCCAAATCAGCCGGCCAGCACACGCGGCTGTGGGCGCGGGTGATCGTGCTCGAGCGCGGCAACCAGAAGGTGGCGCTGGTCGCCGAGGACCTGGGCGGCATCCCCGGAGGGATGCTGGCCGAGGCAGCCGAGCGGGTCTCAGAGCTCGGCTTCTCGCAGCGAAACGTCCTCGACTCCGCCTCCCACACCCACTCCGGGCCGACCGGCTTCTTCAACTTCTCCACCTTCAACACGGTCTTCATGACCATCAACTCGCCGACCGACTTTCAGCTCGCCGGCGACCTCGACCCGCAGCTCTACGCCTTCATGGTCCGCCGCCTGGCGCTGGCGATCCGGCGCGCCGACGCCAACCTCGGGCCGGGGAAGCTCGGCTGGGGCAAGACCCGGATCCCCAACCTGACCGACAACCGCTCCGTCGAGGCCCACCTCCGAAACCATGGCATCCACGAGGACTTCGGCGAGGGAAGCGCCAGCCAGGACCCGCAGGGCCGCCTGCACACGCTCGACCCCGACGTCAACGTGCTGCGGGTCGACAAGACGATCGGCGGTCGCCAGGTGCCGGTGGGGATGTGGTCGACGTTTGCCGACCACGGCACCGTGGTCAGGTTCCAGTTCACCTACTACAACCGCGACCACCACGGTTCGGCCACCCAGCTGGTCGAGGCGGCGATCCGCCGCGCCGGCCAGGTGCCCCCCGGCCAGGAGGTGGTGAACGTCTACGGCAACACCGACGAAGGGGACCAGACCGCGGGCCTTCATCGCGCCGGCCCGGCTGCGGCCGACTATGTCGGCACGGTCGAGGCGAGGGCGTTCATGCGCGCCTGGCGCGAAGCCGGCGAGCAGATGAGCGCAACCCCGGTCCTGAACCGCCGCTGGACGCGGATGTGCTGGTGCGGTCAGCAGACGGCCGCCGGGCCGGTCGCCGATGAGGGGGTGTTCGGCCTGCCGCAGTTCACCGGCTCCGAGGAGGGCCGCGGGCCGCTCTTCGACGTCACCGGGGTGCCGTTCGAGGGTCACCACCTCCCGGTCGGCTCGGGCCCCCACGGCGTCAAGATCCAGACCCCGCTCCCGGTCGACGTCCCCGACGCCGTGCCGCTCATGGCGCTGCGGATCGGCCCGCGGATGATCGTTTCGATCCCCGGTGAGATGACCGCCGAGATGGGGCGCCGGGTGCGAAGCGCGGTCGTCGCCGCCGCCGGCGGCTCCGGCGTCAACAGCGCCGTGATCTCAGGCCTCGCGAACGAGTACGTCGACTACTTCACGACGCCCCAGGAGTACGACGCCCAGCACTACGAGGGCGGGGCGAGCGTCTTTGGCCGCGCCAGCGGGGTGGCACTGAAGGAGGCCCTGGTTGAGCTCACCCAGAGCCTGGTCGACGGCCAGCCCGCGCCGCAGCCCTACCCGTACGACCCCCGCAACGGGGTCGCCGCCAACGCCGCCCCGTTCCCGCTCGGCGCCGCGAGCGCCAGCGTCGCCACTCAGTTCGGCCCGGCAGCCTGGCGGCTGGGATACGCCCTCTTCGGCTGGCGCGGCGGGGTGCGCGGCTTCGACCGCCCACTCGACCGCGCCTTCGTCCGGATCCAGCGCCGCACCGCAACCGGCGGCTGGCGGACCGTCGACTCGGATCTCGGCCTCGCCGTACTGTGGAGGGTCAACGACGACGGCCTCTACCACGCCCGGTGGGACCCGTCCCTCGACCAACCCCTCGGCGAATATCGCTTCCGGATCACCGCCAACCGCTACGCAATCGCCTCGAACCCGTTCAAGCTGCGCCCCTCCGAGGCGCTCTCGCCGCGGCGCGTCGCGGCGCCGCCGGGGAAGGTCGCGGTCGTCCTCGACTACCCGCGGGCAAGGGTCCGGGAGGAGATCGGCGACCCGCCCCCGGACAGGCGGGCGAGCCTCCTCCACCGCCCACGCAGCGCCGCCTCTGGCCAGGTGACCTTCATCGTCGACGGCCGGCGCGTCACCGTGGCGGCCGGCCCCGGCGGCCGCTTCGAGGTCCGCGCGAACCCCGGCGACCAGGTCCAGATCCCGCCCCGCGCCGGCCTCGACGGCTTCGGCAACCGCACCCGCCAGGTTTTCAGCTTTCAGGCTTGAGCGCCGCTAGGCATCGGGGGACGAGACCGGCCACTTCTCCGCGGCCCTGCCTCCAAGAATCCCACCAAGAACTGCAAGGCCCACGAAGCAAAGTCCGGCGACCTGGCCGCTCACATCGAGCGCGTGTATCCCGATTCCCACGATCGTCGAGGCCAGAATGACGATCACGAGCGGAACAGCGAGGACTTTGAGGACGGTCATGGTACGGATGCTACCCCGCGATGACGTCAAGAATGACTGTGAGAACAGCGCCAATGAGGCCGAGAAGGCCTCCGACAACGGTGGCGCGGCGGATCGCGGCATCGTCGTCCTCATTCAGGACCGTGTAGGCACGGGCGATGAAACCGCCGACTGCAATTGACGCAGCCATCAGGCCGACCGCCACTGCGGATCGCTCGAGCAGCACATCACCGAATCCTGAGCGGCCAGCCGTCACCCATGGCACGCGGAACGTCTCGAATTCGTTACCAGGTAGCAGCGATGGACGAGGTGGGGACGCGCTCGGGATGGCTAGACCGAGCGGCGTGAATGGCGCCCGGGGTTCCGCTCCATCCGATCGAACAGCGAGAAGAAGACGATCCCGAACAGGAGCACGGCGCCAAAGAACGAGATCGCCGGCCAGTCGAAGAGTGTGCCCAATACCACCACTGGCGCACCCGCGAGAAAGCCGGCAATCCACGCGATGATCAAGTGTCGCTGTGGCATGCTTTCAGGCTACTCCTTGAATCAGTGCACCTAAGAGATCGATCCGCTCCGGGAACGGTTCGAATACCACCGCGATGAGTTCCGCCATCGCAATCGTCACGAATCAGTGACTTTCGCGGCCCCGCGGGGCCGCACCCGACCCCTCACCCCGATGACGCGATGTCGCGGAGTGTCCCGTTCCACAGCGTCCGAGCGTAGACGGCAATGAGTGACCTGAGGGAGTCCCAACGCGCCAAATTCGTTCAGGCTGTGCACCTACCGGTGATTCGGTCCAGATTCTCCGGCGACCAGCTCGGCGGCCACTTCGAGGGCCAGCTCGGTGATCGATCCACTCGGCCAGCCCATACGATCCGAGTCGCCCCCAACCCGCCCGCGCTGACGGCCAAATGAGCGACTTTCGCCCCCTGTCTGAGAACGAGCTTGCGGCCCTCTCAACCGAGGAGCTGATCGGCTACCACCACGAGGGCCGCCGGCTCGGACGCCACGCCGAGGCGCGCACGGCGCTCGGGATCCTCGTCTGGGGCTTCCAGGATCGGGTCCACTTCTGGGTCTCGCGCGCGGTCCCTCGCCAGGACGTCGAAGACATCGCTGGCACCGTCTTCGAGAGCGCCCTCAAGTCCTCCTTCGAGGGAACCCAGCCGGCCCAGTTCGGCGCCTGGCTTCGGGAGATCTCGCACCGGCGCGCGACCGACTACCACCGCCGCGCCGAGCGCCGGCCCAAGGAGGAGCCGCTGCCCGAGGAGCACGAGCGCGAGGAGGAGATCTGGGGCACAGCCGGCGAGGTCCCCGACCCGGCCGAGGCGGTCGTCGAGCGAAGCGTCTCCCAGCAGGCCCTGGCGGAGCTCGGCGAGGCCCATCGCCAGGTGGTCGAGCTCGCCGGCCCGGTGGACCTGGGATTCGACGGCCGCCCGGCGAAGGAGACAGCGGCGATGATCAACGATCAGCTTGGCGCCCGGCTAGACGACCCAATGACCGATGTCAACGTCCACAAGGTCCTCTCGCGCTTCCGTAGGCGCTGTCGCGAGATCCTGGAGGCGTCTGATCCGAAGGAGCCGGACGATGGCTGAGCTGGAGCGCCTGTTCACCGAGTTCGTCGAGCGCCACCTAACGGGGGAGGACCTCGACCCCTGGTCCTACATCGACCAGCTCTCGGGTGGCGAGCGCAAGGAGCTGGAGGAACTGATCGACGCCTACTTCGTCGGCGCCCCACCCCGAAGCTGGAACGCCGCCGCGTACACAGGCTCGAGCGCCGAGCGGATCGCCGACGCCCTGGACCGCTCCTTTCGCGGCCAGGCAGGGCTGTGGCCGGCGGTCCTGCCGCGGCTTCGCGACCGAGCGCGACTGACGCGCGGCGCGCTCGTCGAGCGCCTGGCGGACGCGCTCGGCGTGGGCGACCGCCGCGAGAAGGTGGCCGGCTACTACCACGAGATGGAGCAGGGCCTCCTGCCCTCCGCGGGGGTGTCGAGCCGGGTCCTCGAAGCCCTGGCCGGGATCGTCGGCGCGAGCGCCGAGGCCCTGCGAAGAGCGGGCGAGCCGCTGTCTAAGGAGCCGTCGGGCGAGGCCGAAGCGGCGGTCTTTGCACGCAGAGCGACGCCGGCGCCGGAGTACGGGTCACCCGGAGAGGCGTTGGAGGCCCACGATGAGGACCGCGCCGTCGAGTGGGACGAGGTGGACGAACTGTTCAGGGGAGGAAGCTGAGTGCCCCGCCGTCCCCCCGAGTAGGATCGCCCTAGGAAGGCTCGAATGAGCGAGGCATGGCCACCACCGCTGTTAGGCGCGACAAGAAGAAGGTCACGATCGGGGCGGATGATCCCAGGATCGCCCGTGCAATCTTCACGCTGCGGGAAACGTCCGCCTATCTAGGAACCCCGAAGTCGACGGTTCATTGGTGGGCCCGGCCACCGGACGGGAAGAAGCCGCTCATCACGTGCTTCCCGCGCCGGGGTCGTCAAGCGACTGTTCCGTTCGTCGGCTTCGCCGAGGCGTACGTCCTGTCGAGCTTCAGGCGCGCCGGCGTACCACTCCAGCGCATTCGTCCCGCCGTCGATGTCCTTTCGCGCACAATCGGTGTCGACCACGCCCTTGCATCCAAGAGCCTGTACACGGACGGAGCCGAGGTCCTCTACGACTACGCGGAAGAGCGGGGCGAGGACGAGCTGCGGGACCTCGTGGTCGTTCGGACTCAGCAGCACCAGTTCACCGAGGTCGTGAGGGAGTACCTCAAGCGCATCGAATACGCAGGTGACGGCTGGGCCTCTTCCGTGCATCTGCCGACCTACGAGCACGCTGATGTAGTCGTCGATCCAAGCGTTGCGTTCGGCCTGCCGCTCGTAGTGCGCGGGGGCGCGCGAGTGGAGGATCTCGTCGACCGCTTCCAAGCCGGCGATCGCGTCGCGGATATCGCAGCGGATTTCGACGTTCCCGTAGAGCAGGTCGAGGACGTGATCAGAGTCGCCACGCGAGCGGCCGCGTAACTACTCCTGCGAAGGACACGCGCGCGTCCGATAGTCGCCGCCATGGCATCAGCAAGCGAATCACCGCCCGCGCCCGAGTTCTTCATCGATCGAAGCCTGGGCAAGAGCATCGCGGAGGCGCTCCGCGGCGTCGGCTTGACGGTCCACACGATGGCCTCGGTCTATGGGGAGAAACCGGCGTAGCAGATTCCGGATCGGGTCTGGCTCCGTGACGCCGGTACGAACGGGTGGATCGTGCTGACGAAGGATGACGCGATCCGCCGCAGGCCCGCTGAGCGGGAGGCTCTGATCGAGGCGGGGGTCCGCGTCTTCTGCCTCACAAGCGCCCAGCTTCGGGGCGCCGAGCAAGCAGAGCGCTTCGTCGAGAACCACCACCGCATCATCCGCCAAGCGCGCAAACCGGGGCCGTACATCTACGGGGTCTACCGAGGGCGCATCGCCCGGCTCTGGCCGAAGGGCAAGTAGGGAATGAAGGCAGGGTCCGGGCGCCGGCTCGCCCGTAAGATCGACGGAGTGCAGCAGATCGAGCAGCGCGCCGAGGGGATTATCGAGCAGGTCCCGTCGTGGATCTGGGACGGCGAGAGCCTCCCCGTGCCGGTGGAGGAGATCGCCGACACCTGTTACGGGCTGCTGGTTCGCGACGTAGCCGACCTGGGCACAGCGCCAGGCTGCCCGGAGCTCGAGCCCGGCCAGACCTTCTCCGGCCTCCTGCTGGCCGACCGCGGCGAGATCTGGGTCAACGCCGAAGAGTCTCGGCAGTGGCCGCCGCGCCGCCGGTTCACGATCGGCCACGAGCTCGGCCACTGGGTGATGCACCGAAGCGGCGATCGCTCGCTCTTCTGCCGCTCAACGACCGTGCAGCCGGACGAGCAACCCGAGCAGGGCGCATCCGCCGAGATCCCCGACATCGAGCAGGAGGCGAGCGTCTTCGCCGCCGCCCTCCTCATGCCGGCCCACCTGATCCGCCGCGAGTACGAGCGCGACCGCGACTTCAACCGCCTCTGCGAGCTCTTCAACTGCTCAGGCGCAGCGATGGGGCGGCGGCTGCACGCGGTGATCTAGGACCTGAATCGGAGGATGTGTGTATGTTGTGAAACATGCATACAACGTGCTAGGATTGTCGCGTGCTCAAAGGCCAGGACATGTTGGTGCTGCTGAAGCTGCTCGGAGCCTCCGCTCCCCCGACGGTGCGCGGACTCGCGGCCGACGTGGGACTAGATCCGGGAAATGTGCACCGGGCGCTTGTCAGACTCCGCGACGCGCGGCTCATCCATGGCCGCCGCCCCCAAGTGAACCGTGCTGCGGCGGCGGAGTTCCTGTTGCATGGCCTTCGCTACGCCTTCCCTGCCCATGAAGGCGGCCCCACGCGGGGAGTGCCAACCGCCTGGGCAGCGGCGCCGCTTCGCGATCAACTAGCTCGAAACGCAGATCCCCCGCCAGTCTGGCCGGACCCTCACGGTCGAATGCGCGGAAACTCGCTCGAGCCTCTTCACCCCAACGCGCCGGAGGCGGCACGACGCGATCCCGAGCTGGGAGCCAAGCTGGCGCTCCTGGATGCGCTGCGGCTCGGCGACGGGCGGATCAGGAAAATGGCAGCTGATGAGCTGCGCCGGAGGCTGGGCGCTCGCGCCCAGAACGCGTGACGATCGAACCCCTCGAGATCTGATCCGGCGGGCGAGCTGACCTGACGGCGACCGGTCCGTCAGGTTCGGGGACCCGGCTTCGACTCATCGTGGATGGGAGAACCGCGCCTCTACTTCGCCTATGGATCGAACCTGAACCTCGACGGGATGGCGGCGCGCTGTCCGGATTCAGAGCCCGTGGGCGTCGCCACCGTCGGCGGCTGGGCGCTCACCTTTCGCGGCGTCGCCGACATCGAGCCCCGCAAGGGCACACGAACCCAGGGCGCCGTGTGGCGGATCAGCGCCCGCGACCTCGAGCGGCTTGACGTCTATGAGGGCTACCCGGGCCTGTACAGGCGGGAACTCGTCACAGTGCAAGCCACGGACGGCGCGGTGCAGGCGCTCACCTATGTCATGAACGACGACTACCTGGGCCTGCCGTCGGCCCTCTACTACCGGGCGATCAGACGGGGCTACGAGCAGTGGGGCCTGCCGATCGAAGCTCTCGAAAGAGCCCTGGCCGCCGTCATGGACCGGCTCTTCGACCTCGGGATCAGGGCCTTGGAGCCCGACGGCCCGAAGCGGCTTCGGCCCTCAACCGCCTAGCAGGCGCGTCAGGAAACCCTCCTCCCCACCGACTCAACTCTCATGCGAACCCAATTCGAACTCCAATACGACCTGATCGCGGTCGAGCACGAGGACACCGTCCACGCCCTTCTCGAGCTCACCGCCCCCACGCCGAACGACGTCGAGGACCGCCCACCGGCCACGCTTCAGGTGGTGACCGACCGCAGCGGCTCGATGGCCGACGGGCGCCTCTTCGCGGCGCTTCAGGCCCTCGACGCCCTGATCGGCCGGCTTCGCCCCGAGGACCGCCTGGGCCTCGTGACCTTCGACAACCAGGTCACGGTCCCGATCGCGGCCGGCGCAGTCGGCGACGGCGTCCGGGCCCGCCAGGCTCTGGCCGGCGTCTATCCGGGCGGTATGACCAATCTCTCCGGCGGACTGCTGCGGGGAATCCAGGAGGCCCAGCGCGCCGCCGACGGGGGCGGGGCCACCCTGGTCCTGCTCTCGGACGGCCACGCCAACGAGGGCATCACCGACCAAGAGCAACTCGAGCGCTTCGCGGCCGGTGCCCAAGGGGGCCGGATCACGACCTCGACGATCGGCATCGGCCTCGGCTACGACGAGGACCTGCTGGCCTCGATCGCGCGCGGCGGCAGCGGCAACGCGAGCTTCGCCGAGCATGGCGACGACGCCGGGGCGGCGCTGGCTTCGGAAGTCGAGGGCCTGATGGCCCAGGCGGTCCAGGCAGCAAGCCTCACCGTGCGGCCGAGCGACGAGGTCTCCGCGGTGCGCCTCTTCAACGACCTTCCGGTCACCACGACGGCGGGAGGCTTCATGGCCGAGCTCGGCGACCTCTACGCGGGCGAGACGCGCCGGATCCTGCTCGAGATAGACGTCCCGGCGCTCAGCGGCCTCGGCCTCGCCAGGGTCTGCGACCTCGAGCTTCGCTGGGTGGACATCGGGTCGATGAAGAGCGAGTTGGCGACGATCCCGGTCTCGGTCAACGTCGTCCCGGGCGACGAAGCCGCCGGCCGCGCCGCCAACCCCACGGTGACCACCGAGCTCGCCTTCCAGCGCGCCCAGCGCGCCAAGCGCGAGGCAACCGACGCGCTGCGCGACGGCGATGTCGGGAGGGCGAGCGACCTGTACCGCGGCGCCTCCAACGACGTGCGCATCGCCCAGGCCTCGGCGCCGGCCGACGCTGCGCCGGAGCTCGCAGCCGAGGCGTCGCTGCTCGACGACCTCGCTGACCGAGCCGACCACGACGCGATGAGCGTCCGCAAGACGGCCCGCGCCGACTACCACATGAAGGCGCGCCGCCGCGGGCGACGGCCGCACAAGTAAGGCCCAAAAGCGGGGTAGCCTCGCAAGCGTTGGCTCGTCTCGTCGCCACCGACTTCTTCGGCTATCTGCGCCCCTCCCAGTGCGGGCTTCGCGTCTGGCTGCGGCACGCCGGTGTCGAGGAAGCTCCTCCGAGCCCATTTGCGGAGCTGCTGATGAGCTTGGGCCGCGAGCACGAGCGCCGTCACCTGGCCCATTTCCCGAACGCTCTCGACCTTGGCGGATTGCCGATCGCCGAGCGAGTCGAGCGTACCCGTGAAGAGGTCGCCGCAAGGGAGCGTGTCGTCTACCAGGGAGCGCTTCGCGCCGAGACCCGCCTCGCGGACACCGATGTCGAGATAATCGGCGTGCCCGACTTCCTCCTCCCCGCCAGGCGCGGTTACGCGATCCGCGACTCGAAGCTCTCGCGGCGAGTCAAGGGGCACCCGGAGATCGGGCTCCAGCTCGCGCTCTACGGCTGGCTATATGAGCGAACCGTGGGCGAGCCGCCGGTCGCCGTGCAGGTCCACACCGGCGCCGGCACAGTCGACGACGTGCCCTACGAGGGCGCCGAAGAGGCCCTCGATGCGTTAGAGACGATCCTGAACATCCGGCTCGACTCCGACCCTCCCCATGAGGTCGTCGGCTGGTCGAAGTGCTCGAGCTGCGGCTACTTCGACCGCTGTTGGCCCGAGGCGGTGAAGGAGCGGTCGATCGGACTCTTGCCGTGGGTCGATCGGGGACTGATCGGTGAGCTCGACTCGCGTGGCGTGAAGACGATCGACGAGCTTCTGCGCCGCTACGACGCCGAATCTCTGGCGAAGATAGAGCGCCCCTGGGGCAGTCAACGCCAGCAGGTCGGCTCCAAGGCGGACCGCATTCTCGCCAGCGCCCGAGCGCTGGCCGAAGAGCGACCGATCGTGCTGAGGCCGCCCGTGATCCCCGAGCGCCCCAACTACGTCATGTTCGACCTCGAGGGCCTCCCACCCCAGCTCGACGAGCTGGAGAAGATCTACCTCTGGGGCCTGCAGGTGTTCGGCGAGCGCCCGGGCGAGTTCCGCGCCGCGGTCGCCAGCTTTGGCCAAACCGGCGACCGCGAGGGCTGGGAGGCCTTCCTCCGGGAGGCGGATGCGATCTTCGCCGAGCACGGCGACATCCCCTTCGTCCACTGGGCGACCTACGAGCGAACGAAGATCGACCTCTACCTCAGCCGCTACGGCGACCGCTACGGGATCGCCGAGCGCGTCAAGCGAAACCTCCTCGACCTGCTCCCCATCACCTACGAGTCGATTGCCCTGCCTACCTCGAGCTTCAGCCTCAAACAAATCGAGCAGTTCGCCGGCTTCGAGCGCCAGCTCACCGACGCCGGCGGCGACTGGTCGATGGCCCGCTACATCGAAGCCACCGAGACCGCCGACGAACGTCTCCGTGCCACGATCATGGACGAGATCCTCGCTTACAACCGCGAGGATCTGGAGGCGACGTGGGCAGTCCTTGAATGGTTGCGGCTGATGGGATTCGAACCCACAACCTTCTCCACGGCAAGCCGGCCCCGGTCCCCGCTCCCTCCGGGTTATGGGTTCTACGGCGCAGGTTGGTCTCGGCGGTTTCTAAGCGTCCTCAGGCACGGAGTCTTCCTCTGAGTTGCGCTCACTTACGCTCAGATTGATGCCCAATTTGATGCCCGCTGAACGGGTATCGGCCTTTGGCCCGGCGCCCACTCTCACGCGAAAGCGGCAGCCTCGCGTGTCGTGGTGGATGGCCGACGCCAGCCACAACACCATTGACGCCCGACGCTCGTGGCGGCGGTCCGCGCGCGTGCTACTCGGCCACGGCCGGTTGGAGATGCAGGACCCAAAGTGCCAGCTGGCGGTCGGAGCGTTCGAAGTAATCGGCGGGGATCAGCGAGCCCAATTCACCGGGCTCGGAATGGTGATCCAAGCGCCGAACGGCGCCCTCGTCGTCGAGCGTAATCTCGTTGAACATCGCCGAGTACATCGAGCTCAGCGCGCCTACCACCGCAAAGCCCTGACGCTCGACGATGGCACGGGTGTCATCTGGCGGGGCGGCCTGTAGCGCGAAGGACACGACTTTGCCGTCGGCGTCAAGCTCGGCGGGCATATCGATCGGCCAACCACCGAACCGGAACAGCAGGAATGCAATGCGCTGTTCGACCTCGTCGACGATCGACTGGCCAGCGGCGACCATCCGCGCCTCCTTGATGACGACGGTCGCTGTGTCTGGCTCGTTACGCTCAGCGAGCTCGTCTACTTGAAGGCGCAAGACCAGCGGCGGGACCGTGCCGATCGTGCGGTCACCGAAGCGGGACATTTGGTTGGCCTTCAGCGCCTCGGTCAGCTCGAGCTCGTAGCGCCTGCCCCTTGGGCGCATCTGCTCCAGGTCGACCAGCGTCCACAGGTTTGCCGACGACCAGTAGTGGGCGATGGTTACCGGCGCGCCGGTCAGCTGCCCGTAGAGACGCATCGCCTGCACCTCCCCAGCCGGGACGCTGTGACGCATCCGGCGCGGATTGGGCGGCACTGTCTTGACCTCGATGAGGAGCTGGCGTCCTTCGGAGTCCACCGCGCGGTAGTCGGGCTGCTTGACCGCGCCCGCGGCGTCGTCGTAGTACAGCTGGCCCTCGTCCTCATCGACCAGCAATTGGAAGCCCCCAAGCGCCACCAACACGGCGCGGAACATCGCCTCGCCACGAACTCCGTGGAGGCGACTGGGGTTGGCGAGCGACTCCCGTGCGCCACCGGCCAGGCGCCGCGCGAGCTCGTCGATGCTGCCGACCTCTCCGGCCGCCTCCGAGGATGCGGTCGATAAGTCCAGCGCCGACATCAGCTTGAGCGAGCCGATGCCCTCGGTGTCACGTGGTTGGCGTCGAATCGACACTCCCACGACGTTAGCGGCGTAGCGACCAGGCTAGGTGGCGTGCGCCTTACGTCGACGCCCCCGGCGCCGTCGTCAGGGGCAGGTGATCGGGGCTCGACGGTCGTCGCGACTGAGCCTGCACCCGTCGCACGCGAAGACGGAAGGGCTCGACAGCGGTGCAGTGCATTTTCGCCGCCGATCGCTCCATTCAGAGGAGACAGCCCCAGAGCACGGCGGCTTCCGAGACAGAGGCCAGAGCAAGACAAGCGTTTGTGCGGCCCTGGACCTCCTTGATCGCGCCGCCCTAATCTTGAAGCGTGACCGACGGCCTGTTCTTCAATGCTGGCCGGGGAATCCAGGGCTCGTCGGGGCACTGGTACCAGATCGAGCAACTGTTGGGCGCAGGGGGGAACGCTGTCACATACCTCGTGGTGTGCTCAGCAGGTCCCCACCGCGGCGTCCCCTTCGCGCTCAAGTTTTTTCGGCGGATGTCCAGGCCCGAAAGACGCGAGGCGTTTCTGGATGAGCTCGAGTTCCTCAAGGCGTGCGATCACCCGTCGATCATGCGTGTCTTCGACGACGGGACCTTCGCTTTTCGCGTAGATGGGGAGCGACACGATTTCCCCTTTCTCGTGGCGGAGTACCTGCCAACAACGCTTTTCCGAGTAGGCCGCGCTGGGATCGCCTCAGTTACCGAGAAGGTCATCTATGCGACCCAGCTCCTCGCTGGGCTCGCCTACCTAGACAGTCAGGTGCCCCCCGTGGTCCACCGCGATGTCAAGCCGAAGAACATCTTCGTGAAGGGCCACGCATGTGTCCTCGGGGATTTCGGCCTTCTGAAGCGCCTGGATCAAAACGACGCCGAGGATCGCGAGTTGCTCAAAGAGTCCGTGGGGATAGGCATGCCGTACTTCTACCGGTCCCCGGACCTCGTGAGCTATGCAAACGGCGAGGCGGGGGTCTCTCCGAAATCGGACGTATTTCAACTCGGACTAGTGCTGACGGAGCTCGTCACCGGTCGCAACCCCTGTATTCGTCCGCGAGACGACGACCCACTAACAGAAGTGGAACTTGAGACGATCAGAACGATCCCCCGGCTCGCACGGTGGGCTTATCGCGCCTCTCCTGCGCGACATGCTGATTGTTGATCCCGCGCAGCGGCCGAGCGCCGACGACCTCCTCGGGCGGTGGCTCGGCTCATTCGAGATCCTGGCAGGGCTGTCACGCGATCTGAGCGGCACCGTCTTCTGAAGATCATGCGTTGTCGCGCCTGTGCAGCGGCGTGTTCGTACGGAGACTCTTCGCACGCTCCTGTTCGCGCGAAAGCGGGGGTTCGAAGTGCCGAGCCTCTAGGAGTTGGGCGGGCTCCCTGGGATCGGTCGTACCCCATGTTCCAGGTTGCCGCTTGTCACCAACGCTTCGGTGAGTCGTGTAAAGAGAGGGTGGGTGGTGCTAGTCCGAGACTTCAAGCGTTCGGGGAGTTCGGTCCCGCACGAGCACAGACTTGTTCTTCTCGAACGCCGCTTTGACTTTCTGCTTGAGCTGAGTGTGATTCGTGAACATGAGCACATGTCTGTGGACGTCGAAATGGATCTTGGTGGGTGTCCCTGGACTCAGGACACTGTCTTGGCTTGCAACGCAGATGACCGGAATCTCGAGTCCATCTGCATATCCCACCTCGTAGTAGCACGAGGGGCGCTCATCGGTAAGGTCAGCCACGACGAATGCTGCTCGTTGAATCTCTGTCTTGATCCGCTCGACCATGCCTTCCAATGGCTGCTCCTTGTCGATGCGGATCGCAACGCAACCGAGTTCTCGCAGTATTGCCTCTAGCGCCCCAAACCTGTCGTCGAACTCCTTGTGGACGCGCTGCTGCTCCTGGCCTCCGTACTCATCCCCCTGAATCGGCATGACGACGAACACTCGCGTCTTAGCCTGGCCAAGGAGCTTCTCGGCCTTCGCCGCGAGGATGTTGAACCGGTTTCGCCTGCCCTTAACGAGGCTTTCGATGTCCACCGCGAGCTTCGGCGCATGTGGCTCCTCTGTCTTATAGACCCGAAGCTCCAGTGCCTGACGAGTCTGCGTCTTGCTTCCCCAAGTCGTAGTTATCGTGCCGTCGTCTACAAAAGGAACGACGTAGCTCGAGAGAACCTCCTCCTCGGTCTTGTTGGTGATGACCTTCCGGCCACCACCCGCAAGAGTCGCGATCACATGTACAAAGGCCACGATCCGGCACCCTTCAGGTCAGATTGTTGTGAGCTTGCAACGGCTCGGTGCACGCTAACGGACAATCCGGAGGTGTCGCTGATCTCCTCTAAAACCGGTAGATCAGACCCGTGGCCCGCTCGGAGCGTTGCGGCGGTCACTTATCCGCTCGCAGCGGCTTCGTCGTCGCCCCTCTCAAGTTCGCGCCACAGATCGGCGTGAGTCGCCGCGTCGTCTCTGGGTTGCTCAAGCCGCAGAAGTTCGCCGTCGGCGCCGCGGAGAACGTCCTTCTTGAAGCGCCGGCCGACGTGCGTCCAGACCGCCCTGGCCTGGTCCGGCTCGAGGTCACCCTCGTCCAGAGAGAGCTGCTCGCGCGCGGCCTTGGTGAGGATGCGCCGCATCTCGTTCATGGCCACGGTCGTCACGTAGCCCGCCGGATTCTCCGCGCCACCCCTCTTGGCCAACTTCAGTAGGCCGGCGGCGATCGCGTCTTCACAGTCGTGAGAGCGCGCGCCGGGGAACGCCCCCTTCAACGTGTTCATCAGGCCCTCCGGGAACCGGGACTTGAGAAGGTCCTCGCACTGGGCTTCAAGGGGCTTCTCGTCCCCCTCCAGCTCGCTCTCGGTCCTGCTGCTCACGAATAGATAAGCCGCTGGAACCCCGGCTTTCGTGACAGTCTCCCCGAAAATTGATGCCCGCTTGATGCCCGCAGCCGCGTCGACCAAGGAGCCGGGGGCGCAGAAAGACCCGCGTTAGCGGGCCTTTCTCCAGTAGCGGGGGTGGGATTTGAACCCACGACCTCCGGGTTATGAGCCCGGAGCCCACCAGCCGTTTAGGCAAGACCGCCTTCCGCGGATAGACGAGCGCTAACCCTGCCGCTTCCCAGCTCGCGCCAACTTGACGCGCTCGATGGCCGGCAGCACTACCTTGCGCAGCCGGACCGCCTCGGGGGTGACCTCGACGCACTCGTCGTCGCGGATGAACTCCAGCGCCTGGTCAAGTGAGAGGCGGTGGTGCGGGACGAGGCGGACGGCCTCGTCGGAGCCCGCGGCGCGGATGTTGGTCTGCTGTTTTTCCTTGGTCGGGTTGACGTCGAGGTCCTCGGCGCGGGCGTTCTCGCCGATCACCATGCCCTCGTAGACCCCCTCGCCCGGGCCCACAAAGAGCTGGCCGCGCTCCTGCAGGTTCATCAGCGCGAACGACGCGGTGGTGCCGCGCCGGTCGGCGACCAGCGAGCCCGTGGCCCTGGTCGTGATCTCGCCGTGCCATGGCTCGTAGGACTCGAAGACCGAGTGCAGGATTCCCGTACCGCGGGTCTCGGTGAGGAACTCGTTTCGCAGGCCGATCAGCCCGCGGGCGGGAACGAGGTATTCGAGGCGCATCCAGCCGGTGCCGTGGTTGACCATGTCCTCCATCCGGCCCCTGCGGAGCGCCAGGAGCTGGGTCACCACGCCCATGTAGTCCTCGGGGATGTCGATCGAGAGTCGGTCCACGGGTTCATGCAGACTGCCGTCGATCTCGCGCGTCATCGCCTGCGGTTTGCCCACCGTCAGCTCGAAGCCCTCGCGACGCATCGTCTCGACCAGCACCGCCAGCTGCAGCTCTCCCCGTCCCTGTACCTCCCACGCATCCGTGCTCTCAATCGCGCTGACCTGCAGGGAGACGTTGCCGACCAGCTCGGTCTGCAGGCGCTCGTCGAGCTGTCGCCCGGTGAGCTTGTCCCCCGACCCGCCGGCGAGCGGCGAGGTGTTGACGCCGATCGTCATCGCAAGAGCGGGCTCGTCCACTGCGAGCAAGGGCAGCGCCTCCGGTTGCTCTAGCGCCGCGATCGTCTCGCCGATCGTCACCTCCGGAAGGCCCGCGACGACGACGATCTCGCCGACTGCGGCGGCCTCGACCGCGGTCCGCTCGAGCCCCTCGGTCACGTAGAGCTCCGCGATGCGAGCGCGCTCGATGCTGCCGTCGCGGCGGCACCAGGAGATCTCGGCGCCACGCTGGATGGTTCCGCGGTGCACGCGGCACACGGCGAGCCGGCCGTGGTAGGGAGAGGCGTCGAGATTCGTCACCAGAGCCTGCAGGGGCGCCCCGGGGTCGCCGCTCGGTGCCGGGATCCGCTCGAACAGCGTGGAGAAGAGCGGCGAAAGGTCCTCTCCGCGCGTCTCGGGGTCGAGAGTCGCCCACTCCTCTCGGGCGGAGGCGTAGACGATCGGGAACTCGATCTGCTCCTCGTCGGCGTCCAGGTCGAGGAAGAGCGCGTAGACGGCGTCGACGACCTCGCCGAGCCGGGCGTCAGGCCTGTCCACCTTGTTGACGACGAGGATCAGCGGCAGCCGCCGCTCCAGCGCCTTGCGGAGCACGAAGCGCGTCTGCGGGAGCGGCCCCTCGGAGGCGTCGACCAGCAAGAGCGCCCCGTCGACCATCGAAAGCCCGCGCTCGACCTCGCCGCCGAAGTCGGCGTGCCCGGGAGTGTCGACGATGTTGATCTTGACCTCGCCGGCGTTCGCCCGCGGGAGGGTGAGCGAGGCGTTCTTGGCCAGGATCGTGATCCCGCGTTCGCGCTCCTGCTCGCCCGAGTCCATGACGCGCTCGACGACCTGCTCGTGCGCGGCGAAGGTACCTGCCTGGCGCAGCATTGCGTCGACCAGGGTGGTCTTCCCGTGGTCGACGTGCGAGATGATCGCGATGTTCCGCAGCTCCGCCAGGGCAGGACACGCTATGCGTCGGGAGCCGCGCCTGGCGGCCACACCGTGTTGCTACGCCAGGACGGCCTTCCGCGGGTAGACGACCTCGGGGTCGGTGAGGACGTTGACGAGGGCGGGCTTGCCGGCCGAGAAGGCGCGGTCGAGGGCTGGGCGGAGGTCGGCGGGCTTCTCGACCAGCTCGGCGTGGCAGCCGAGGGTTTCGGCGATCTGGTCGTAGCGGGTCTCCGGTCTCAGCTTGGCGGCCATCGAGTAGCCGTAGAGGAACATCATCGGGTGGTGCTCTAGGGCCCAGATGCCGTTGTTGCCGATGATGCCGACGACGGGGAGGTTGTGGCGGGCCATGGTGTCGAACTCCATGCCGCTGAAGCCGAAGGCGCCGTCGCCGAGGAGGAGGCAGATCTGGCGATCGGGGTGGGCCTTGGCCGCCCCGATCGCCTGGCCGGGGCCGGCGCCGAGGCAGCCGTAGGGGCCGGGGTCCATCCAGCAGCC
>JBBPIK010000040.1:0-2392 GCA_038040415.1 Actinomycetota bacterium
CACGAGGAGTTCGAGTTCTGCCACGACGTGCAGGACGGCGAGCTGTTCCACGGCATGGGCGAGTGGGCCTGGGCCGCGGGCATCGCGCCGCTGCTCGGACCATGGCGCTACGGAGCCACCGCGCTCGTCTTCGCGCGCAAGGGCGGCTTCGACCCCGAGGAGCAGCTGCGCTTCCTCTCCAAGCACGGCGTCCAGGGGCTGTTCACCACGCCCACCGCGCTGCGAGCCACGACCGCGATCGAGAACGCCGGTGAGAAGTTCCCGCTGCCCGAGCTGCGCAACCCGTGCTCGGCCGGCGAGCCGCTCAACCCCGAGGTGATCCGCTGGTTCCGTGAGCAGTACGGGCACACCGTGCTCGACTACTACGGGCTTACCGAGAGCTATCCGTTGTGCGGCAACTTCCCCACGGTCGAGGTGCGCGAGGGCTCGATGGGCAAGCCCATGCCCGGCTGGGAGGTCGCGATCCTCGACGAGGACGAGAACGAGCTCCCGGTGGGCGAGCGCGGCGAGATCTGCCTGCGCGCCCGGTCGAACCCCCACTATCCGCTCGGCTACTGGAACCGCCCCGAGGACACCAAGGAGGACTTCGAGGGCGACTGGTTCCACACCAAGGACGCCGCCGAGCTCGACGAGGACGGCTACGTCTGGTACGCCGGCCGCGCCGACGACGTGATCATCTCGGCCGGCTACCGCATCGGCCCGTTCGAGGTGGAGTCGGCGTGCGTGGAGCACCCCGCCGTGCGCGAGGCCGCTGCCGTGGCGTCACCCGACCCCAAGCGCGGCGACATCGTCAAGGCCTTCGTGATCCTCGCCGAGGGCCACGAGGCCAGCGACGAGACCGCGCAGGACATCAAGAGCTTCGTCCGCGGCCACCTGTCGGCCTTCGCCTACCCCCGCGAGATCGAGTTCGTCGACGACCTGCCGAAGACTCTCACCGGCAAGATCCGGCGGATCGAGCTGCGCGAGGCCGAGCGCGAGCGCAAGAAGACGGGCCCCCAAGCCTGACGGCGCAACACTCATGCGCCACGCCTCTCGACCTCCGGTGATCGCTTGCCTCCCTCTTCCAGCCCCCAGTCGACGATGACTGCGCCCCAGGTGAAGCCGGCTCCAAACGCCGCCAGGAGCAGCCGCTGACCCGACGCGAGCGCGCCGTCGGCCTGGGCCCTGGCGAGAGCGATTGGGATCGTGGCCGCGGACGTGTTGGCGTACTCCGCGATGTAGTCGAGCACGCGCTCGGGGGGAAGCCCGAGCCGCTCGCCAACGGCGCGCAGGATGCGCCGGTTCGCTTGGTGATAGACGAAGAGGTCGATGTCCTCGGCCTCGATGCCCGCCCCCGCGAGCGCCTGCCCGGTTACCTCGCTTAGGCGGGCCACAGCGTTCTCGAAGGTCTGCCGCCCCTGCATCTCGAGCTTGGCCCCATGTTGCGCAACGATCAGGTCCGCTTGCGCGCCGTCCGCGCGCAGCACGGGGGTGCTCACCCGACCCGGCGGGTCGGTCGCCGTCATAACGACCGCGCCGGCGCCGTCGCCAAAGAGACCCGCGGTTCGCTTGTCATCGAGGTCGAGGTACTGGAAGAGCGCGTCGGCTCCGATCACGAGCACGCACTCCGCCGCGCCGGTCTCGATCTGCCCGCGCGCGACGGCGACACCCGTGACGAAGCCCGTGCAAGCCGCGCCTACATCGAACGCCCCCGCACGTCGGGCACCGATCTCGGCGGCCACCTGCGGTGCCGCGTCCGGAGTGAGGTGGTCCTTGGTCGTGGTCGCGACGAGGACCAGGTCGACGTCGTCCGGGTCCAGCGTCGCCTCGGCGAGGGCGCCGGCGCCTGCCTTCGCCGCTATGTCGATCAGGCGCTCCCCCGGAGCGAGGACGTGGCGCCGGCTGATACCGGTGCGCTTGACGATCCACTGCGCTTCCACCCCGAGCCGCTCCGCGATCGGCTCGTTCTCGACGACCTGGTCGGGCACGGCCATCCCCGCCGCGCCGATCGCCGCGCCGGCCACGGCGCGCTCCGTGCCGAGCGCCGGTCGCTCCCTGACCGCAGCATCAGGCATATATGGCCTCCAAGTCGTCGCCGGCGTGGACTGAAGCAGCTCGGGGACATCGCGCTCGACGCGCTCGCGCATGTCGCCGGTCTGGTTGCCCAGCCCTGGGGAACAGGACCGCCGTGCTGGTGAATCGTTCGTCTGCGCGCATCGGTCCCTCCCTCGCTTGGTACGTCGTCGCGGGAAGATGATAAACGCATGTCGGCGCTGATCCAGACGAACGGGTCGGGCCAAAACCGAGCTCCGGCGTCGAGTACTGAGCCCGAGGCGCTGGGGCGGCCGGTCACCGAGGGGGCGGCTTCACCCCGGGATCACTGGCAGCACCAGGTGTGAGGGGCGGTTGGCGT
>JBBPIK010000040.1:2492-22688 GCA_038040415.1 Actinomycetota bacterium
GGGCGGCTTCACCCCGGGATCACTGGCAGCACCAGGTGTGAGGGGCGGTTGGCGTCATGGAAGACGGTCTGTCGCGCCGGGCGCAGGTCCGCCTCCGTGTCGGTGCCCAGCTGCCTGCCGCTGTTGGCGTTGCGGTCAAAGCGAGGGAAGCTAGAGCTCGTGACCGACAGCCGGATGCGGTGCCCGGCAAGGAAGACGTTGCTGGTGGCCACGAGATCGATCCGACATTCCAGCGGGCGCCCGGGCTCCACCGGGCGCGGATGCTCGAAGCCTTCGCGGAACCGCACCCGCCGTATGCCCTCGGCGAGGATCCGCGAGGCTCCGTCGGGCGCAACGTCGCAGAGCTTGCCGACGAAGTCGGTGTCGGGGGCATCGGTGGCTACCTGCAGCACGAGCTCCAGTGGCCCCGTCACCTCCAGCTGGCGCTCGAGCGCGGGGGAGCTGTAGACGAGCACATCCGGGCGCCGCTCGACCGGGCGCTGGTCCAGGGGCCCGGAGTTCGTCCGTAGGAACTTGCCGGGAAGCGAGGTCGGGCCGCCCACGGTTGGGGCGGGGTCGCGAGGGTCGTAGATGTACTCATCGGGTGGCTCGGCGCCCGGCGGCTCGGGCGAGAGGCCGCCGCCCTGCTCGCCGGTGCCCTCGTCGTGGAGGTACCAGCGTTCGGCACGCGCGCGTGCGAGGGGCCACTCGTGCTCGTCGCGCCAGTGGTTCTCTCCCATCACGAAGATGCGCACCGGAGGGCCGTCGTCGTTGGCGTCCCCGCCATTCAGGTGGCGTGAGAAGAACTCCAGCTGAAGGGCGGCGAGGTCGATCGGTTCGGCTGGCGCGAAGTCATCGAAGCGGTGATCGGGGTAGGCGCCGTACGTGCTCCCGTGCGCCCACGGTCCAACGATGAGCCCGGTGCCCGCCCGCGCGGCCTCGGAGCCGCCCTCGGCCCGCATGCGGACGAAGTTGTCGAGGGTGCCCTTGAGAAAGACGTCGAACCACCCGCCGACGATCAGCGCGGGCACCTCCACCCGTGCGTGGCGGCCGTTCATCGACAGCTCGCTCCAGTAGACATCGGCGGTCGGGTGGGCGAGCCAGTCCCGATAGAACGCGCCGGCCGGGCTCTCGTCGAGCAACGGGGGGCTCGTCAGAGGGAGGTGACGGTACTGATCGTCGAGCTTGGCCTTGCGCCGCCCCGATGACATGACCTGGACCCAGAAGAGGTTGAAGCCGAGCTGAAACGCGCCGCCCTGGTAGATCCAGCCGTCGTAGGGGTCGCTGCCCACGACCATAGGCGCGATTGCGCGCAGGTGGGGCGGGCGTTCTGCTGCGGCGAGCCACTGAGTCGCCGCGGTGTAGGAGCGGCCGGCCATCCCCACGGCGCCGTTGCACCATGGCTGGGCCGCGACCCACTCGACGGTGTCGAAGCCGTCGGCGCCCTCGCTGCGGAAGGGATAGAACTCGCCGTCTGAGGCGTACTGCCCGCGCACGTCCTGACATATCAGCGCCAGGCCCGCGCCAGTGGCAACCTCGGGGTCGAGGGCCGCCGGAGGGGTGAGCCCGAAGCTGCGGTCGTAGGGAGTCCGGGCCAGCACCGCCGGTACCTCCCCGGCTCCGTCGGGGAGGTAGAGATCGGCACGCAGGACCGTCCCGTCCCGCATCGGCACTGCCAGATCCCGGTCTTCGCGCACGCGACAGCTACTCAGGCGCAGCCGCTCGTTGGTGGGACTGCCGGAACCGACGACGACCGCATTAATGCCGAGGGCGGACGCGCCGCGTCGATCAGCTCCGCTGACGCGAGTGTAACGCTCGTAGGGTGCCTTGCCATGGCGTGTGCCACTACGGCATCGACCGCGGGATCCAGCTCGGGGCGGGTAGCGCTGGGGGCCAGGCCAGACGGGTGGGCCGGCCAGTAGAAGGAGGACGGCGACTACTCGGCGAGGGTCCGGGTAGGTCAAGGCCGTGACTCGCGAGCGCCTGTCAGCCCTCGATGCTTCTTTTCTCGCCGTCGAGGGTCACTCCTCGCCGATGCACGTGGGCTGGGTGGCGGTGTTCGACCCGCCGGAGAACGGTTCCCGACCGGCGTTTCCCGAGCTTTTCGAGCACATCGCCCCACGGCTTGGCTGCGCGCCGCGCTACCGGCAGCGGCTCGCTGGCGTGCCGTTGGGGCTCCATGAGCCGATCTGGGTCGACGATGCCGGCTTTGACGCCGCCGCCCACCTGCTTCGCGCGGACGGTGAGGATTTGACCGTGCTCGTCGACGCCATCTTCTCCTCTCCCCTGGCGCGTGACCGGCCGCTGTGGGAGATCTGGATCGCCGACGCGCTTCCCGATGGAGGTTTCGCGCTCGTTGGCAAGATGCACCACTGCATGGTCGACGGGATGGCCGTGGCGGAGCTCGGCAAGCTGCTTTCCGATAGCAAGCCCGGTGCCTCGGGCGAGGCGAGCCCGGACCAGGACGCCAGGTGGTCCCCGGCGCCCGTTCCCTCGCGCGGCGAGCGACTCGCGCAGGGACTGGTGGACCGCGCCGCCGACGGCGCCGCCCTCGCACTCGCGCCGCTGCGGCTGGCGAGCTCCACGTCGCGCCTGCGCGGGCTGCCCGGCAACGTAGGCCGCGGGGCGCGCACGCTGGCGCACACACTTCTGCCGCCGGCACCCAGCTCGCCCTTCAACCGTGCCGGATCCGCCGAGCGCCACCACGTCCGCGTCACGCGCTCGGTCGATGACCTGCGCGTGCTCAGGCGCCGCTTCGGCGTGACGCCAAACGACGTGGTGCTCGCCGCCTGCGCCGGCGCGTTGCGGCGCTTCGCCGAGCGCCGGGGGGAGGCGCCGCAGCCCTTGAAGGTGATGGTCCCCGCCGACGTGCGCTCGCACTCCGACTCAGCGGGGAGCGGCAACCGCATCTCCTTCCTGTTCATCGAGCTGCCCTGCGACGAGCCCGACCCGGTCGTGCGCCTGAAGCACATTCACCGTGCCACCGCACAGCGTCAGCGCGACGGCGAGGCCGAAGAGCTGGACGCCGCGTTGCGCGCCGCCACGCGCACCCCGGGTCCGGTGCAGTGGGCGCTCGCGCAAGCATTCGCCCACCCGCGGCTGTTCAACCTCACGATCTCCACCATGCCGGGCCCGGCCGTGCCGCGCTACCTGTGCGGCTGCCGGCTGCGGGAGGCCCACTCGGCCGTGCCGCTCGCCAGCCGCCACGCGCTTTCCATCGGCGTTGTCACCGTCGCCGGGCGAGCCTGCTTTGGCATCTACGCCGACTCGCTGACGCTGCCGGACGCCGACGCGCTCGGCTCCGACCTAGACAGCTCGCTCGACGAGCTACTCGGCGCCCAACCGTAACCGAAGCTCGGCGCCCTCCTGCTCCTCCCGGCCACGTTCAGAGAATACGGCCGCCGCGAGCTGTCGAGCCATTGTCTGCTCGCCATCTCTCCAGTGTCCGCCCGATACCTCGCTCGACTGCCTCGATGATGTGAGGCCGCAGCCGATCAGCGGGGATGATGGCGTCGATCGAACCGACCCGGAGCGCCCGTTCCACGCTGTGGACGCCGTCAAACTCGTCCGCCACCTCGCCGAGCTTCTCTGAGCGAACCGTCGCGCTCATCTCGGCCAGTTCGGCCCGTAGCCGGGCTCGCTCGTCGTCGTCCACCTGATCGAGGCGAGCCTCGTGCTCGACCACACGTGGATCGGCGTCGGTGCGCTTGCTGATCTCGCGCGCGAAGACAGTCGCGGCCGCCGGAGCGCCGCCGATCACCGACGCGTACGAGCCCTCGACGGCGATCACCTCCATGTCGTCGTTGAGCGTGCCGGAGAAGACGACGAACGCTCCTCCGTGGTAGCGGGAGACGACGCAGAAGACGATCGGGCCGTCGAAGTTGACCACGGCACGGCCGATCTCGGCCCCGTACTCGAGTTGCAGCTCGCGCAGCGACTCGGGCGAGCCGTCGAAGCCCGAGAGGTTGGCCAGTACCACCACCGGTCGGTTGCCGCTGCCGGCGTTGATGGCGCGAGCCACCTTCTTCGACGAGCGCGGGAACAGCGTCCCCGCCGTCCACTGGTCAGGTCCGTCGGCGGGCAGGAAGCCGCTGCGGGGGAGCGGCTGGGACTCGATGCCGAGCATGGTCACCGGATAGCCGCCCAGGTGGGCGTCGAAGACGACGGCGCTCTCGGCAGCAGCCATCGCCGCCCAGCGCTCGAGTGGCGGGTGGTCTTGGTCGGCGACGGCTCGCATCACCGTGCGGATGTCGAAGGGCTTCTTGCGCTCGGGGTTCGTCTCCTCCGAGAAGATGTCGCCGACGATCCGGAATTCGCCGGTCGGGGCGCGGTGCGGGAAGCTGCGGACGTCGCGGTCGACAGGGTCGGTCGTCGGCGCGCGCCGCGGAAAGCGCTCGCCGGGCGAGACGAAGGTGTGCTCGTAGTGGGCGAACAGGATCTCGCATGCCGCGGCCAGATCCTCAGCCCAGTACTGGGCCTGGCCGTTGGGCCCCATGATCCGGTCGTAGCCGCCGATCCCGAAGTTGTCCTCGGCCGAGACACCGCCCGAGTAGTCGAGCGCCTGCTTGCCGGTGAGCACCATGGCGCTGTCGGGCGTCATGACAAGGATGCCGCGCGTGTGCAAGAGCATCGTCGCTTCGGCGTTCCAGTAAGGCTGAGCGCCGACGTTGATCCCGGCGACGACGACGTTGACCTCGCCCCTTGCCTGGGTGAACGTGATCAGGCGGCGCAGCACGCGTGAGATCCAGTCCATGTTCTCCGAGCCGCTTTCCATCGAGATCTTCGCCCCGGCCGACACCGCGAGCCACTCGACGGGCACTTGCATCTCCTCGGCGAGGTCGAGCGCGCGAATGATCCGAACGGACTCGGGCTCGGCGATCGCGCCGAGCGCCTTGGTCGGATCGCCGAAGAGTGCGACGCGCGCCATCCCCTCGGGGTAGCGGTCGGTGACCGTCCGCACCACTCCTACGACGATCCCGGCGCTGTTGCCGCCGAAGGGGCGCTCGACCGGGACCAGGCGGTCGTCCTCGTCGAGGTCGTACTCGGTGAATGTCCCGCCTTCGCGAATCAAGAGGGGGACCAGCTCGTACGGGTATACCGTTCCGCGCCGCCGCGCGCGCAGCACCTTCTCGGCGTACTCGTCGAGGGGCGACATCGGCTCGGTCGGCGGCTCTGCAACGGAGAGCGTGACCCCCGCGCCGGCCTGGTAGGAGAAACCGAGCGCCATGGGACGCAACTCGCCGTCTGGCGGAGCGGGGACGCGCGCCTCGATCGACACCACCTCGAGCCCCAGCCCAGTCGTGAGCGGAGCCAGCGTCCGGGTGAAGGCAAGCAGCTCGTCGAGCGGAACCTCTATCGGCGGCCAGATGAAGAGCAGCACCTGGTTTCCGTGCAGCCGCCGATTGGGAGGACGCTGGGCCTGGGCACGGCGGATGCTGTCCAGGCACGCGGCCAGAACGCGCTCGGGCTCGGGCAGAGCGGTGAGCCGCCCTGACGCGTCACGCACCGCGGTGACGTCGCGCACCTCGGCCAGCGCCACGAGGCGCTCGTCGGAGGGGTTCTCGCGGGCGGCGCAGTTGAAGAGGTGGACGTCCTCGACCGCGGGTAGCCGCGTGAGGTCGAACTCCGAGAGCCGCCAGAGATTCAGCCGCCGCGCGATCATCGGGTGAAGCTCGCGGGTGACGCGCTCCTCCTGGAAGCCGTCCTCGGCCAGCCGGAACGTGAAGTAATGCACGGCGGCCCCGCCCAGGCCGCTCACGGCCACCGCCACCCTTGCCACCGTCGGGGGTAGCTCCGCCGCGCCGATGATCGCGAGTAGCTCGGCGGCCATGGCATCGGTGCCGGGCGGTCGCGCCTCGCTCCAAGAGAGGTAGAAGTCGACGACGGCCTCCGAGCACCGAGCGTCGGACGCGAGCCCGGCGACGGCCTTGGCCGCCGCGGGCAGCTCCGAGGGCTCGGTGAGCGCGCTGATCAGCTGCACAGGTTGCCCGTCGGCCGTGTAACGGGCGGTGAGCAACTGGCATTCGTCGCGGACGTGCGAGCGCACCTCTTCGAGCGGATAGGGCTTGTAGTACCGGCGCGTGAGGAGCTCGAGCATCGGCTCGTCGCCGTCCTCTCCACCTATCCGCTCCGCCAGCAGCCGGATGAGTGGCTGCGGGCTTTCGACGAGCGCCTCGATGCGGTCGGCGTAGTCGGGGGCGTCGGGATGGGCGGCGAGGTAGCTGAGCTGCTCTCGCACGGCGGCAAAGCCCAGCTCGCGGGCCTGCTCTATCACGGGCTGGTCGAACACGCGGAAACGCACGCTCCGGGCGAGCTCGCCCACCACCGGATAGCGCAGCTGCGCGGCGACGATCAGCCGGTCGAGGGTCTCATGGAGCTCGTCCCGCAGTGGCTCGGGCAGCGCGTCGGCGTACTGGAGGCGTCGGTCGAGGAGCGCCATCACTGCCGGAACCTGGGACGGCGCGCGCTGGTGGGCGAGGAAGATCCGGTAGACCGCCTCCTCGAGCTCGGGCCCCCGCTCGAGATCGTGCACGCCGTAGCGGGCCAGCGCGCGTGTGAGTCTGGCGCGGAACGTTTCGGGCAGGCCCTCGCGTTCGAGATCGAGTGAGTGGAGGTAGGAGCGAAAGTGCTCGCGGGGGCTACGGACGCGTTCGCCTTCCTCCTCTTCGAGCTCCTCCCGCGCGGTCGCCGGCCAGTTGCGGGACAGCTCAGCCAGGTCGGCGAAGATCGTGAGGACCTCGAGCTCGCCGTGAAGCACCTCGGGGTCGTCGGGAGGCAGCTGGTCTCGGGCCCGCTCGAACTCGGCGACGAGCCTTCGGGCTTCCTCCACACTTACGTCAAAGCCCATGATCAGGCTGCGGAGGGCATCCAGGTGCTCGCGCGCGCGAAGCCGGGCACCGGACTCGGTGGGGCGCACCAGCGCGTCGAAGCCGATCCGCGGCGCGTCGGCCGCCGCCGCCGCCCCCTCCACGGCTTCGGGCTCTACGCTCACCAGCGGCGCTCCCGCTTCGACGTGGACGTTGCCGGCTACGAGGACCTCCCGCACCCGCCCGGCATGCGTGGCCACGATCGTCATCTCCATCTTCATCGCCTCCAGGAGCGCAACCGGCGACCCCGCCTCCACCTCGTCGCCCGGGGCAACGTTCACGGCCACGACGAGCGCCGGCGCCGGGGCCCGGACGACGCCCCCCTCGTCTCGAGACACGCGATGGGCCACGCCCTCGACTTCCACGAGGTGATCCGGACCGTCGGTGACGGAGTCGATCCTGAATGCTCTCCCGCCGATCGAAAGCCGGCGCGCGAAGCGGCGGAGGGGCTCGACCTCAACCTCGATTGTCACGCCCTCGGCCTCGATCCTGTAGCGGCGCGGGCCCGCCTGGGCGACCGCCAGGCGGTAGGTCTGGCCGCGATGGCGGAGCTCCACCGTCCGTCCGATCTCGTGCGCGGCCTGAGGCCGGCCGCGACTGGCGGCGGCATAGAAGCCGAGGCGCTCGAACCTCTGCTCGGCGTCGTAGATGTCGATCGCGGCGCCGAGCAGAGCAACGTCGGCGTGACGCGTGGGGATGTGGCCGTTCGAGGCGACGAGGCGGTCGAGCCAGCCGGTGTCGGCGGTGCCGGCGACCATCTCCGGACGGTCGAGAAGGTCGAGCAGGAAGGCCTTGGTCGTCGTTCCCCCACGCACGACCACGGTCGTCTCGCCGAGGGCTCGGAGCAGCCGCGCTCTCGCCTCCGCACGGTCTCGCCCCCAGCCGATGACCTTGGCGATCATCGAGTCGTACTCGGGGGGGATGGCATCGCCCTCGGCGACGCCCGTTTCGACCCGCACCCCCGGGCCGGAGGGAAGCCTGAGGAGCTCGACAATCCCCGGGGACGGGGCGAAGTCGCGTTCGGGGTCCTCGGCATTGAGCCGGGCTTCGATCGCGTGACCGCTCGCGGCCGGCGGCTCGCCGTCCAGGCGCGCGCCCATGGCCACACGGAGCTGTAGCTTCACGAGGTCGAGTCCCGTCGTGATCTCCGTGACGGGATGCTCGACCTGAAGCCGGGGGTTGACCTCGAGGAAGGAGAAGGTCTTCTCGTCGGGCTGGTAGAGGAACTCGACGGTCCCGGCGTTGCGATAGCCGGCCGAACGGGCCAGGTTGACGGCCGCAGCCTGCAGCTCGCCCTCCTGCCCGGCGCTGAGGGCCGGCGAGCTCGACTCCTCGATCACTTTCTGATTGCGGCGCTGGATCGAGCAGTCCCGCACGCCCGCTGCCCAGACCGTGCCGTGATGGTCGGCGATGACCTGGACCTCGACGTGGTGCGCGCCTGTGACCAGGCGCTCGATGAAGATCGTCGCGTCGGCGAAGGAGCGCAGCGCCTCGGCCTGTGCGCCCTCGAACGCGGGCGCGAGCTCGGCCTCGGAAGTTGCCACGCGGATGCCGCGCCCACCGCCCCCGGCAGAGGCCTTGATGATCACCGGATAGCCGATCGCCCGAGCGTGTTCGATTGCGGCGTCTGCCGTCTCCACTGGCGCGCGGCTCCAGGAGGCCACCGGCAGGCCGGCCTGCTCGGCGAACAGCTTGGCCCCGACCTTGTCGCCGAGGCGGCGCATGACGTCGGGCGGCGGGCCGACGAAAACGACGCCGATGCGGGCGCACAGCTCGGCGAAGGCGGGATCCTCGGCAACGAAGCCCCACCCGACCCAAGCCGCGTCGGCCTTGCTTTCGCGGAGCGCCCGCTCGAGCTCGCCGTGGTCGAGGTAAGGGCTCTTCCCACCCCCGATGAGAATTGCCTCGTCGGCCTCGAGTACGAACATCGCTCGCCGCTCGGCTTCCGTGTGGAAGGCGATCGATCGCATCCCGCCGCCGTGCTCCAAGTTGAGCTCGCGCACCGCGCGGATGAGGCGCACGGCGGCCTCGCCGCGGTTGATGATCGCGACGCGGGTCACGTCGGCGTCACCTTCCGAACGTCGCAACGTCAGTGGAGTCGCAATCGCGCCATTCGGTCAGTGAATCAGAGCCCGGGCGGCGGTGTCCGCTACGCGAAGGCGGACCGCTAAGGACCGCCCGAGTTGCATAGTCTTGGACAGGGGACATGAGCCATCTCGTTCTTCTTTTTCCGGGTCAGGGCAGCCAGGAGCCCGACATGGTTGAGACCGTCGCTCGTTTGCGTCCGGATTTGCTTGAGCTTGCGGCGGTGGCGGTGGGCGAGGATCCGTTTGCACGGGTGGGGGAGGGCACGCGCTTTGACCAGCCTGCGATCTACTGTGCTGCCCTGGCCGGTCTTGAGAGCGCAGGGCGTCCGAAGGCCGATCTCTATGCGGGGCATTCGATGGGGGAGATCACGGCGCTTGCGGCGGCGGGGGCGTTGAGCGAGGAGGATGGGTTGCGCCTGGTTGCCGAGCGCGGCCGGCTGATGGAGGCGACCGCGGCCCGAACCGGGGGCGCGATGCTCGCGATCCGGGCCGGGCGCGGGGAGGCGGAGCCGATCGCCGATCGCCACGGGCTGGCCGTCGCGAATGACAACTCGCCGGACCAAGTGGTGTTGTCGGGGCCGCTTCCCGGCATCGAGGCGGCGGAGGCCGAGGTTCGTGAGGAGGGAAAACGCGCCAAGCGGCTGCCGATCAGCGGCGCCTTTCACTCGCCGCTGATGGCAGACGCGGTCGAGCCCTTCCTCTCCTTCCTGCAGAACGTCGAGTTGCGCGCCCCGCGCGCGCCGGTGTTCTCGTGTGTGACCGCGGCGCCGTTTGACGATGTCCGGGAGCGGCTCGCTGAGGCGCTGGTGGAGCCGGTGCGTTGGGTCGAGGTTCTGCACGCTCTCTACGCGGCTGGTGGGCGTAGGTTCGAGGAGCCGGGGCCGGGGAGGGCGCTTGCCGGTCTCGTGCGACGCACGCTCGAGGGTGTCGAGATCGTCGCCGCGGAGCCGGCGGGGGCCGCTCGTGGATAGCGCCGTCGGCAGGCCCGAGGGCTGCGCGCTTGTGACCGGCGCCTCGCGCGGGATCGGAGCGGCGATCGCCCGCGGCCTAGCCGAGGACGGCTGGGCCGTGGGCGTCAACTATCGCAGCGACTCCGATGGCGCCGAGGAGGTGGTCTCACAGCTCGAGGCGGCCGGGGGCCAGGCGCTGGCCATCCAGGCGGACGTGAGCGATCGGGACGCGGCGGACGCGCTCTTCCCGCCGCTCGAGGAGCGCTTCGGGCCCGTGCTCGTCCTCGTCAACAACGCCGGCGTGCGCGTCGACGGACTGGCGCCGCAGATGGAGGACGAGGCCTGGGACAAGGTGCTCGCGACGAACCTCTCGGGGGCCTTTCGCCTCACGCGGCGGGCGCTGAGAGGGATGATGAGGGCTCGTTTCGGGCGCATCGTCAACATCTCCTCGATCGTCGGCCAACGTGCGAACCCGGGCCAAGCAAACTACGCGGCCTCAAAGGCCGGCCTGATCGCCTTCACCAGCACGGTCGCGGCGGAGGTCGCGCGCCGGTCGGTGACCGTCAACGCCGTGGCGCCGGGTCTGGTCGAGACCGAGCTGACCAAGGACATCGGCGACGAAATGCTGCAGGCCATCCCCGCCCGGCGGGCGGGCACCCCCGAGGAGGTCGCGGCGTGCGTCCGCTTCCTTGTCTCGCAAGAAGCCTCTTACGTGAACGGAACGACCCTGACAGTCGATGGCGGAATGACCGCCTGAAAGGATCAACTGAAATGCCGACGGCCAACAAGGAACAGATCGAGGAGCGCATGACCGCCGCGCTTGAGAGCTTTGGCGCCGAGCGCGACCAGATCAAGCGCGACGCCAACTGGGAAGCGCTCGACGTCGACTCGCTCGATCTCGTCGAGCTTGCACAGATCGTCGAGGAGGAGTACGGCGTGAAGATGAAAGAGGAGGACATGAAGGAGCTCAAAACCGTCGGGGACGCGGTCGACTTCGTCGCGGAACGCGCCAAGTCGTGACGCAGCGCGTCGTGATCACCGGGATCGGGGCGCTGACGCCACTCGGCGTCGGCGCCGAGACGCTGATCGAGCGCTGGTCGGCCGGCGAGTCGGGCATCGACGACGGACTCGGCCGCTGCCGCGAGTTCGAGCCCACGGAGCACCTCTCGATCAAGGAGGCGCGGCGCGCGGACCGCTTCACGCAGCTCGCCATCGTCGCCTGCGACGAGGCGCTCACCCAGGCGGGCTGGGAGGACGGGCCATCGGTGGATCCCGAGCGCGTCGGCTGCGTGATGGGCACGGGGATCGGCGGCATAGGCACGATCGAGGAGCAGCTCGAGGTGCTGCGCGTGCGCGGTGCCGAGGCGGTCTCACCGCTCGCCGTGCCGATGATGATGGCCAACGCGGCCTCCGGGGTCGTCGCGATGCGTCACGGCTTGAAGGGACAGTGCTATGGAACGGTGTCGGCCTGCGCCGCGGGTGCCCACGCAATCGGCGCCGGGCTGCGCATGGTGCAGCACGGCGACGTGGAGGCGTGCGTCGTGGGCGGTGCCGAGGCCGGCATCACACCGCTGTCGCAGGCGGCCTTCGTCGGGATGGGCGCAACCTCGCCCAGCGGTACCTCGCGCCCGTTTGACGCCCGCCGCGACGGCTTCGTGATGGGCGAGGGGGCGGCGGCGCTCGTGCTTGAGTCGGAGGAGGGCGCACGGGAGCGTGGCGCAGAAGTGCTCGGCTACTTGGCCGGCTACGGCGCGACGGCCGACGCCCACCACCTGACCGCGCCCGAGCCCTCGGGCGAAGGAGCCTCGCGCGCGATCGCGCTCGCGCTCGCGGACGCGGATATCGGGCCGGACGGCGTGGACTGGGTGAACGCCCACGGGACCTCGACCCAGCTCAACGACCGCTCGGAGACCGAGGCGCTCAAGCGCGCGCTCGGGGAGCGGGCCCGCGAGATTCCCGTCTCCTCGCTGAAGTCGGCGATCGGGCATACGCTCGGCGCCGCCGGTGCGGTCGAGGCGGCCGCCACGGCGCTCGCGCTGCGGCGCGGGATCGCCCCGCCCACGATCGGCTGGGAGGAGCGCGACGAGGACTGCGACCTGGACTACGTGCCCGGCGACGCCAGGACGCTCGAGAGCAATGGAAGGCCGCTGCGTGCGATCTCGAACTCCTTCGGCTTCGGTGGGCACAACGCGGTGCTCTGCCTGGAAGCTGCATGAGCCTCGCCGTCGCAAGCCGCGGGCGAACGATCACCGAAGCCGACATCGTCGCGTTCTCGGGGTTGACCGGCGATCATCATCCCCAGCACACCGACGCCGTGTGGGCCGAGGCAGGTCCGTTTGGCGGCATCGTTGCGCACGGGATGCTGGTGCTCTCCTACGCCCTCGGGCTGGTGGCGCTTGACCCCGACCGGATCGTGGCGCTACGCCGCGTCGAGGACGTCGTCTTCAAGCGGCCGGTGCGGATCGGGGACACGATCCGCGTCGAGGCCAAGCTCGTGCGACCGGACGAGGGCCGCGGCCTCGAGGCATGGGAGTGGCGGATCCTCAACCAGCACGACGAGCTCGTGATCAGGGCCAAGGTCGAGGCGGTGGTGCGAGGTGAGGATGACCCCGAAGCCGAGCCCGAGCCCGAGCCGGCCGCACACGAGCCTGGGCAGCCCGCCGCGGACGAAGGGACGGTGCCGCGATGACCCTCGAGGGCAAGCGTCTGCTGATCACGGGGCTCATGACCAAGCAATCGATCGCCTATGCGGTCGCCGAGCAGGCCCAACAGCAGGGAGCCGAGGTCGTGTTGACGAGCTTCGGCCGGGCGCGCAGTTTGACCGAACGGGCCGCGAAGCGCCTGCCCGGGCCGCCCGACGTGCTCGAGCTGGACGTCAACAAGCCCGAGGACTTCGCCGCCGTGGCGGACGAGCTGGGCTCGCGCTGGGGAGCGCTCGACGGCGTGCTGCACGCGATCGCCTTCGCCCCCGAGGACGCCATCGGCGGAAACTTCCTCGACACGCCGCCCGAGAGCGCCGTCCAGGCCTTCACCACCAGCGCGTACTCGCTCAAGGCGCTCGCCGTATCGCTCGCACCCCTGCTCGAGGAAGCCGAGGCCGGCAGCGTGGTGGGCCTCGACTTCGACGCCTCGGTGGCGTGGCCCGTCTATGACTGGATGGGGGTCGCCAAGGCCGCGCTCGAAGCGGTCGCGCGCTACCTGGCCCGCGACCTCGGCCCGCGCGGCGTGCGAGTGAACCTCGTGTCGGCGGGGCCGATCGAGACCGCCGCCGCAGGCGGGATCGCGGGCTTCCAAACGCTCGCCGCCGAGTGGCCGAAGCAAGCTCCGCTCGGCTGGGACGTCAACGATCCGTCCTCGGTCGCGGGAACGGTCTGCTACCTGATGTCCGACGCCTCGCGTGGCGTGACCGGTGAGATAATCCACGTCGACGGTGGCTACCACGCGATGGGCGCCCCGCTGGCATGAGCGACGCGGTCTTTCTCACCGGCGGCACCGGCTTCCTCGGGATGGAGCTGATCGGACGGCTGCTCGAGCGCGACGAGGGCCCGGACATCTTCGTCGCGGTGCGCGCCCGCGATGCCGAAGAGGCGGATGAGCGCGTCACCAAGCTGCTGGCACAGCTCTACGACGACCCGCCCGCCAGCGCCTCGCGGCTGCGCCCCGTGCGCGCCGAGCTCACCGAGCCCGAGCTCGGGCTCAACGCGGCCGACCGGCGCGCGATCATCGCCGCGACCGACCGTGTCGTGCACTGCGCCGCATCGGTCGAGTTCACGCTCCCGCTGCCCGAAGCGCGCGAGATCAACGTCGAGGGCGTCCGCCGCGTGCTCGAGCTGGCGCATGAGATGAGCGGCCTGGAACGGTTCGTGCACGTCTCTACGGCCTATGTCTGCGGACGCCTGGCCGGCCCGTTCGACGAAGACCAGGAGGCTCCCGGGGACGGCTTTCGCAATACCTACGAACAGACCAAGTGGGAAGGTGAGCAGGCGATCGCCGCGTCCGGCCTGCCATGGGCAATCGTGCGCCCGAGCGTCGTCGTCGGCGAGGCCCGCGGCGGCTGGACTTCGACGTTCAACGTCATCTACTGGCCACTCCAGGCTTTCGCCCGTGGCCTGTTCACCGAGATTCCAGCCGATCCCGAAGGGGTCGTCGACCTCGTGCCCGTCGACTACGTCGCCGAGGTCATCGACCGCGCTCTCTATGAGCCCGGGGCCGCCGGCGCGTTCCACGCTGTCGCCGGCGAGCGCGCGCTGACAGTCGCCGAGCTGATCGAGCACACCTGCGGCGCCCTCGACCGCGAGCCCCCGAACCTGACGGCCCCCGGGACGCTGGGCCCCGACCACCCGGCGGCTGTCTTTGAGCCCTACTTCGACATCCACACCCGCTTCGGCGACCGGCGCGCGCGTGGCCTGCTCCCAAACGGCACTGAGCCACCCCCACCGCAGGACTACATGCCCGGGTTGATCGACTACGGCCTCCAAACACGCTGGGGCAAGAAGCCGCTTACCCGCCAGGCGGCCAGAGCCCGCGCGGCCGGCCCTCCAGTGAGCGAGGGGTAGGGCGGGCGCCGGCCGCTACCCAGCGAGACTGTTGCGCCAGCCCGATGGCCCTTACTGCGCCGGTTAGACGATCGGCAGCAGCGGGATGTCGTCGAGGATGGCCCAGACCACGAAGCCGGCGAGCAGCAGCGCCGCGATCACGCCTGTGGCGATCTTCTGGCTCCGTGGTGCGTTCTCGGCCCGCTCCTTGGCGTTGTCCGCCCACACGATCACCTTCTCGAGCAACCGCTCGGCGCGGTCGAACTCCAGCGCGAGGAAGCTCAGGCCGATCAGGATGACCACGATGCCGGGTCCCGGGATGCCGGGTCCCAACAGGAAGATCCCCAAGATCACCAGGACCACGCCGATCACCACGACGCCGATGCGGGCGGGCAGGCCTCGCTCCGCGTGGCGCTCCTTGCGCTCCTGGAGCTTCACCAGCATCTCCGGCCTGTCGTCCTCTTGCTCCCGCTGCCGGCTTTGGGCTCGGTCGTCCATGCCGGCCACAGCGTAGTGGCGCCTCAGATCCAGTCGTCGAGGGGCAGGCCCGCGCCCGCCTCGGCGAGAGTCCCCGGCTCCGTGGGGGGCAGCGCACTCACCGTCACGCCGGACAGCCGCTCGATGGTCTCGCGGTTGGAGACGCACAGCGCGTCGGCCTCGGCGGGCCACGGCGTGATCACCACGCCGGCCACCGGCAGCCCGGCGTTGCGTGCCGCCGACACCGTGAGCAGCGTGTGGCTGATCGTGCCCAGGCCGGGCCGCGCCACCACCACGAGAGGCAGCCCCAACTCCACCGCCAGATCGCGCACCAGGTAGTTGCGCGCGAGCGGCACCATCAGGCCGCCCACTCCCTCGCAGACCAGCATGTCCGCGCCCTCCGCGGCCCGGCGGGCACCGGCGGCGAATTCCTCGGGGTCGACCCTCTCGCCCCCCATCTCGGCGGCCAAATGCGGGGACACGCCGGGGCCGAACGTGCGCGGAGTGACCTCGGCGGGTTGCTGGCCGGTCTGTGCCGCGAGCAGCTCGTGGTCGGGCGGCCACTCCCCGGGGGGATCGTCGGTGCCGGTGACCACCGGCTTGAATGCGGCCACGCGCGCGCCCTGCCGCGCCAGCGCCGCGCAGATCGCCGCAGCCAGCACCGACTTGCCAACGCCCGTGTCGGTCCCGGTTACGAAGATCCCGCGCAACAGCTAACCGCCCGGCGGGGGGCTGGGAGTGCCTGCCAAGGACGCAGGGTCGAAGCCTTGGTGGGCCAAGGCGAGACCCGAGGACACCGGCAGGCGCTCCCAGCCGCCGCCGGGCTCAGGCGGCGCCGGCGAGGCGGTCGAACACCCGGCCGCTGTTTGCGACGGGCTGTGCTTCCAGGGCGTGGCAAGCCATCATCTTGCGCGCCTCCGCGGGGACCGCCGCGGCGATGGTGTTCGCGGCCTCGCGCAGCTCTGACTTGGTGTGTGAGGCCATCACGGTCAAACGCAGCCGTGAAGTGCCCGCGGGAACGGTGGGCGGGCGGATGGCCTGGGCGAACACGCCGCGGCCGAGCGCGCGCTCGGTGACCGCCACCGCTGCGTCCGCGTGCCCGATCACCAGCGGGATCACGGGCGTGACGCCCCGGGGCGCGGGCAGTCCCTTCTCGGCGAGCGCCTCGCGCAGCACCGCCGAGTTGCGCTGCACCTTCTCAACGCGCCGCGGCTCCTCTTGCAGCAGCTCCAGCGCGGCCATCGCGGCGGCGACAGCGGGGGGTGGCAGGGCGGTGGAGAAGATCAGCGTGCGCGCCGTGTTCACGAGGTACTTGGCGATGCGGCGCTCACAGCACACGTACGCGCCATAGGAGCCGAGCGACTTGCTCAGCGTGCCCACCAGCACGTCGACCTCGTCCTCAAGGCCGGCGGCGGCGACGGTGCCGCGCCCGCCCGGGCCGAGAGTGCCGGTACCGTGGGCGTCGTCCACCATCATCCGGACGTCGTGCTCGCGGGCCAGCTCGACGATCCCCTCCAGGGGCGCGATGTCGCCGTCCATGGAGAAAACGCCGTCGGTCACGATCAGGCTGCCCCGGCCCTCGGCCTGCTCGAGGCCCCAGGCCAGGTGGTCGAGGTCGGCGTGGTCGTAGACGAACGTCTCCGCGCCGGCCAGCCGGCAGCCGTCGATGATCGAAGCGTGATTGAGGGCGTCCGAGAAGACCACCTCGCCCGACCGCGCAAGGGCCTGGATGGTGCCGACGTTGGCCAGGTAGCCCGAGCCGAACAGCAGCGCGCGCTCGCAGCCCTTGAACTCGGCGAGGCGCTCCTCCAGCCGGCGGTGGATGCGCATCGTGCCCGACACCAGCCGCGAGGCGCCGGCGCCCGCGCCGTAGCGCATCGACGCCTCGGCGGCCGCCTCGCGCACGCGCGGGTGGTCGGCCAGGCCGAGGTAGTTGTTCGAGCACAGCAGCAGCACCGGCTTGCCGTCGAGCAGGACGCGCGGGCCCTGGGGCCCGGAGACCATGCGCATGCGCCTGTACAGGCCGCGGTCGCGGAGGTCGTCCAGCGCGGTCTCGATGTCGTCGGTCACGCGGCCTCCTCGTCACCTTCCACTTGGATCACCTCGAGGCCGACGGAAGGATTTGGCAGGGATGCCGAATCCTTCGAAGCACCAACATTCGGCGCGCCGTCGGGGCGGGGGGGCACCGACGACTTGCGCACGCGGCGAAGCTGGCGCTCGGGGTTCCAGAAGGGGGCCTGGTCCTGGCGGTCCACCAGGTCGTCGACCGGGGTGCGGGGCGCATCGCCCTCCAGCCAGCCCGAGCGGTTGTCCGGGCGCGGGTTGGCGCCGTTGTCGTCCTGGCGGGCCACGTTGAGCCCCAGCTCTTCGAACATCGCCCTGTCGTCCTCGGGCTCGTTGCCCAGGGTGGTGAGGAAGTTGCCCATCATCACTCCGTTGATCCCGGCCTTCACGGCCAGTGGCTGGAGCTCGCCGAGGTTCTCCACGCGCCCGCCACAGAGCCGGAACAGCGCTGCGGGCAGGATCAGCCGGAAGATCGCGATCCACTTGACCGCCTCCCACGGGTCCATGTAGTCGCGGTCGCCGAACTTGGTGCCCGGGCGCGGGTTAAGCATGTTGATCGGGACGCTGGTGGGGTCGATCTTCGCCAGCTGGAACGCCATCTCCACGCGCTGCTCGCGCGATTCGCCCAAATTGAGGATGCCGCCCACGCAGGTCTCCAGACCCGCCTGCTCAACGGCGTCGATCGTGCGCAGCCGGCCCTCGTAGCGGACGGTGCTGGTCACCTCCGAGTAGTAGCTCTCGGCGGTCTCCACGTTGTGGTGCACACGCTGGATGCCCGCGTCCTTGAGGGCCATCGCGCGCTTGACCGACATGTGGCCGATCGAGGCGCAGCGCTTGAGGTTGGTGTGCTCGGCCACCAGCTTCGCGCCCTCGACCACGTTTTCGAAGTCGCGCTTGGACAGCCCCTGGCCCTGCGTGACCATGCAGAACCGGTGCGCTCCGGCGGCCTCGGCCGCGCGCGCGTGCTCGAGGATCTGCTCTGGGGTCATCATCGCGTGCATCGGCGTGTCGGCCTCCGCGAAGCGCGACTGGGCGCAGAAGCCGCAGTCCTCCGCGCAGCCGCCCGACTTGGCGTTGACCAGCGAGCACATGTCGGTGGAATCGCCGAAGTTCTCGACCCGCGCCTCCCAGGCCCGGTCGACGAGCACCTCGATCTCGGCGTGATCGGAGGTCTCGCCCAACTGCAGTGCTTCCTCGTGGGTGATGAGCGGCGGCAAGCTCGGCCTTCCGGTAGCAAATGGACCTGACGGCAAGCTAGGCGGGAGGTCGGACGGAGCCATGCCTCCCCGGGCGCGGGGGTCTGAGAGGATCGATGGGTGGCGCGCCAACTGCACCCGGCCGAGAACCGTGGCTATCGCGAGCTGTACGCGTACAGCCGGGCCCTGACCGACCACTGGAACAGCCTCGCATCCCGGCTGGACGCAGGCTCGCTCGCCGCACTCACGTTCGAGAAGGGTGCCGCAGCCGCCCTGGAGCTGTTCTCAGCGCTCGAGCCCCAGACGGCGCGCTACGGCCTGCACGCCCGGCCGGCGGCGAAGTCGGCGGGACGCGGTATCGCGGCCACCCGGCTGGGGCGCAACCCGTTCCTGGAGCGCGGCCAGGCGCTGCGCTTAGCCGTGGAGGACGCCCAGCACGTGACCACGCTGCTGGCCTACCTGGCCACGGTGGCCGACTCGCGGGGCGACTCCGAGCTGGCCGAGTTCTGCGGGCGCTGGGAGCGGAAGCTCAAGCGTCATGAGTCGGCGGCCCGCAAAGCGGCGGTGGAGCAGGGGGCCGAGCCCGACGCCGCCATCGAACCTCTGCACAGCGGTCCGGCGGGGCGCGCCGCGCACAGCGTGGGCTATGCGATCGGCACGCTCGGCGAGTGGGTGGACGGCCGGGTCGGTCGCCGGCACTAGCGACCCCTCCACTCCGGCTCGCGCTTCTCGCCGAACGCGCGCACGCCCTCGCGGAAGTCCTCGGACCGAAAGCAGGACTCGCGCAGCTCCACGAGCTCCCGCTCGATGTCGGCGGGCAGCGCGCCCTCGTGGGCCCGCAGCGTGCGGATGACCCGCTTGTTCCCGGCGAGCGAGAGGGGGGCGTTCGCCGCGATCTCCGCTGCCATGCCCAGCGTGGTCTCCTCCAGTTCCTCCGGCTCCACGACGTGCCCCACGAGCCCGATCTCGCGGCCGCGCTCCGCCTCCACTTTGCGTCCGACGTAGAACAGCTCGGCCGTGTGCTCGGGCCCGCACAGCTCGAGGAACTTGCGCAGTCCGGTGTGGGAGTAGGTGAGGCCGAGCTTGGCCGGCGGCATCCCGACCTTCGCGCCGCGCGCGGCGATGCGGATGTCGCAGGTGAGGGCCAGCTCGAGCCCGCCTCCTATCGCGTGGCCGTTGAGCGCGGCGATCGCGGGGTAGGGAAAGGCCTCCAGCGCCTCGATGGCAGAGTGGAACGGGTGGGCCACCAGCCGCTCGGCGTCCTCCTCGAACTCCTGCTCGTCGAGGTTGCCGAGGTCGTAGCCGGCCGAGAACATCGTGCCCGTGCCGGTGAGCAGAAGGCAGCGGGCGTCCAGTGAGCGGACGCTGTCGGCGAGCGCGTCGAGGATCTCGTGATCCAGGGCTCCGCGGCGCGCCTCGTTGTCGATGCGCAGGCGGGTGACGCCCTCAGCCGGCTCGTCCTGGACGAGCTTGCCGGAGGCGGGCTCGGTGGCCACTACTCGAGAACCACTAGTACGTCGCCCTCGCTCACCGACTGGCCCTCCTGGCACTTGATCTCCGTGACCTTCCCGTCATCCTCGGCCTCAACGGGCATCTCCATCTTCATCGATTCGAGGATCGCGACGGTGTCGCCCTCCTCGATCTCGTCGCCGACCTCGCATTCGATCTTCCAGACGGTGCCGGTGATGTGCGCCTCAACGTTGGGCAAGCTTTCCTCCTGGTCGCGGGCCTGGGGCGGCCGGACGATACCGGGAGCCCCGGGCATAGGCTTGCGCCGTGATTCTTGCCATCGATCAGGGCACGACGGGCTCCAGGGCGATCGTCTTCGACGCCGAGGGCGCTCCCGCCGGGCGCGCCTACAGCGAGTTCCGCCAGCACTTCCCGCGGCCGGGATGGGTCGAGCATGACGCGAGCGAGATATGGGATGTCACCCGGCGCGTGGGCAGGGAGGCGCTGGACTCGGCCGGGATAAGTGGCCGCGACCTGTCGGGCATCGGCATCACCAACCAGCGCGAGACCGTGGTGGCGTGGGACCGCGACAG
>JBBPIK010000041.1:0-17539 GCA_038040415.1 Actinomycetota bacterium
GCCCCTCCGCTCTCCGAGGCTCTGGACGGGCTGCTCGAGGCGATCACCGGCCGGGCGTTGGTCGCCCATGTCGCCGCTGTCGAGAAGGCCTTCTTGAGCGCGGCGCTTGCCAGCCAGGGGCTCGAGTTGCGCAATCCGATAGTCGACACCGCGGCGCTGGCGCTTTGCCTCCGCCGCCACCGCGGCCAGTCCCCTCCCCTGCGTGAGCCGATCGGCCTATCGGAGCTCGCCCGCGCGCTGGGCCTCCCCGTCCACCGCCCCCACCACGCCGACGGCGATGCGCTGACGACGGCCCAGGTCTTCCTCGCTCTGGCCACTCATCTAGATGCATTCGAGCGCCAGACCGTCGGGTCGATGCACCGCCTGGGCTCCCGCGCGCAGCGACGGCCGCTGCTGCGGCGGGCGCTTCGCCGGATTGAAGCCGGGCTGCGGCGGAGCTAGAACCTTGCCCGCCGGCCTTTCTGGAGCAGGTCGCCGGCCAACTGGAGCGTCCGCTCACCGCCGCCGAGGTGCACCGCTACTACCGATCGGACGCCCGCCTATGGGCGATGCTCCTGCGGATCCGCCGCCTCGACCGAGCCTGGGAGCTTCGCTTGAGGCATCGGCCCTATCCCTTCCTTCTGCCCGAAGGAGATCGAGCGCTAGCCCGTGACCCAGAGATGGTCCCGGCGATAGGCGGCAAGCGCCTCGGCGGCGTCTCCGGCCGGAACGTCCACGAAGTCGTCAGCGATCGTCTCAAGGAGGTCGTCGAGGGACTGCCGGAGCATCGCCGCCTGGAAGCGCAGCGCGCGGGCGCGCTCCTCACCGGAGCATTCGTCCACGACCTCGATCAGCCTCGGGAGCAACACCGGAAGGGCGTGCCTCGCGTCGCGGGGATGGAAGTAGTACGCGATCGGCGAGTGGACGAGGTCGTCGCGCATCGCGATGACCCTCGAGGTGAGGTCCGCCAGCACCCTCGCGGCGACGGCCGGCTCGATCTCCGCCAACTCGGTCCCGCTCCTGCGCTCAGCGTCGAGAAGTACCGAGATCTCGTGCGAGAGTGAGCGGTAATCGGAGAGAACCCGGTACAGGAAGAGGATCCATGAGATGCTCGCCGTCAGCAGGCCGAGGCCGATCAGCGTCTCCAACGGCCCGAGATAGCGCAGCAGATCCCCCGTGGCGACGATGTCACCGTATCCGAGGCTCGTGAGGTTCACCATCGAGAGGTAGACCGCGTTTCCCAGGCCATCGCGGTCTTCGACCCCGATACCCGCCCCGGCGAATCCCTCGGGAAAGTGGGGCCAGAGGATGAGCGCGAACCCGACGACCACGAGCGCACCCCACACCGCGATCACGCTGATGAACGCCAGGGGCCCCGCGAGGGAGAGCCCGGCATGGTTCCCCCTCACCGCCATTCGCATCGTACGCCACACCCCGCGGATCAGCCCCTGGCTGACGACGCCACGGCCATGGGGGTGGAGGAGCGTGTCGAAGACGTCGCGCAGGGCGACGACCACCAGGAAGGCCCCGACCACCGTGGCGATCACGGTCACGGCGCCCAGCGTATCGGCCGCCGTGCCGGTTCCCATCAGCCGGCGGCGTCGGGGTCGAGCTGCCTTCGCCACTCGCAGCGGCGCGCCACGTAGTCGGATGGCGCATAGAGTCGCCAAATGGATGCCGGGCTCGTAATCGCGATTCTGCTCGCCCTTGCGTTCGCGATCACGAATGGCCTGCACGACGCATCCAACGCGATCGCGACGCTCGTCGCCACGCGCGCCGCAACGCCCTTTCAGGCGATAGTCCTGGCATCCGTTTTCAACCTCCTGGGCCCGCTGTTCGTCGGTGCCGCCGTTGCCGACACGATCGGCGGGATCGTCACTGTGGACCCATCCGCCGCGACCGACGTGATCGGGGCGGGACTCGCGGCCGCGGGGGCCTGGAATCTCCTCACCTGGCGGTTGGGGCTCCCATCAAGCTCTGGCCATGCCCTGGTCGGCGGGCTGGTGGGCGCTGCCCTGGTCGAGGGCGGGATCAATGCCGTCAATTGGGGCGGTTTCGACGGCTGGCACCCGGTTGGCGTCTTCGGCACCCTGATCGCACTCGCGGCCGCCCCCGCGCTGGGCGCGCTCGGCGCCTTGTTGGTGATCCGAGCGATTCGCCGGCTCGCCAGACGCGCCACGCGACGCTGGGGGGGGACGGTGCGCGGCGGCCAGTGGGTGATGTCGTCCGCGCTAGCCTTCAGCCACGGCGCCAACGACGCGCAGAAGTCAGTGGGCGTGATCGCGGCCCTCCTGCTCGCCAACGGGCGAATCGACACCCTCGCTGCACCCACGTGGGCCGCGCTTGCCTGTGCTGTGGCCCTCACTGTGGGCACCGCGTTGGGCGGGTGGCGGATCATTCGCACCGTGGGGCGCCGCATCTATCGCATCGCGCCCGTCGAGGGGCTCTCCAGCCAGACCGCCTCGGCCGGGGTCATTTTCGGGGCCTCGCTGATCGGGGCGCCGACTTCGACGACCCAAGTGGTCGCTTCCTCGGTCGTCGGCATCGGCATCGGTCGACGGCGCCTGCGGCACGTGCACTGGGCCGTGGTTCGCCAGATGGGCCTGGCCTGGCTCGTCACCATGCCGGTCACGGCTGTCCTTGCCACGGCAGTGTTCGGGCTTCTCCGGTGGCTCACATGACCCATTCGCACTGGTTCCTCCCTGACACGCCAGACGTGCTCGGCCTCCTGCGCCAACAGGTCGCGGTGACGATCGAGGGGCTCGACGCCTTCGCCGCCTGGGCCGCCGGGGAGGCCACGGCGGCTGAAGCCGTGCGCGATGCTGAGCATCGAGCTGACACCGCAAAGCGAGAGCTGCTGGGCGCGCTCCGCGCAGCGTTCATCACCCCGCTCGAGCCCGAGGACGTGTTCGCGCTCTCGCGCGGCGTCGACTGGATCCTGAACTGGGCGCGCGATCTTGTCGACGAGTCGGAGGTCATGGCCTGCCCGCCTGATCCAGGAATCGCGGAGATGGCATCGCTGATGGACGAGGCGGTGCGAAAGATCGACGAGGCAATCACCCACTTCGGGTCGGACGGAGACCAAGCAGCCGAAGTCGCCTACGCGGCGATCAAGACGGAGCGGCGTCTCGAACGCGTCTACCTCCGCGGTATGGCGGCTCTGCTCGAGGTTGAGGACATGCGCGAGCGGATCTCGCGACGCGAGCTCTATCGCCGCTGCTCGAGAATCGGCGAGATGGTGATCGACGTGGCGGAGCGCGTGATCTATGCGGTCGTCAAGCAGAGCTGACAGCGTGCGTGGCACGTGCCAGGCGCCGGTTCGCGAGCTCCTCGACCTCCACTACCTCCTCCTCGATCGACCGATCCGTGCTGATCGTCGTGCGGCTCTCGGCGGCAACCTCGTCGAGCGGCTCGAACTCGCGTAGCTGGCGCTCGGCAATGCCGGAGTCCGCGTCCGAAACGCTCTCCCCGCTCGCCGCTCTCGTGCGCCCCCGCTGGAGCAGCATGCGCGTCGGGGCATGGCACTTCGCAAACAGCACAGTTCGTGACGGGCCGAGTCCTGCCGCGAAGGCTCGCCGCGGCTCGGCGCGGTGGAAGGTGGCATCGACTATCGCACCGCCCCTGCGGTCGATCTCCTCTGCAGCGAGACGGCCTAGCTCCTCGTAGGTGCGAAGCGTGAACTCTTCCGTGTAGTGCTCGGGGGCGGCCCGCTGCATCGGCGCAAGCCCCGCGAGGCGCTTGCGTGTCACGTCGGAACTCAGGTGTGGAAGGCCGGAAACGTCAGCCAACCTGGAGGCGAGGACCGTCTTCCCGCTCGCTGCCACGCCGCAGACGACGATCACCAGGGGCAAGCGGGCGCGCCAAGCAAGGCGGTGCCCAAGCGCCATCATCGCCCGGGCCTCGTCGCGTTCGTGGTCGCGCCCAGGTCCGCCTTCCGGAAGCTCCCCCGCCCGCAGGCAGGCGACCTTGGTTCGCACCCACGCCCGGTATGCGGCGTAGAAGTAGAGCAGGGAGTCGTCGCCTGGATCGCCGCCCGCCTCCCTGTACGACGAGACGAGTCTGGAGGCGAGGGCCTCCTGCCCGAGGCGGGCAAGGTCCATCACGAGAAAGGCGAGGTCCGCCCCCACGTCGATCAGCCGCAGCGATGGGTTGAACTCGATGCAGTCGTAGACCTCCACCGCGCCGTCAACGATCACGTGCTCGGCCCGCAGGTCACCGTGGCAGTCACGCACCAGACCCGCATTCACCCGGCCGGCGATCTGCTCCCGCCGAGCGGCCAAGAAGGCGGCGCTGAAGCGCTCCGCAGCGAGGAGGCGGTCGCGTCCCAGCGCCGGGAGCCCGACCTCGCGGAGCGTCTCCAGGTTCTCCTCGAATGGCTCTAACAGGCGGGCGAGTTCTCGCGCCTGGCAGGGAGCCTGCTCGGCAGCGAGGTGGAAGCCGGCGATGCGAGTGGCGACGGAATCCACTTCCGCCTCCGACAACGCTCCGCGCGTGGCCAGGCTGTCGAGGGTGCGTTCCTCCGGGACCCGGTGCATCCTCACCGTGTACTCGACGGCCCCGGGGTCGTCACCAGCGAGACGGAAGCCGTCCCGCCTGCTGACGATCGAGTCGACCCCGAGGTAGTAGCTGGGTGCGAGACGTTGGTTGAGGCGCACCTCCTCCCGGCACATATCGCGGCGCCGTTCGACGGTGCCGTAGTCGAGGAAGGGGAATAACACCGGCTTCTTCACCTTGTAGGCCAGATCGCCGGCCAAGAAGACCCACGACGTGTGCGTCTCGCGAAGCTCGACGCGCTCGGGGCAGTGGGGATAAAAGCCCGGCTCGAGCATCGCCGAAACGACCTCGCGAGAGAGCTCCGAGCCTCGATCCATGCCTCGATGATCTCGCAGGCAGAGGCTGTTGGTGGGTCATCAGTAGTTTTCCCCCCCGATGAGCGGAGGACGACACTTCACGTTCTCGGCGCACGTCGCGGTCGAGTTCCTCGTCGGCGTGGCGCTGGGAGCGGCGCCGTTCGTGTTCGATTTCGATGACGGCGCCACGATCGCGTCGCTGGCCTTCGGAGTCGCGATCGCCACTGGAGCGCTATCGACCAGCGTGGTCGGCCACGCTATCTCCGCGCATCGGGCGTGGGATCGCGGCCTTGTCGTCATGCTCCTGACGGCGACCGTCGTTTCCGCCGTCGCGGACATCGGCATCGATACCGCCGTGTTCGCCGCCGCCGCCGTGATCGAGGGCGCGCTGCTCGCGATCACCCGTTACATCCCCGAGCGGGCCTGAGTCACACAGTAGCCTGCCGCTCCGTGCCCTCGACCCGTGCGCGCCGGTCCGACCCTTGCTGATCCTGCTGCTCGCCGCGTCCGGCACGGCGCTGGCGACGGGCCTCGGCGCGATCCCCGTCTTCCTGCTCGGACCGCGCGCGGCGGCGCTACGCCCGCTGCTGCTCGGGATCGCGGCCGGCGCGATGAGCGTCGCCTCCGTGGCGGGGCTGCTCCTGCCCGGGCTGGACGAGGGGTCAGCGGAGGCGGTCGGCTTTGGACTGGCGATCGGCGCCGCCTTCCTGGTCCTGGTTCGGAGTGCGCTCGAGGCGCGCCAGCGGCATGTCGAGCGCGTCTGGAGCACAGGTCTGCGGGCGTCGGTCCTGGTCTTCGTGGTGCTCTTGGTCCACAGCCTGCCCGAGGGGTTCGCGATCGGCACGGCTTACGCCTCGGACACCGCCGGACTGAGCCTGTTCGTGATCGTCGCGATCGCCGTTCAGAACATCCCCGAGGGCACGAGCGTGGCGATCCCGATGGCCGCATCGGGGTTCTCACGCTCGCGCCAGTTTTGGGCCGCCGTGGCGACCAGCGTGCCGCAGCCGGTGGGCGCCGCGGTGGCGTTCCTCCTCGTCGAGGAGATCGAGCCGCTGCTTCCGGTCTCGTTCGGGTTCGCGGCGGGCGCCATGCTGGCGCTCGTGATCGTCGAGCTGCTCCCCGCCGCGCTGCGTGGCGGCCGGTTGGGAGCGGCGCTCGGGACGCTCCTCGGTGCCGGAGGAATGTTGGCCCTGAGTGCGGCGCTGGGCGTCTAGCCTCAGGAAGATGGTCGCGCCCACCAGCGAGCGCCGTCGCGATTCAGTCGATGGGCGGCGTGCCGTACGGGTCGAGCGCCATCGGTTGCTCGTGCCACTCCCTCGGCAGCGCCACCTCCACGTCCAGGGAGCGCCGCGGCGGCTCGGGCTCCGCGTGGACATCGCCGTGGTACAGAAAGGGCGCCAGGTAGCGGCCGCTGATCTTGTGCGGGGGCCACCACAGGCAGTCCAGGGCGGCTCCGCCCTCGCCTCCGCCGCCCGCGACGTCCGCCCGGAGGTGAAGCGACTCCTCCCCGGTTAGGAGCTTGCCTCGCAGCACCGGATGGAAGGGCTCCACGGCGATCGCCGCGCCCAGCCGGTGGGCGATGTGCGCGGCAGCCGCGTCGGCCTGCTGGGTGCCCAGGCCGCCCTGCTTGATCGGGAAGTTCGTCCCGTCCCCCGCCGCGTAGACGTCCTCGACGCCGCGGACGCGAGCGTGCTCGTCGATCGGGATGAAGCCGCCCTCGTCCTTGGGCAGGCCGTCGATCGCCGGACCGTCCATCGTCGGCAGGGCCACCACCTCGGCCGCGTCCAGTCGCCGGTCTCCCGGGGTCAGGATCAGCTCACCGCCCTCGTCCTCGTGGGCGAAGGCTCCGGCCTCGACTTCGATCCCGCGGGCGGAGAGCAACGCGCTGACGGCCTCGCTCGCGGCCGGCCCGAAGATGGCGAGCGGAGTCTCCTCGGGCGTGACGACGGTGAGCCGGACATCGTCCAGCCCGAGCTCGAGCGCCCTCCGTTGGGTCATCAGGGCGAGCTCGTAGATCGGCAGCGCCCAGGTGACCCCGGGCGGCACGACGAAGGCGATCCGCCGCGGCCCCTCACCGGATCGAAGCAAGTCGGTCGCAGCTCGGGCAGCGAAAGCTCGGTGCCTCGGGCTGCCAGCCCTTGCCGCAGGCCTCGCAGCGTTGCCAGGGCCTCCCGCTCGTCGACCTTCGAGATCGCAAAGCCGACGTGGATCAGCACCCAGTCGCCCGGCTCGGCCCCGTCACCTTCGGCGTCGAGCAGGCCGACGCTGACGTTGCGCCGCACCCCTGCGACGTCGACCGTCGCGATCCGGTTGACCTCGTCGACCAGCTCGACTACGCGGCCGGGAATCGCCAGGCACATCGCGGGAGCTCCGGGTCAGACCGCCACATCTGTCCGAGATCTTAGGGGCAGTGGCCTGATCGACTCAGCCGGGCTCGGGGGCGAGTTGGATGTCGATGCGCATCGAGTTGTCGAACTCGATCTCGAAGCGCGGCATCGCCGCCTCGGTGATCGTGGCCAGGTACGGAGCGAGGTACCTGCCCGCCACCTTCCCAGGTGGCCACCAGAGCGGCTGCGCACTGGCGGAAAAGGAGTCTCCCCGACCCCCGGCAAGCTCGGCGCGCAGGAACTCCGGCGCCTCACCCGTCAGCAGCAGACCGCGCAGGACGGGACGGAAGGGGGACGGCTCCAGCTCCAAGCCGCCGGCTCGTGCGATGTCGATGGCGACCGCGTCGGCCTGCTGGGCGGCGATCCCGCCCTGCTTGATCGGAAACGTGGTCGCGTCCCCTGCCGCGTACACGTTCGCCTCTCCTCCCACTCGGCAGTGTTCGTCGATGGGCAAGAAGCCCTCATCGTCGTGCGGGAGCCCGGATATACCCGGGCCCGTAAGCCGCGGCAGCGTCACAACCCGCTCGGCGGCGAGCCGGCCATTCGGGACCAGTTCCAAGCCCCGCTCGTCGAGCGCCGCCGGATAGGTGTTCGTGAGCAGATGGATTCCCCTCTCCGACAGGAGCTTGCCCACGGCGTCCGAGGCCTGCGGGCCGAACACCTCCAGGGGAGCCCCCTCAGAGGTAACCACCGTGAGCACCGCGTCGGCACTGCCCTCATTGGCGAGCCAGGTCGCCGTCATCAGGGCCAGCTCGTAGAGGGGCAGTGGCCAGCCGGCGCCGCCGGGCAGGACGAACGCCACCTCGCGCAGGGCTCCGGCCTCAAGGTCGGCAAGCAGCCGGCGCATCTCGAGCGCGTCGCTTCGACTGCCGAAGGTCAGGGCGCCGGGCAGCCATTCGACCGGGCGCGCGCCGCAGGCCACGAGCAGGGCGTCGTAGGGGATCTCCTCCCCGCTGCCGGTGCGCACGGTCCCGCTGTCCGCGTCCACCGAGGCGAGCTCCCCGATCTGCAGCTCGGCCCCCTGGTCCGCAGCGATCTCGGCGAGGTCGAATCGGTATACCCGACCGCGGTCGAAGGGCTCCGCGATCGCCATCGGCCGGTAGACGAAATCGGGCTCCGGCGTGAGCAGCAACGGCGAGACCCGCTCGGCGGCCAGGTCTTTGAGCGCCAGCAGGGCTTCCAGCGCCGCGACGCCGCCGCCCGCGATCAGCACCCGCGTCGGGCGGCCCTGGCTTGCGCTCGCTGGTGAGGCCATTTGCCGGCAGCGTACTGCGCAGCGCCGGGCGGCTCGGCTGAATGGGCGGATCTTGACCGCTCGGTCGCTCCGCGGCCCCCGGCCGTAGGATGGGGGCGAGGTCCGACCGGGCCAACGATTTGATTCCAGAAGCGCACTTCACACTCACTGAGCTCCCGGGCACGCTCGCTATCTGGGCTTTGGGGATCGGCCTGGGGCTGGCGCTCGGTACCCGCAGGATCCGGGCCGCCGTCGGCCCCCTGACGCTGATGGCCACGCTGGCGTGCCTCAGCATGCTCGGCGACACCTACGACTGGCCGCAGGCGCTGAAGCTCGCCATCGACGCTGGCTCCCTGCTCGCCGCCATTGCGGTGGCTGCCGTGCTCTGGAGCGGGCCTGCTCCTCACGGCGAGCGGGAGCCGAGTCGGTAGCCCACTCGCTGCGCTGGCGGCCCTGCAACGCCTACGATCCGGCGCATGGCAAAGGTCGCCGTCTTCGCTCCCCACCCGCTGCTTTCGATCACGATCGAGGACCGCGGCCCCGACGGCGACGACATCCATCTTCACGCCGCGGGGCAGGGCGTTTGGGTGGCCCGGATGGCGGGCGAGCTGGGCGCCGAGCCGGTCCTCTGCGGCTTCATCGGGGGCGAGACCGGCTCCGTGCTGCGCCCGCTGCTCGATTGCCTCCCTGGCGAGCGGCGGCTGATCGAGACCAGCGGGAACAGCGGTTGCTACGTGGTGAACCGTCGCAGCGGCGAACGCCGGCTGATCTCCGAGTCGCACTCTCCGCCCCCCTCCCGCCATGAGCTCGACGAGCTGGTCTCGGCGGCCTGCGCGGCAGCGCTCGGCTGCCATGCGTTTGTGGTCTGCAACCCGTACCCCGGCGACGCCCTGCCGTTCGAGGTCTTCGCGAGCATCGTCACGGACGTGGGCGAGAACGGGGTGCCGGTGCTGGTCGACCTCTCGTCACCCCGCCTGGAGAGCGCACTCGAGGGCCGCCCCGACCTAGTGAAGCTGAATGACTGGGAGCTGGCTCAGTTCGTCTCCGGCCCGGTCGCCACCCCCACCGAGCTGCGGGAAGCAGCGGAAAGGCTGCGCGACGCCGGCGCCGGAATGGTGGTGGTGACCCGGGGCGGAGAGTCGGCCCTGGTCCTGCGTGGCGAGGAGGCCTGGACGCTGACGCCACCCCGCTTCGATCGCGGCTTTCGCGAGGGCTGCGGAGACTCGATGATGGGCGGGGTCGCCGCCAGCCTCGCGTCGGGCGCGGAATGGCGCCAGGCTCTGGTCACCGGGGCAGCCGCCGGGGCGGCCAACTTCCTGCGGCACGGCCTCGGCAGCGGCTCCGACCGGGTCGTCGAGGACCTGGTCGCCCGTGTCACGCTGTCCCCTGCCGGGGACTAGCGCGGTTCGAAAGGCGCGGCGAGGTCCCCTCCGGAGACGATCGCCCCGGGCGCATCTCGCGCGATCCAATCCAGGTGGGGGCGCAACAGGTCCACCCCGCCCAGCACCTCGAGCGCAGGGGATATTCGCACCGGTCTTCCGAATCGCGAGGAGTGCGCGTCGCTGCCGAGCACGTGCACGAGGCCTCGCTCCGCAAGCGCGAGCATTCCGGGGGCGGTCTCCTCGCGCACGAAGAACTCCGCCGTCGCCTGAATCAGGGCTCCCTGGAGCACCAGCCTGACCAGCCGGTCCGCAAGGTCCTCGGCCAGGTGGCGCTCCGGGTGCGCGATCAGGGAGCGGTGTCCCCGTGCGGCGAGTTGCTCAACGCGCCGCTCCAGCGAATCAGAGAGTGCGCCTGGCGCCGGCTCGAGCAGGATCCACCGTCCCTCGCCCAGCGCGACACGGCGCAGCTCCCCATCATCGAGCCCCTCGACGACAGTCTCCGCCACCTCGCCGCCGGGCAGGACCGAGACCGGTACCGCCTGACGCTCGAGCTCGCTCGCGAGGTCGGCCGCACGGACCTCGATCTCGTCGATCCGCACGTCGTGATCGTGGCGGATATGCGGGGTGGCGCAGACCGCCTGGATGGCGTCGTCGGCGGCCTGCCGCGCCATCGCGATGCTGTCCGCCAGCTCTCCCGCCCCGTCATCGATGCCAGGCAGGATGTGACAGTGGAGGTCGATCACCTTTCCGTCGCCCAGCCTAGTGCCCCGTCCATTGGCAGACGCGGCACTAGAGGTAGGGTGAGGTGGAAGAGGAACGAGGAGTCTCGATGGACGAGCAGCTGAACGCGCTCGACGCCACCTTCCTGGAGCTCGAGGAGGCGGATCAGGGCGCCCACATGCACATCGGCGGGGTGATGGTCTTCGAACCGAGACCGGATGGACGCCCGCCGTCGGTGTCGGAGGTGGTGGCACGGCTGGAGCAAGGACTGGAGGAGCTGCCGCGCTACCGGGACCGGCTCTCATCCCCGACCACGGGAGGCTTCTCCTGGCCCTTCTGGCGGGAGGACGAGCGCTTCCGGGTCGCCAATCATGTACGGGCGGTGAGCCTGCCGCCGCCGGGAGGCCAGGCGGAGCTGCTCGAATGGGCCGGGGAGTTCTACTCCGAGCGCCTCGATCGGGCGCAGCCGCTCTGGGAGATGGTCGTCGTGGAGGGGCTCACCGGTGGGCGCTGGGCGCTCGCCAGCAAGACGCATCACTGCATGGTCGACGGGATCGGCTCCGTCGACACCATTCAGCTCGTGCTCGACACCGAGCCGCAACCGGCCGCCGCGTCCCACCCCGCCTCCTCCCCGTCAAGCGCCCCCCCGGCACCGGAGCCGCCCTTGCCGCTGCAGTCGTTGACCGCAGCGGCGACCGGCTTGGCGCGGCTTGGAGTCCGCGCCGCCAAGGTCCCGGTCAAGATCGCAAGGGCCGGGGCCGGACTGATCGCCGGCACGCTCGGCGCCGCTCGGCACCCCGAGCGCGCCGGGGAGGCGCTGAAGCGCTCGCGCGCGCTGGCCGACGTGATCGTGCAGGACGAGCTGGCGGCGGCCCCGCGCACCAGCCTCAACATTCCGATTGGGGGCAAGCGCCGCCTCGCCGTCGCCTGGGTGCCGCTGGATGAGCTGAAGGAGATCAAGCGGTCGATGGGCGGCACCGTCAACGACGTCGTTCTCGCGATCGCTGCCGGCGGCCTGCGCCGGCTGCTGATCGAGCGCGGCGAATCCCTCCCCGAGCAAGGGCTGCGCGCGATGGTGCCGGTGAACGTGCGCGCTGCTGGTGAGGAGCTGGCGCTCGGCAACCGCATCAGCTCCCTGTTCGTCCACCTACCCGTGGCCGTCGAGGATCCGGTCGAGCGCCACGCGCGCCAGATGGAGGAAGCCGAGAGCCTCAAGTCCGGCACCCAGGCGCTTGGGTCCAGCACGCTGCTCGACCTCACCAAGCACGCCCCGCCGGTGATCCACAGCTTCCTTGCCCGCTCGCTGTTCGCGACCCGGTTGTTCAACCTCACGATCACCAACGTGCCCGGTCCCCAGATGACCCTGTATGGGCTCGGGTCCAAGATGACCGACATCTGGCCGCTCGTCCCTCTGGCCGCCGACCACGCCGTCGGACTGGCGGTGCTGAGCTATGACGGCAGGGTGTTCTTCGGCCTCAACGCTGATCGCGACGCGATGCCGGACCTCGACGTGCTGGCGGAGGGCATCGAGGAGTCGTTCGGGGAACTTCGAGAGGCGGCCCTCGTCAAGAGCGGCCAGTCCGGCTGATCCCGCCTCATTCGCGCGGATGAACCACCAGAACGTCGCAGCCGGCATTCTGGACCAAGTGGGTGGAGACGCTTCCCAGCACCGCCCTTGTCAGCCGGCCCCTCCCGCGCGAGCCGGTAACGATCAGGTCGGCGCCGATCTCCTCGGCGACGGCGAGGATCGCCTCGCCGGCCGGCCCGCTTGCGATCCAGGGGCTCGCGCCGAGCTCTGGGTCGAGGTCCGCGATCGCGCGCTCGACCAGGTGCCTTGCCTCGGCGACCTGCTCAGAATCGGGCCGCCTCGAAAGTGGGGGGTCCATTGCGACCGGCCCGGTGACGGAGTGCACCAGCGTGAGCGAGCCCCCACCCGCGGCTGCGAGCTCGCCAGCGGCCTCGAGTGCCGCTCGCGCGCCCTCGCTTTGGTCATATGCGGCGATGATGTTCCGGTGCATCGGATGAGTCCCGAAGGGGCGCGTATCGTACGTACTCTCGGACAGGAGCCCTTGCCCACGCTCCAGCCGCGATCCGAGGAGGAGGCATGGATGTCATAGAACGCAAATCGCTCGACGCCCTCTTCGACGCGCTGCGCCGCCGCGACTTCACGGTCGTCGGGCCGACCGCGGGGGTGGGATTTGAACCCACGACCTCCGGGTTATGAGCCCGGCGAGCCCGCGCCTTCCTCGCTCGAGGGGCGCCGACGCTCCGAACAAACTCCGAACATCCTCGTCGAAAGCGGCGAGCAGCTGAGGCGACGAGCGGGAGGACCAGTAGACCGTTTTCGGCTTTGCGAAGCCGGAAGCAATGCCGGCGACTAACCGCTCCTTGCCGGCGTTCTCGCTTCCCACGTTCACGGCCTGTACGAAGGTAGGCTCGTCGAGGATGGCTTGAACAAGCCACTCCGAACGCCCGAAATACGATGTACGCCCAAACGAACTCCGAACAAACTCCGAACATCGGCCCGCGATCAGGCCGTTGCTCTTTCCTGTTCGACACGCTCACCAGCGAGGCCCACCCGGCCTCAGACCACGCCGCGATCTGGGCCGAGCTCGACATCTGACTCCCCGCGCGAGAGGCGACGGACAGAGTGTTCCCTTTCATGGGAAAGCGCAACTCTGATCGCAGGTCAGTCGAGCTTCCGGTCTTCGTCCGTTGCGGGCACGTCCAGGCGCTCGCTCGTCGCGCAATACAGAAGCGGCCGGGTAGCTACCGCAAACCCAGCGACAGCGCTAGATGCATAGGGCGTCGCTGGGTGCGATCGCCGCCAGAGCCGTGAACGGCGCAAGCGAGTGCGAGACAGCCCGCACGCCCGAGAACGTGAAGCGGCTCCTCGAGCGATACGGACGACTCAGGCGCCGGCCACAGCGTAGAGGCGCCACTCGCCGGGCACTCCCTTGAGGGAGTGCGATCCGCGGTCCTCGAACTCGATCCCCGACCCCACGACCAGGTCTTTGACGGTGCTCGAGACGAGCACCTCTCCGGGCGCGGCCTTGGCGCCCACGCGGGCACCGATGTTGACAGCCATGCCGGCAACGTCATCCCCATGCAGTTGGCACTCGCCGGTGTGGAGCCCCGCCCGAACGTCGATTCCCAGCGCGTGAATCTGGTCGGCGATCGAGCGGCCGCAGCGAATCGCCCGTGCAGGTCCGTCGAATGTCGCCAGGAAGCCGTCCCCCAGGGTCTTGACCTCACGACCGTCGAAACGGTCGAGCTGGTGGCGAACGAGGTCGTCGTGTTCCTCCACCACCGTCCGCCAGCGGCGGTCGCCCAAGCTTGCGGCGCGCTCCGTCGAGCCGACAATGTCCGTAAAGAGCACCGTTGCGAGCACTCGATCGTGTTCGCGGGCGTGCCGGGCACCGGTCAGGAACTCTTCGACCTGGTCGACGATGGACTCGGAGTCACCGACCCAAGGGATGTGGTCCTGCCCGGGTAGCTCGACGAACCGGGCGCCGGGGATGAGCTTGGCCAGCTCGCGGCCGGCTTCCAATGGGACGGCGTCGCCCGTGCGATGCAGCACGAGGGTCGGGGCTTGGATGCTCGAGAGCACAGGCCTTACGTCAATTCCGCGATTTGTGTCGGTTCGCCACCTGATCAGACGCGGACTCCCCACCGCTCGCTCGAACTGGCCGAATAGCCGCGCTCGCTCCGGGGACGCGATGCTCGGCGCGAAGATCGATAGCGATCGACCCTCACCCCAGTGATCGATTGCATCATCGAGCCTCTCCATTACGTTGCTCCAGTCGAACTGGGGGCCGGTATCGACGAAGCTCCCGAACGTGATCAGGGCAGTTGTCCGACCGGGATACGTGGCCGCAAAGAGAGCGCTCATCGGTCCGCCCTCCGAATAGCCGAAGAGCGCCGCCTGTTGGCTGCCCACTGCGTCGAGTACGGCGAGCAGGTCCGCCATGTCGTCCTCAAGCGTGGGCGGCTCCGAGACAGGGTCCGAAACGCCCTGTCCTCGTTTGTCGAGAAGGATCAGCCGGGAGAACGATGTGAGCCCACGAAAGAAGCGGACCGGCGCCGGAAGGCTCCAGGCGGCGTCGATGTGCGACATCAGACCGGGAACGAAGACCAGGTCCAGGGGCCCGTCGCCCACCACCTGGTAAGCGATGTTCAGGTCGCCGTTCTGCGCATATCTGGTCTCCGGCTGCTCCATCGAGTCTCTCCCCCGGCCAGCGTAGCTCAGGCCACCCGGTTCGACGGCCGCCAACGGGAGGCGCGGTGTGCCGCGCCTAGGCGCGTGGCAACTCAGCTCGGCGCGGACAATGCTTACCTTCGATTCCGTGGGTGCCGCGGCTTCCGCTGCTCCCGGAGGGTGTTGCACAAAGGGTGCGGGCGAAAGCCACACCTGCGCCCATTGACGCGGGCCCAGGAACGGCCAGGATCGCGGCTGACAGGACCGACGCAGGTCGGCCGAAGCACGCCTCGGCCGAGTTCTAAGGAGGGCTGATACGTGCTCTCAGAGGCCCGTTTTGGGTTTGTGCGACAGCCTCGACGAGACGCGGGAGCCGAGCCAACCTCACGCGGCCTTGGTAGCTGGAAATCCCGACGAGCAAGGGCGGCAGCGCCAGCCCTAACGGAAACCCGCCCAACTCATGAGCGTGGCCTCCGTGCGAACCGCTGCCACCGCGCTGAAGTCGTGCTTGCCTGGTCATCAAGGGAAGGCAGGTAGGGGAAGCCGAAGCCCTCCTCGAGCCGCTGGTCCCATCGGGGGAACACTCACGACCGAGGGCATCCCATCCCTCTTCAGGCACTCCGATCTCGTTCAGGATCTCCAACGGAAGCCGACAAGAACAGGCAGTTTCGCCGCCTGCTGCAGACACGCAGGCCGAACGGGCGTCTGTGTCAGGCCGACTCCGCTAGTGCTCCTCTCCGGGGGACTCGGCTCGGCCGGGCAGCGAACCGATCTGTGCCCGCCCCTTGCCCTTGGAGCCCAAGCCGCCCCGCACGCTTGAGGGACGCCACTCGACGCCGCCTCTGACCGTCGGCACGCCCTCCTCGTTGAGCCGGTCGGCGATCGCTTGCAGGGTCATGCCTTGAGCGCGCATTTGGCTGATCCGCTCCACTAGCTCGGGGTCGTCGGCCAGCGCGGGCCGCCCCCGGGGACGCCCGTTCCGGGGCGCTTGGAGCCCCTTGCGGGTGTGCTCCCCGGGCTCCCCGCCATTAACGCCGCCCTCGGGGCCGGAGACGCTCGCGTGATCGAGCACGGAGCTGCCGTTGGGGCCACCCCGCGCCTCCGCGGGGACCTCCGCAGCGCGCCGCCGCCAGTCCAGGCGCTCGGCCTGTGGGGGCCGCGAGCGCCGCAGCGCCGAGAGGAGAGCCTCGGGCGCCGAGGACCCCGGCCGCAGCGGCGCGGTGAGCAGCGCCTCGTCGATGTGCGCACCCGCGTGCCGCCGTCTGGCGGGCCGCCCGAGGGCGAGCGCCAGGGCGCCCCCGCGCCTCTTGGCGAGCGCCAAGGCGCCCGCCAAGAGCAGCGCGAGGACCGCCGCCATGGCCAGTCCCGCCATCCAATCGGGGAGCTCGAACCCGGAGTCATCTGGATTCGACGTCGGCTTTGCCTTCCCGACCCGCGCGGGTCGGGATTCCTTGATCGGCTTCGGCTCCGCTTTGGCCCTTGGCTCGGGCTTCGCCGTTGGCCCCTCGGGCCGCGGGGCGCGGGCCTGGGACCGCTCGGGCGCCTGTGCGGCGAACCGGCTCGCGAGCATCCCGCCGGTGGCCTCGCCCACGATCCCGTCGACGGCCAGGCCGTGGCGGCCTTGAAAGCGCTTGACGGCGGCCTCGGTCAGCGATCCAAAGCGCCCGTCAAGCGGCCCCGGGCGCTCGCCCGCCCGAAGCAGCTGCTTTTGAAGGGCCCGCACGCTTGGCGAGCCGTTCGGCTCGCCGTAGCCGCTACCGGGGGCGATCACGACGGCCTGGCTGCTCAGCGCGGCCGCGGTCACCGGTCCCACGATCCCGTCGACGGCCAGCCCCTGGCCCTCTTGGAAGCGCTTGACGGCGGCCTCGGTCAGGGGTCCGAAGCGCCCGTCGACCGGCCCCGGGCGCTCGCCCGCCCGAACCAGCCGCTGCTGGAGCGCCCGCACGCTTGGTGAGCCGTTCGGCTCGCCGTAGCCGCTACCGGGGGCGATCAGGCCGGCCTCGGCCCGGGTGCCCTGCGGCTCGCCCTTGGCCTCGGCGCTCGCCGAAGCGGCGAACACCAGGAACGCCCCGATAAGGGCCACCAGCACGCCGCGGGCGGCTATGGCATCGATTGTCTTTCGCATCGTCTACTCCTTGTCTCGAGCGAATCCGCCGCCCGGCACCGGGGGGTGCCAGGCGTGCGATGGCTGGACCCGAGGGCCCTAGCCAGGTCGCTCAAGAAGGGCGACGAGGGCCACCGACCGCCAGGCGGCCGGGGCCAGAACGAGGCGCTCAAACAGCAAGGCGACGAGGCCCGCAAGCGCCATCAAGACAGCAAGCCAGCTAAGCGAAAAGCCACCGGATGGAGAGGGGCCGCCGCCCGACCCCCCGCCCGGCGCCCCAGGCGCCTTCGGCAGTTCGGGCGCCCCCGGCGAGGGGCGGGAAAGCGAGCCCTCGGCCGGCGCGGTGACGGGCCAACCTTGGGTAGAGGGGCTGACCGCCATGCCAGGAAGAAGCGAGGGACCAAAGACGGTGCTCTTTAGGGCGCTCAGCACCCAAGCGGAGGCGAGGCCGAGGGAGCGGGCGCGGGGGGTCGGGCCGGCCACTGCGGTGGGAACAACGCGAGGCGTGGGGTCGGTGACCGTGGCCACGGGGGCGCTGACGGGCGGGGCCGTCACCGGCGGCGTGTCGACGGGCGGGGTCACGGGCGGCGTGTCGACCGGCCCCGGGGCGGGGTCGGGCAGCGGGTCGATGGGCGGCGTGTCGACCGGCCCCGGGGCGGGGTCGGGCAGCGGGTCGATGGGCGGC
>JBBPIK010000041.1:17639-22313 GCA_038040415.1 Actinomycetota bacterium
GTGTCGACCGGCCCCGGGGCGGGGTCCGTCACCCCATCGACCGGGCCTGGAAGGGGGTCGGTCACCGGGTCGGTCACGGGCTGAGCCGGCTCGGTCAACGCGTCGGTGGCCCCGGTCGACGCTTCGGTGGCCCCGGTCGCGGTGTCGGTGGTCCCCGAGGTGGTCGGCGTGATGTCGGTGGCGACCGGGGTGGTGTTGGTGTCGGTGGGAAGCTGGGCGAAGGCGCTCGGGCAAAAGACGGCGAAGAGGGCGCTGAGCGCAATGACGATGGTGGCGAGCAAGGGACGTCCGGAGCGCTGGCACAGCTCAGCGTTCGCGAATCTAGATTCTGGACCCTTCGAAGCGTGCACGCCGCAGGCCTCCATGTCGGCTCGGCATCTGTGTCCCTCGCTAGTGCAATCCACGTTACCGGCCCGACGATTAGTTCAAACATCAGTTCCTCGGGCGCTACCTGGACCCTGTGCGTACAACTCGGCATACATAAGAAGATCAGTACTCAAGCCGGACCTGATTACTACAAGTCGGACCTTGATCTCGCGAGCAGAAGGGAAGACGAGAGGCGTGTGCAAACGGGTCAAGTGTCAAGTCCTGTATGGCAGCCCGCGGACCAACGCTCGCGCTGCGGGCTCAAGTGCCCATCGGGATCGGCGTAAACAAATCATGCATGGGCAAGGCGCCCCGCTGCCCCTCTGCATGGGCTGCAGGAGGGCGGTTCGGCATGTCCGTCGTGCGACGCGACTTCCGTGTGTCGGCGAAGCAGGAGGGCCGTCACCCGCGTATTACCTCAGTGCGGGCGAGCAAGGGATCCTTGCGGCAAATCTACGGTGGCCGCGCCGATTCGCCAAGCCTCAAGGCAGGCTTGAGGGTGTGGGAAGTGTCCCCAGCGACCCCAGCCGCCCGGCATACCCCGCGGGGTATCGCTCACAACCTCTCTAGCCCAGTTCGTAACCCCGGCGATGCGGGCCGAGCGGAGCGAGGGTGGCGGCCTCCCAAGTAGACCTCTACCGCGTGTGCGAGGGCCTGATCACCGAGCACCGGGCTGGTTACCGCTCGCGAGAGGAGGCCCTCGAAGCCGCCGGGCTGCGGGAGTAGGCGCGGCGAGCTTCGCTAGACGCTTCTAGCGACTGGAGGCCTCCGCGAGCAGGGGCGGCAGCGCCAGCCCTAACGGGAACCCGCCGGGTGGTCAGGCAGCGGCCGGCACCTCCAGCACAGGCAGGTCAATTGATAGGAACCTGCCGTACTCATGGGAGGCCTGCCACTAGGGGATGCGTTAATGCAATTTCCCGGGCGAGTCCGCCGCGAACCCCGCCTTCACGCGGGAGGAGGCGTCAGCTCAGCGCGCGCCGTCGCTGCTGCTCCTCGTCCGCAGCAAGCGTCTGCAGTCCAAGGGTGAGACGCTCCCTTTGCATGGAAACCGGGTATCCAGCACCGGGCCGTACGTAGCGGTGCCGCTCCGCGGCTGGTCGTTCGCCACTCGGCAGCGCGCTCCGGCCGATGAACGGGCGGCCGGCTTGATTTCACCGAGCTAGGACGTGGGACGAAGCTTCGCCAACACGCCCTCGACGGTCGTGGCTGCCACCGCGGCACCGGCTTGATGGAGGCCAAAGCTCCAGAGCACGGCGGCAACCAGATCGTTGGCAGTCCCCCACGTGGCGCTGGGGTCGTAGAGCACGAACACGCCGAGAAGCGCCGCCGGCACGGCGGCCAGAAGCGACAGCACCCACTCGAGACGGCCGAGGCGCTTCGTCAGCATCGCCGAGGGCAGCAAGACCGCCGGTGCGTCCCGCAACCGCGCCGTCGCGGGCGGATCCATCGTCGGCGGCGCGGCGATGGCCGCTGGCTGACCTCCGCCGAGCCCAGGCTCCGGCTTAGCCCCGGCTGGCGCCATCTTTTCGACATCCGCGTTGTAGAGCCTCTGAGCGTCGGAGTACTCCGCTCGAGCCCGTCGTAGCTCGCGCTTGGTGAGCGCATCTTGCGCCCGCGCCAGAGGGGCGAGGATCTGCTTGCGAATCGCTACGTCCTCGCCCCACCGAGTCTCGGCCTCGCCGCGCAATCCCTCGATGAGCATCTCGAGATAACCCCGGTAGGCCGCCTCGAACGCGCGCCACGCGCCATCGGGATCGTCGGCGTTGTTGATCTCGCCTTGGGCCTCGGCCAGCTTGCCGGCCAGGCCCGCCTTGGCGCCGGTAGAGACCCCCGGAGCGTCTTCTTTGGCCAGCTGCTCGAGCTTGCTCGTCGCCGCCCCAAGCCAGCCCTTGAGGGCCTTCTTGTAGGCAGCCTCCGCGTCGTCGGCCTTGTTCTCGTCGATTCGTGCCCGGGCCTCGCTGAGGTTGTTCTCAATCTCCTGCGTCTTGGCGCGGTCCAGTTCGGCCGCCTGGGAGTCGCGGAGGATCTCTTCGAGCTGTTCGACGCGCTGTCGGATCGTCGGCAATCGCGCCAAGCCCTCTTCGGCGCGAGTCATCGCTTGCTTGGCGGTGGCCTCATCGACACTGCTGTCGGCGAGATAATCCCGGACCCGGTCGAGCTCCCGGAACACCGCATCACCAGCCTTGGTCTCGTGCGCCCGCTTGGATGCCGCCAGCCAGCGGGCGAAGAGGGGCAACTTGCCGGCCACGGCGTCGCGCTTGGCCGTATCGGCCTTCGCGTCACGCTCGAGCTCCTGCCACAGTTCAACCAGCGCATCCCGCAGTTTCTCTACCGCCGGCGACTCGTGAGCGGTGAAGCCCTCGCGGGCGACGATCTCCTCCAACTTCTCGGCGACGACCGCGACCGACCGCTGGGCGAGGAGTCGATCGCGCCACGTCGTCCAGGCGAAGCGCAGGAAGAACGAGATCACGGCGAAGGCCAAAAACCACAAGAACGCGTCCCACCAGCCGCGCTTGGCGAAGACCTGTGTTGTGGCCTCGCGCGGATCGCCCTCGCTGCTGGGATAGGAGACCTCGACCGCGTATTGCCCTGGTCCGGGAAGCCCCGAGACCTCGACGACAAAGGTCTCCTGACCGTCGGCCGCCAGCTCGACTGGCGCCGGCGTTCCGCCATCGACGGTAATGCTGTCGGGCACGATGCCGAGCTGAGCCTGCTCGCGCGTCCGCGTCACGCTCACAGTCGGCGCCGGCAGGACGACCGCCCGGCCGCCGGTCTCGCGCACCGTGACTTCGAACTCGGCCGTGGTCGGCTCGCCCCAAAGGCGTTCAGCGACATCGATCGCCGGCGGGGTCTCAACGTCCACGCTGAGCGCCTGTCGGGTTCGCGTCACCTTGAGGGGTACGGTTGTCCGTTTCTGCTCATAGACCAGGGAGAGGGCGCTCGTGTAGTCGCCGCCGGCCTGCAAGGTGGCGCGGATTGTCAGATCCAGCCGGCCGTTGGCCGGGATCGTGTAGGTGCGGTTGGGGTCAAGCGGCTGGTCCTGGACGTCGACTTCGGGGACGACCTGTTCGGAGGCCGTGCCGACGAAGGGGTCAACGGCGATGGCTACGTCGACGGCCTGGTTGGCAGAGGATTCGATGATCAGCGGGCGCGAGAACTCGAGCGACGTCGCGGCCGTGAACTGGACGCCTGTATCTGTGGCGCCGGCAACGCTCAAGACGTCGCCGGGAGCGCGGTGAACTTCGATTCCCGCCACTCTGGCCACCTCGGCGCCGACCCGAGCGTTGAGTTCGCCTTCGGAAACGCCGGGGTCGGGGTCGGTGACTTTCAGCTCCGCTGGGACGACGCCGCCGGCAGGAATGTCGATGGCCGCCGGAGCCGCGGCGCCCAGGGGTGTGACCGCAACGGTGCGCCCACCGACGCGGCCGAACAGCTGGACGCCGGTCAGCGCTTCGTCGGCCCCGCTCAGGTAGATGAATTCCACAGCGTCAGTGGTTCCGGGCACGACCTCGAAGGCGAGGGTTTCGCTCGGCTCACCGCCGGGCTCAAGCGAGACCTCCACATCGGCGGCACTGGCGGCCTGAGCTGGTGCAGCGAGCCCCAAGACCACCGCTAAGGCAGCGATAGCCCCAGTTAGCGCCGAAGCGCGCCGGCGGCTGGTCGCCTCCCGGCACTCCGTCAACAAGCAAGTCCTAGTGCAGTCGTGCTCGGCGCCGTACTCGTGATCTGCCTGGGCGCCAACATCTTGTATCGGCCCGCGATGCGCGAGTGTCCGCTCTGCGGCAAGTCCGTGCGGATGGATGCCCGCTGGTGCCGCCGCTGCCGATACCGCTTCTGAGCCGTCTCTCGAGCCAAGCACCATCGTGGAACTCGATCACCCGGTCGCTCAACAGGACGCGGGGCACCGAGACAGCGTTCGCGAGCCCCGGGGAATCGGGCTCTCGAGTGCGCGCCCACGCCTGGAAATAGGACCCAATTAGGACCCTGACCGCGAACCAGGCGCCTCGGCGCTTACGCAGAAACCCCCGCATTAGTGCCGGGGTCCTTGAGTAGCGGGGGCGGGATTTGAACCCACGACCTCCGGGTTATGAGCCCGCGAGCCCGCGCCTTCCTCGCTCGACGGGGCGCCAACGCTCCGAACAAACTCCGAACATCCTCGTCGAAAGCGGCGAGCAGCTGAGGCGACGAGCGGGAGGACCAGTAGACCGTTTTCGGCTCTGCGAAGCCGGAACCAATGCCGGCGACTAACCGCTCCTTGCCGGCGTTCTCGCGTCCCACGTTCACGGCCTGCTTGATCTTGTTGACGAT
>JBBPIK010000118.1:0-4661 GCA_038040415.1 Actinomycetota bacterium
TCCACCTCCAGCGTCGTGTAGTCGGCGTCCGGGTCGGTGGCGGCGAGGATTTGATCGAGGGTCGTATGGCCCCCGGTGTCGATGGCCGTGTGGGTCGCCGTGGCGACCCCGGCGACGGCGAGCAGGACCACGAGCCCGCCCACGGGCACCAGCCAGCGCCGGCGGCGCGAGCGGGCTCTTGCTCCTTGTCCGTGTGGGCTGATGGCCCTTCCCCTAACCCCTGATCACGACGGTACCCGTTACCCCTTATCGGGTGCCGGGAAACCTAGCACTGTGGGCCATGCCGCGCGCCGGCTTGGCCGGGCTCCTCGGTCGCCCGGCCCGGAGCCCGGCTACGCGTGGCCGCTCCCTTCGCGCAGCCTGCCTTCGCGGATCCGCGCCGCCAGGTCCTTCGACTCCTCCCGGATCACCGTGCCGTCCTCGAGCTCGATCGCGGGCAAAGCCTTCTGCCCGGTCAGCTCGGCGTACTCGGTGCGCTTTCCGCGCCTGAGCGGCTGCTTTACGACCTCGTACTCGATTCCCGCTTCGTCGAGCGCCTTCTGCACCCGCCAGCACGGGTGCTGGTCGATCTTCAGCCACATCGTCGGGCAGCGGTGGAGCTTGAGCGCCATCTCGTCCTCCAATCGGGTCGGGGTTGTTACGCGTACAAGCCGCCGAACTGTCCACCGGTAACGTTCAGGACCTGTCCGTGGACGTAGTCGGAGAGCGGCGAGGACAGGAACAGGACCGGGCCCGCGGCCTCCTCGGGCTGGGCGGGGCGCCCGAGCGGGATGATCATCGAGGCCATCGCCCGTTGCTGCTCGGGCACTCCGATCTCGATCCTCTCGCCCTCGCGCTCGATCGCCTCGCCCTGCTCCTTGGCCTGGGTGAGGCGGGTCTCGACGAATCCGAAGGCGACCGCGTTCGAGTTGATCTTGAACTGCCCCCACTCCTTGGCGATCGTCTTGGTGAGCCCGGTCACGCCAGCCTTGGCAGCTGAGTAATTGGCCTGGCCAGCGTTGCCCATCGTCCCCGAGATCGAGGTCACGTTGACGATCTTGCGAAACACCTCCTGGCCCCCTGCGGCCTCCTGCTTGGCCGCCTCACGCCAGTGGGGCGCCAGCGCGCGGATCATGCGGAAGGGGACGATCGTGTGAATGTCCAGCATCGCCTGGAACTGCTCGTCGCTCATCTTGTGGACCACACCGTCCCAGGTGTAGCCCGCGTTGTTGATCAGGATCTCGACTTGGCCGAAGGCCTCATTGGCTTTTGCCACCAGCTCCTCGGGAATGCCGGGCTGGGTCAGGTCGCCGGCGAAGACCGCCGTCTCGCCCTCGAGCTCGCCCGCCGCCTGCTCGGCGACCTCCCCGTCGATGTCGTTGATCAACACCTTGGCGCCCTCGCTGAGGAAGAGCTCGGCCGTCGCCCGGCCGATCCCGCGCGCCGAGCCGGTGATGATTGCGGCCTTGCCGTCAAGTAGTCCCATCTACGCTCGTTCTCCTCTCGAAGAGTTTGTGAGCGGCAAACCGTATCTGCAGGGGCGCCCGGCCGGCGAGGGCCTGTTAGCGTCGGCTTGTGCCCGAAGCCAACGCGGAGCTGATTCGCCGTTTCTACGCCGCCTTCGCGGGCCGCGACGGCGGCGTCATGGCCGAGCTCTACGCGCCCGATGCCCGCTTCTCGGACCCCGTGTTTCCGGACCTCCGCGGCTCCGAGCCCGGCGCGATGTGGCGGATGCTCACCGGCCGCGCCGACGACTTGAAGGTGGAGCTGGTCGAACACGAGGCGGACGGCGACCAGGGCTCCGCCCGCTGGGTCGCCCACTACACGTTCACCCAAACCGGACGACCCGTGAGGAACGACGTGCGTGCATCCTTCCGCTTCGCCAATGGGCTGATCGCCGAGCATCGCGACGAGTTCGACTTCCATCGCTGGTCGCGGCAGGCGCTGGGCGCGCCTGGCCTGCTGCTCGGCTGGACTCCCCTGCTGCGCGCCTCGGTTCGCCGGCGCGCCCGCGCCGGCCTGGACGAGTTCATCGCGGGCCCGGGCAGTCCGTAAGTCGCTCTAACGCCCCGGACGAGGGCTATCGGCGTTCTATTGCTGCGCGGGTGGCGGAGGCGGGGGCGGCGCCGCCGGCTCCCGGGCGCCCGCGTCTTCGAGCGACAGCTCCCAACGCTCCCACTCGTCGTCGCTGAGCCCCCAGATCAGCATCGCCAGGGGGGCCAGGGCGGCCGCGAGGAGGACGAACGAGATCGCGTTGGTGATCGCCTCCTCGCCGGCGAAGAAGCCGAACAGGATCGCCACCACGAGCAGGATCGGCGACCAGATCGGGACGATCCGGCGGCGGAAGAGCGCGATCGCGAGCAGGATCGAGCCCAGCACGATGCCGACGAAGAAGAAGAAGACGAAGTAGGCGACCAGCGCGCCGCTGTCTTCCAGGTCGTCGTAGATCGCCACCGCTGCTTCGCGGTCAGCGGACTCAGCCAGAATAACGTCGAAGCCGTTGAACGCGAGGCTGGCCGTGAGCCCGATCACACCGAGCGTCAGCAGCCCGGCCGCGATCTGGCCGAGGGTGACGGACCGGCCGCGGAACAGGCGCATCACGCCGAGCAGGCCGGGGATGAAGAGCAGCGAGCCGATCGTCCCCACCACGCCGGCAGCGATGTAGCGGCCCTTGTCGTCCGCCACCTCGGCGAGGTACTCGGCGCTGTCGTCGGCCCACGCGGGGTCGACTAGCCCCTGTATGCAGAACAGCAGCGGGCCGGCGATCAGTCCGATCGCCGCCAGGGTGCGGCTGAAGTTGCGCGAGTCCGAGAATCTGAGCATGGGTGCCTCCTCAATCGGTCGGGGCGCCGACGATAGCCACCTTCGGCGACGTCACGCGACGGCTCCGGAGAGTCCGTGTTAGATGGCTGACCGTGTCTAGCTCAGCGAGCGGGCGATCACGAGGCGCTGGATCTCGTTCGTGCCCTCGTAGATCTGGGTGATTCTCGACCCCTAGCCACGAAACGCCGGCCCTTATGTAGTACGCGCGCCGCTGGAGGCCGCTGGAGGCCGCTGGGCCTGGGCGCTTACTGGCGCATTACTGGCGCAAATCGAGCGACCCTGCGCTGACGCCAAGCCCCACCGCTGCACCGCTAGCGGCCCAGGGTCGCGAGCCCGGTGGAGTTCGATATGGCGCGTCACCGGGTCGCGGGAGTTCCCATGGAGCCGGGCCTCTGATCCAGTCTGGGTCCATCTACCCACCCAGAAGGGCCAGCCGTGGCGTCCTTGGGGCTCCTGCTCCTCGCGCAAAGCAGAGGTACCGCTTTTCGTCCAAAGCGGTAGTTGAGCTACTCCGACAGCCCGGCGGCTTCGAGGGCCTCTCGTCGATCCGTGAATTCCCTCACGGCTGCCACGGTCAACCCGTCCTGATCGCGGGTTTCCCATACCTGCCAGATCTCCATCTCGGCTTCCGCCCCCGACGCTCGTCCCGTACCGGTGACCCGAAACCCGGCGACCACGATCCCGTGCTTGCCCTCGAGGTACTCGTGCGATGCGGTCCGCGCGTCCGGGAACGTCTCCTGAAAGCTTTCGAAGAACTCGATCACCTCGTCCCGGGTCCGCAGCACCCGAGCTTCGGGCCAGGTCGGCGCCAGTCGATATTCGAGCTGATCGGGAAGCGTGGCGTATGCGGTCTTGACGTCGCCCGCGTTCCAGGCTCGATTCCCTTGCTCGAAGGCCTCTCGGAACGCGCGGAGGAACTCGGACTCGGCAGCTGGCATCGCGCGCAGTATCTCGCGGAATGTGCCCCTTTCCATGCAAAACGGCACTTCTGCTTCGCGCGAAGAGCGCTAGCCGAGCGGATCCTCTTACGGCAACCCGTCGAAGGAGGTTCTCGTGCCCGTCCCTGTTCTGCTCGATGCAGCCGGTCGTCGGCGCTCACCCGCCACTCTGCCGGGCTTCCACGCCGGACGACCGCCACGTAACCGGGGCCACCGCTATCCAGCTGATCCACCTCGCGTCGAGGAGATCGTTCAGGTGATGCGCGAAACCGGTGAGCGCCCCAATGGTGTGCGTCTACGCGCCCTTGTCGTTGTGCTGTGGCGTGCCGGGCTGCGAATCAGTGAAGCGCTGGCGTTGGCCGAGACGGACCTTGAGCACTCCCGCGGGTCTCTCCTGGTGCGGCACGGCAAAGGCGACAAGCGCCGTGAAGTCGGCATGGACGAGTGGGCGTGGGACCAACTCCGGCCATGGCAGGACTTGCGCCGAGAGCTGCCGATCGGTCCCTTGTTCTGCGTGATCAGTGGAGCGACGTGCGGTCGCCACTGGGCACCCGCCGCCGCGCGTCACGAGCTACGAGCTGCAGCCACGCGCGCCGGAGTCAGACGCCGGTTCGCGCCACATCAACTCCGCCACGCGCACGCAGTCGAACTAGCACGCGAGGGCGTCGGCCTGAACGTGATTCAGCGTCAGCTCGGTCACGCAAATCTTGGGGTGACTTCGGTTTATCTCCAAGGCATCGACAGCGCGGAGGTGATCGAAGCCGTGCACTCGCGGCGACCGCCGATGATTCCGGCAGCAGCCGCGCTGCGCCGCTAGCGCTCCCACGCGGGAGCAGCGGGCTGACTCTTGGGCGCGGCTACTGCTCCTCGTCATTGCGAGCGTTTCAGGGCGACATCCCGAGATGCCCGCTTCTCCTCGAG
>JBBPIK010000119.1:0-4635 GCA_038040415.1 Actinomycetota bacterium
GGCGGGCGCCTCGCGGGCGGGAGCCGGCCGCGCGGCGCGGGTCGGCGGGCGCCCCCGGCGCTCCGGACGGCCCGGGCGTTGGCGTGCGGAGCGCGGCGTCAGCGTGTCCGAGCCCTCGTCTGCGGAGCTGGCGCCGTAGCCCTCGGGCATCACCTCGCCCTTGTTGATCCAGCACTTGACTCCGATCCGCCCGGTGGTGGTGCGGGCCTCGACGAACCCGTAGTCGATGTCAGCCCGCAGCGTGTGAAGCGGAACGCGGCCGTCGGAATAGCCCTCGGTGCGGGCCATCTCGGCGCCGCCCAGCCTGCCGGAGACCTGGACCTTGACTCCCTTGGCGCCGGAGCGCATCGCGGAGGTCAGGGCGCGCTTCATCGCGCGCCGGAACGCGACCCGGTTCTGAAGCTGCTCGGCAATCGATTGGGCGACCAGCTTCGCATCCAGCTCGGGGCGCTTGATCTCACGGATGTTGACCTTCACGGGCTTGCTCAGAAGCTTGTGAAGGTCGCGGCGCAGAGCGTCGACCTCGGATCCGGACTTGCCGATCACGATCCCGGGGCGGGCGGTGTGGATGTCGACCGTCACCTCCCCGCGCTGCTTGACGATCCTGATGTCGGAGAGCCCGGCATGCGAGAGCTTGCGCTGGATGTGCTCGCGGATCGTGATGTCCTCGTACAGGTAGTCGGCGAACTCGCGCTCGTTGAACCAGGTCGACTTCCAGTCGTGGATGTAGCCGACCCTGAAACCCTCGGGATGAATCTTCTGGCCCATCGTCCCCTCCGCGGCTACTCCGCCGGTGTGAGCGCGACGCTCACGTGGCTCGTTCGTTTCTCGATCCTGGCCGCGCGGCCGCGGGCGCGAGCTCGCCAGCGCTTCAGCGTCGGGCCCTCGTCGACGTGGATCTCAGCAATCCGCATGTCATCGGCCACCAGCTCGTGATTGTTCTCCGCGTTGGCCGCGGCAGAAGCAATCAGCTTCGCGATGTCGCGCGCCGGGCCCCGGGCCGAAAAGTCGAGCAGGGTGCGCGCCTCGGGCACCCTAAGGCCCCGCACCTGGTCGGCCACCAGGCGCGCCTTCCGCGGCGCAACCCGCATGTAGCGCGCGCTCGCGCGCACCACCGGCGCTTCGGGCTCTCGCTTCTTTCCCTCCGCCATGCTCAGCGCTCCGCCTTTGTCCCAGAATGCGCACGGAAGGTGCGGGTGGGCGCGAACTCGCCCAGCTTGTGCCCGACCATCGACTCGGAGACGAACACCGGGACGTGCTTTCGCCCGTCGTGGACGGCGATCGTGTGGCCGACCATGTCCGGGAAGATGGTGGAGCGCCGGGACCAAGTCTTGATCATCTGCTTCTCACCGCTCTCGTTCATCCGCTGGATCCGCCTCAGGAGGCGTTCCTCGACGAACGGGCCTTTCTTGGTCGAGCGTCCCATCAGCAGTCCTATCGCTTCTTCTTGCCTCGCCGGCGCCCACGAACGATCATCCCGTCCGACCGCTTGCCCTTCTTGCGCGTCCGGTAGCCCAGCGTGGGCTTGCCCCAGGGAGTCTCGGGATGGCCGCCCGGCGTGTGATGCGCCTCGCCGCCGCCATGCGGGTGGTCGACGGGGTTCATCGCCACGCCCCTCGTCTGCGGACGGCGGCCCTTGTGGCGGGCGCGGCCCGCCTTGCCCAGCTTGATGTTCTGGTGCTCGGCGTTGGAGAGCGAGCCGACGGTGGCGCGGCAGTCCGCGCGCACCATCCGCATCTCGGAGGAGGGGAGGCGCAGGGTCACCATCGGGCCCTCCTTCGCGGCCACCTGGATGCCCGAGCCCGCGGCGCGCCCCAGGCGCCCCCCCTGCCCGGGAACGAGCTCGACGTTGTGCACGATCGTCCCCGTGGGAATCGAGCGCAGCGACAGTGTGTTACCGGGCCGGATGTCGGCGCCCTCGCCCGACTGAACTCGGTCGCCGGGCCGCAGCCCCTGCGGAGCGAGGATGTAGCGCTTCTCACCGTCCGCGTACTCCAGGAGGGCGATGTAGCAGGTGCGGTTCGGGTCGTACTCGATCGTCGCCACCCTCGCCGGCACAGCGTCCTTGCGACGCTTGAAGTCGATGCGACGGTAGCGGCGCTTGGCCCCGCCACCCCGGTGACGCGACGTGATCCGGCCATGCGAGTTGCGCCCGCCGCTCTTCGGCTTGCCACTGGTAAGGGGCTTGTGGGGCTGCTCCACGGTCAGCTCGTCGCGAAGCTGGAAGGTCGCGAATCGTCTCCCGGGGCTGGTTGGCTTTGACTTTCGAATCGGCATGTCAGTCCGTCACTCCGCCACCGCCGCGCCCTCGAACAGCTCGATCCGGTCCCCTGGCGCCAGCTGCACGACGGCCTTCTTCCAGGACCGGGTGCGACCGCTGTGCACGCCACGGCGCTTTGGCTTCGAGCGTACCTTGGCCGTTCGAACCGCCTTGACGCGGACCTCGAAGATCTCCTCGACTGCCCGGGCGATCTGGGTCTTCTGCGCCCGCTCGTCCACGCGGAACGTGTACTTGCCGTCGGCCATCAGCGCGTAGCTCTTCTCGGAGACGACCGGCTCCATGATCACCTGGCGAGCCTCCATTATTCCCCTGAATCCTCGCCTGAGGCTTCGGATTCCTCGGGGGAATCCGTTTCAGCCCCACTGGTGGCGCGCCCAGCGCGCTGGACCTCGCTGGCCCGAGCCTGAAGGACCTCCAAGGCGTCCTTCGAGACCACCAGCGAGGCGTGGCCGATCACGTCGGCGACGCCAACGTTGCTCGCGCCGAGCACGGTTACCCGCGGGATGTTGCGAAAGCTCTTGGCCGCCACAAGCTCCTCCTCGCCCACGAGAACGACGAGGACACTGCCCTCGGGGCCCCACTTGGCGAGTGCCTCGGCAGCCTGCTTGGTAGAGGGCTCGGAGAAGGCCGCGCCGTCGAAGACCGCGACGGAGCCGCGGGTGGCGTGCACCGACAGCGCCGCCCGAAGCGCCCGCCGGCGTGCCTTGCGGTTCACCTTCACGGCATACGTACGCGGCGTCGGGCCGAAGGCCGCGCCTCCGCCGCGGCGGTGCGGGACGCTGAGAGCGCCAACGCGGGCGCGTCCGGTGCCCTTCTGACGCCAGGCCTTGGCGGTCGTCATCGCGACCTCGCCTCGGCCCAGCGCGGACGCCGTGCCGCGCCGCCGGGCAGCCAGGTCGGCCCGCGCCGTCTCGTGGACCAGCGACTCGTGAAACTCCTCACCGAACACGGCAGCCGGCAGATCCGCCTTGGTGGTCTTGCCGAGCACGGGTGCCTTGGCCACGCTCATTCGCTCCTCACCTCGACGGTGCCGTTGCGGGGGCCGGGCACGGCGCCCTTGACCAGCAGCAGATTGCGCTCGCTATCCACCTCGACGACCTCGAGGCGTCGCTGCGTGGCCCGCTTGCCGCCCAGGCGGCCGGGCATCTTGATGCCCTTGAAGACCCGCGCCGGGTCGGCGCTGGCTCCGATCGAGCCGGGAGCGCGAACGTTGTGCGAGCCGTGCGTCATCGGTCCGCGGCTGAAGTTGTGCCGCCGGATCGTGCCCGCGAACCCCTTGCCGATCGCCACTCCGGAGACCTTCACGCGCTGCCCCGGCTCGAACTGCTCGACCGTCAGCGTTTCGCCCACCTGGTGCTCGCCCTGGTCGCGAAACTCGACCAGCGTCCGGGCCGCCGGAGCGCCCGCCTTCTTCAGGTGTCCGAGCTCGGCCTTTGTGAGCTTGCGCTCAGGTAACTCCCCGAAGGCGAGCTGGACCGCCGCGTAACCGTCGCGATCGGCCGCCCGAACGGCGGTCACGGGGCAAGGCCCGGCCTGGATCACGGTGACGGGCACCCGGGTGCCGTCGTCCGAGAACACCTGAGTCATCCCGAGCTTCTTGCCGATGATCGCCGCCATCCAGTCACCGCTCGGTCACGTCTTGATCTCGATGTCGACTCCGGCCGGCAGCGCGTCCAAGCGCTGGAGGGAGTCGATCGTCTTCGGCGTCGGCTGGTGGATGTCGATCAGCCGCTTGTGGGTGCGGATCTCGAAATGCTCGCGCGAGTCCTTGTCCTTGAACGGCGAGCGAATCACGCAATAGACGTTTTTGTCGGTGGGCAGGGGGATAGGGCCGGCGACCCGCGCGCCGGTCCGTTGTGCCGTTTCCACGATCTCGCGCGCCGCCCGGTCGATGGCGTCGTGGTTGTACGCCTTCAGGCGGATGCGGATCTTGTTCGCAGTTATCGCTGACATCGGTCCTATCGCGCAGTTGGGGCGCCGCCCCGCTTTTGGGGCGCCGCCCCGGTCGTATGTCCTTTCACTTCTCCCGCGGCGCGGCCGCGGGCCCAATAGAAAAGGGCCGGCCCGGTCGGCCGGCCCGAGCGATCACTCGAGAATCTCGGTGACCACCCCTGAGCCTACGGTACGGCCGCCCTCGCGGATCGCGAACCGCAGGCCCTTGTCCATGGCGATCGGCTGGATCAGCTCGATCGACATCTCGACGTTGTCTCCCGGCATCACCATCTCGGTGCCCTCCGGGAGGTTGGCCACTCCGGTCACGTCGGTGGTTCGGAAATAGAACTGTGGCCGGTAGCCGGAAAAGAACGGCGTGTGGCGGCCGCCCTCCTCCTTCTTGAGGCAATAGACCTCGGACT
>JBBPIK010000120.1:0-4624 GCA_038040415.1 Actinomycetota bacterium
AAGGCGTTGAAGGCGCTCATTCGCGCCGCCGTGGCACTGAACACGTCGGTGCGAGGTTGAGCACGCGATTTTAGGTACGGTTTTTGGGTATACGGCGCCAAGTCCGCAGGGCGAACCTATCCTGCGATTTGTGGGCCAGGAGGGGAAACAGAGCCAGACCAAGGATCAGGCGACCAGCAAGGTCCGACAGCGCTCGCCGGCGGGCGCCCCAGCCTGGGGGCGAGCGTTCGGCGTGCTCGCCCTCGATGCCCATCGCGATTCGCTGACCAATCGTTCGAGCCGCTACTGGCGCCCGCGCCGACGATATGAGGACCTTTGCCTGACCGTCACGGTGCGTCGCGTACAGCGCGATTGGCTGCTCTCCACGACCGATGCCGAGTGGGCAAAGCCAGGCGTGAGGGCCCGCCTCCTGGCTTGGACGAGACTGGATCTCGCCCAGCGAACCGAGGAGTTGGCGCGGTCTCCGAGCTGGCTGTTCTCGGGAGCGCGGAGGAAGGCCGAGGCGCAGGCCAGGGAGCGCTTCAAGACGATTGCCGCCCAGGCCGACGGCAAAGTGCCGGCGGAGCTGCTCCGAGCCGCCCAGGTAGCGCCCCCGAAATCGGCGCCGCGTCAACCAACCCTTTCGCCTCACGCGCTGAGGGTGGCGGCGTCCGCCCCCACAGCCCGCCGGCTTGAGGATCGTACGAAGCGGCTCCATGAGGCTCTTGGATCCTCAGCGGTCGTTCCGCGCGAGCGCGAGCCCCTGGCTCGCCTTCGTTTTGAGCCGGCGGGGGCGCAACGGCGCACCGCGCTTGCGCTCGCCGTGTTGGTTGGGCTGGTCGTGCTCCTCGGCTTCGCTGGCCTCTCGTTCCAGACTCCGACCGGCGACGAGGTCGGTCCGTTTGCCAAGGGCAGTGGTGGCGCGAAGGGCGGCTTCGGCGGCGCTGGGGCACAGGGAGCGGCGCCCGCCTGGACTCCCGCCGCGCCGACGGTCGAGCTCACCGCTGATGTGGAACGGGACGATACGCTCGGCCCGGTTCGCACCGAGCTGCTCTCGTTCCCCCTCGTCGCCTGGGTTGAGCCGACGGTCGCCCACAGGGATTGCTCCGACTTCGAGAGCCAAAGGCAGGCCACCCGCTGGTTTCGGCAGCACCATCCGCGTCGCGACCTCTCCGGGTTGGACAGTGACCACGATGGCAGGGCGTGTGAGGGTCGACCGTGTCCCTGCTCACGTCACCGCGTGAGACGCGGTCGCGATGGGCAGGGCCGAAATGCCCGGCTAAGCGAGCAGGCCCCAGGATTGGTGGCCGACGGATCCGTTCCGAGCGGAAGCACCGCCACCAGCCCCACGAGTACAGGGACCACCGGCGCGATGCCGGTTCCCACCTCTCGGGGTTCCACGCCTTCGCCTGCGCCGACCGCGAGTACCTCGGTGACGCAGTCGGTACGAAGCGTGGACCGGGCGGCGTCGAGCGCCGGGGTCCAGACGGACCTTTCGCAGACCACCGGCGGCCTCATCGGCCGGCTTCGACGAGGTGGCTCGTGATGCCGGACCCCACCGCTTAACCGAACCCTCGGCTAGATCGCGGAGGTCGCGGGTTCGAGTCCCGCTAGCTCCATCATCATTGCCGTCCCGCGCTGCCGGCCGGTTGCGGCGAAGCCGGGCGCCCCTCGAGCCAGCGCTCGACCGCGGCGGATGCCTTCTCGGCGGTCGCTTCCCGCGACCCGTCCTGCTCGCGCAGCGAGCGCCACACGGTGAGGTCGGTGAGCGCGCGCACCGGCACCACGGTGCGCGCGCTCGCGCTGCGCTCGTCGAGCGCCTCGGCGACGAGGGAATCGATGGCCACGTCGACCGCGCTCATGCTGTCGTCAACCAGGGGGATCTCGGCTCGCTGGCTGCGCGCGCGCTCGAGAGCGTCACCCCCCGCTCGTAGACGTCGAACAGGGTGTCGACCAGCCGGCGCACGCGCTCGCGCTGCGACCCGGCGTGGGCGAAGATCTCCGCGGCCCGCTCCGGCGGCGGCAAGCGCAGGCTTGCAAGCGCGTGCTGGCCACAGCCCTTGACGAGGCTAGGATCGTCGCGCAAGGCTGACGACGGCTTGCGCGGCGGGAGCCGGCTCCTGCGTGCTGACCAGCCCGGCGGCTGCCAGCCCGCCCTCCGCCGGCTCCTCCCCGAGCACCTCGAGCAGCGCTTCGACCACTCGCGGGTCGAACTGCGAGCCGGCGCAGCGCAGCATCTCCGCGCGCGCGGACCTGCGGTCCAGGGAGGCGCGATAGGGGCGGTCGCTCGTCATCGCCTCCCACGCGTCGGCGACGGCGAGGATCCTCGCCTCGAGCGAGATGTCCTTACCCGATAGCCCGTCGGGGTACCCGCGCCCGTCGGGGCGCTCGTGGTGGGCGCCCACCCAATCGCGGAGGTCGGTGAGGCCGCCGTGATCGAGAATCCGCGCGCCGAGCGCCGGGTGCTTGCGAACCTGGGCCCGCTCCGCGGGACTCAGCTCGCCCGGCTTGCAAAGGATCTCCTCGGGCATCCCGACCTTGCCGAGGTCGTGGAGGATCCCGGCGAGCCGCACCCGCTCAACCTGGGGCGCCGGGAGGCCCAGCGCACGAGCGATGGCCTCCGCATGGCGACCCACCGTCTCCGAGTGCCGGACGCTCCCGGTCAGCCGCAGATCGACCGCCTCCGCCAGATTGAGGACGACGGCGAGGTAGCGCTCGGTGGATAGGCCGGGCCGGCCGGGCCCCGTAACCGACGACGCGGCAGCCGCGGCGCTGTGGAGGACGGAGCGGTCTCGGCCGGCGTGCTTGGCGCGGTAAAGAGCTTCGTCAGCGGTACGCATCAAGCCGCCACCGGTCTCGGCATGCTTCGGGAATACCGCGACTCCGAAGCTGATTCGGACCGGAACCTCGCTATCGGCGAAGCCCTCGCCGATCGCGATGCGCAGGCGCTCGGCGATGGCGAGCCCGCCCTCCTCGTCGGTATCCGGCAGCAGGAGCGCGAACTCCTCTCCGCCCACCCTCGCAATCGTGTCGACGCGCCGCTTGCGGACCTCCAGGATCTTCGCGACCCGGCAGAGCGCCGCGTCGCCCGCCTCATGGCCGGCGACGTCGTTCACCACCTTGAAGTCGTCGAGGTCGCCGAGCAGGAGGCACAGCGGCAGCCCGTTGCGGCGGGAGCGCTCGAGCTCGAGCTCGACCGCCTCGCCATACCCGCGCCTGTTGAGCGCGCCGGTCAGCGGGTCGCTGCGCGCTGTCTCCTCGAGGCGGGCGACGAGCTCCCCGATCCGACCTTTGATCAGCAGGATGAGGCCCCCCGACGCAGCCATGGTTCCCATCGTCACCAGCCACCAGACGACGTGGTCGGGCGCCGGAACCAGCGCGTAGGAGAGACCGAGCACCGCGAGCTGGAGCAATGCCTGCCGGGCCGTGAAGTAATAGAAGGCGTAGAGGGCGACCCAGATGTAGAAGAGCACGAAGGGGCTCGCCCCGGAGGCGGTGAAGTGGATCGCGAGCGAGATCAGGACGGTCCCGAGGGCGAGGACGAGCTGGAGGACGGCCAGGGAGGAGCGGTTGCGAAGGAGCCAGGTGATCGTCGCGGTCAGGTAGGCGTTGGCGACGATCGTCAGGATCGCGAGCTCATCCCACGCGGCGGGATGAGGAAGGGCGAGCGCGAGGAGGCCGACCGAGGGACCCACCGCGAACAGGTAGGCGAGAAACTTGGCGCTCGCCACCGGGTCAGGCGGCACGCCGCCCTTGCGCGCGAGCGCCTGGCCTTCAGATCTCCCGCCCACGCCTCGGTTATCGGCAGGTTCCGACCCGCGCAAAAGGGGCCGGACAGCATGTCCAGGCTACGGCGCCCCAGTGTCCTGCGACGAGCGCACATAGCGGGAGACCGCCTGCGCCCGGTTCGAGGCGCCCGTCTTGCGCAGCACCTGCTTGACGTGCGACTTGACCGTTCCCTCGGTGATCACGAGCCGGTCGGCGATCTCGGCATTGGTGAGCCCCGCCGCCATCAGCTCGAGGACCTCGAGGCCGGCGAGGTCAGGGCGCTTGTGCAGCGGATCGATGCCGAGCGCAAGGGGCTCGACATCCTGGTCAACGACATCTGGGGCGGGGAGCAGCTGTTCGAGTGGGACACGCCGGTGTGGGAGCACGACCTCGAGAAGGGGCTGCGGATGCTGCGCCTGGCGATCGACACCCACCTGATCACCAGCCACTTCGCACTGCCGCTGCTGATCCGCGAGCCCGTCGGGCTGGTCGTCGAGATGACCGACGGCACCCGCGACTACAACGCCGAGCGCTACCGGAACTCGATCTTCTACGACCTGGCCAAGACGGCGGTCCATCCGGCTGGCCTTCGCGCAGAGCAAGGAGCTCGCTCCGCACGGATGCACGGCCCTGGGGTTGACGCCGGGCTGGATGCGCTCCGAGATGATGCTCGAGCACTACGGGGTGACGGAGGCGAACTGGCGCGACGGAGCGGCGACGAATCCGCACTTCGCCGCGATCTCCGAGAGCCCGCGGTTCGTGGGCCGTGCCGTCGCCGCCCTCGCCGCCGATTCCAACGTCCACCGCCACAACGGCGGCTCATTCTCCTCCGGCGGGCTGGCGCGAGAGTACGGCTTCACCGACCTCGACGGCTCCC
>JBBPIK010000042.1:0-21580 GCA_038040415.1 Actinomycetota bacterium
TACGTGCAGAATATCCGCCGATGGCACATTGCGCGACGGTTCTCGTGGAGCCCGCCCTCCAGGCGCTCGCGCCCATGGTCCTGCCCTCGGGGCTCCTGTCCTACGAGTTGGTCGAGGGCGACGCGGAGCCGCGCGGGGAGTCGGTTCGCTACTCGCTGATCGTCCTGCTCGGGCTGCTGCGGGCGGAGCAGGCCGGGGTCGCTGTGCCCCTCGCTACGAAGCGGTTGCGTGACGCCGTCGATGCCGCGCTCGACCGGCCGGAGGTCACGCCCGGGGATGTCGCCCTGCGCCTGTGGGTCGAGTCACGCGCCGATACCGGATCGACTGCCGCACTCCTCGAGCGGCTGGAGCGGCTGCTGCGCTCCCGCGGCGGGCTGCCTGCGCGTGAGGGGCTGGAGCTGGCCTGGATCGTCACCGGCCTTGCTGCGGTGCCTAATGGGAGCACGCGGGCGATGCTGTCCGCGGCGCTCGATCAGTTGCTGGGCGACAACCTCGCCGCGAGCGGGCTCTTCCGCCACTTCGGCGCCACCGGCCGGCGCCGGCGCTTCCCGAACTTCGCAACCGAGATCTATTCGGTGCTCGCCTTGGCGATGGTCGCTCGGCAGGGGCTGGACAAGCGCGCGCTCGGGGCGGCGTGCGCGGCGGCGGACCGCCTGCTCGAGCTCCAGCTCGAGGACGGCGGCTGGCCCTGGTTGTACGACGCGGACCGCGGGACGGTCGTCGAGCGCTACGAGGTGTACTCGGTCCACCAGCACGGCATGGCGCCGATGGCCCTGCGCGAGCTGAGCGAGGTGAGCGGCGACGAGCGCTACGCCGGGGCCGCGAGTCGCGGCCTGCCATGGCTCTTCGGCTCGAACGAGTTGGAGGAGAAGATGGCGCCGCTCGAGCGCGGCATGACCTATCGCTCGATCAGACGGGTGGCGCCGGCGGACCGGCTGTGGCTCTACGCGAACACCGCCACGGCCGCGGCCGTGGGCCGATCCCGGAGAGGCCCCGGGCGGCGACTCGAAGTCAATCGCAGCTGCCGGCCGTACGAGCTTGGCTGGCTCGTCGAGGCCTGGGCGGACGAGCACGCCGGCGGCCACACCCGATGAGGTCGCCCACGCTGCTAGGACTCCCGTGCGCCGATGTCGACGTGGAGGGAGCGCACGCATTCGCCCTCGACGCCGTCAGCGGCAAGCAATTCCGCTCGGTCCTGTTCGCCAACGCGGCGAAGGTCGTCATGGCCGAGCGCGACGCGGACCTGCGCGACGCGCTCTGGGGCGCGGACATGCTCGCCGCGGACGGGCAGTCGCTCGTGTGGGCGTCGCGCCTGCTCGGACAGGCGCTTCCCGAGCGCGTGGCCGGCATCGATTACATGCTCAGCCTGCTCGGCCTGGCCGACGCCCGCGGTTGGAGGGTGTTCTTCCTCGGCGGCAGGGAGGCGGTGCTCGAACGGGTCGAGGAGTTCTGTCGCCGCAGTCATCCCGGGCTGGTGGTCGCGGGGAGCCATCACGGCTACTTCGAGCCCGAGCGCGATGCCGAGATCGCCGCGCTCGTGCGGGCCAGCGAGGCCGACATCGTGTTCGTCGGTATGCCCTCCCCGCGTAAGGAATTGTGGATCGCGCGGCACGGCCCTTCGACCGGGGTGGCCCTCGCGGTGGCCTCGGGGGGGAGCTTCGACGTGATCGCCGGCGTGGTGACACGCGCGCCGGCGCTCTGGCAGCGGCTCGGCTTCGAATGGTTCTGGCGCGTCGTTCAGGAGCCGCGACGACTCTGGAAGCGGTACCTCACTACGAACTCCCGCTTCCTGGCGATGACGGTGCGCGAGTGGGTGCGCCGGCGACGCTGACGCCGGTCCGTTGCCGTGCGCGCGAGTGACGCAGCACCCAGCGCGCCGCCGGCTTCAGCGGCGACAGCAGGAAGGAGCGGTACTGGGGGGTGAGCTTGAGCCGAAAAAGGCGTTCGTCGTCGCGGTGGTCGATGGGGATCCGCGGGATCGACAGGGGGGACGCGCCGAGTTGGGAGTCGTCGGGCAGCGTTAGTCCGTACGAGTATCCGATCTCGCCCGCCGCGTCGGCGATCTGCTGGGTCCAGTGCCCGAACGGGTAGGCGATCGCCTCGCAGCTCCCGAGCCGCTCGGCGATCCGCGCGCGCGAATCCGACAGCTCCTGTCGCAGCTGCTCGCCGCCGACCTCGGGGAGGGAGGGATGGGTCAGCGTGTGGCTGCCGAACTGGTGCCCGTCCGCCGCCATCTCCTCCACCATCGTCCAGGTGAGTGCTCTCATCACGTCGGGGTGAGCCTTCACGTGCCGCTCCACGCGTGGCCACTCCAGCGTGTCGCCTCGATCCACCTGCGGCGGGATCAGGAACACCAGCGCCCGGAACCCGTACGCGTCCAGCAGCGGCCGTGCGGTCAGGTAGTTGTCGCGGTAGCCGTCGTCGAAGGTCAGGAAGACCAACTTCGCGTCGGGCCTTTCTCCGCGTGCGAGGCGATCTATGTCGGCGAGCGTGCCGGATCGGAATCGCAGCCGCTTCAGGATCGCGAGCTGGCGTTCGAACGCCTCCGGGCGCACCGACAGGAACGGAGGACCCTTGTCCGCCACCGAGTGGAAGCAGAGGAACACGGCGTCTCGACGGCGGTTGTTGAGCCTCGTCGTGATCATCTGCGTTGCCGCGACGCGAGCAGGTCGTCGTACACGGCAGCGATGCGATCGTAGACTTTAACCGCTTCGAATTCCTTAACGCGCTCGCGCGCGCCGCTTGCGATGCGCGCACGGAGCTCGTCGTCGCTGACCACGCGCACGAGTCCGGCGGTGAGCGCGCGGGGGTCCGAGGGGGGCACGAGGATCGCCTCGGTCCCATCGGCGACCACGTCAGGTATCCCGCCAACGTCACTGGCCACGATCGCGCGCCCGTAGGCCATCGCCTCCAGCAGCGCCATCGGCATGCCCTCGGAGATCGAGGGCATGACGAAGACGTCGCACCGCGACAGCCGCTCCTCCTTGGCTTGCGCCTCCAGCCATCCCACCGAGTGCACGCCCGGATGGCGGCGTGCGAGCGCTACGAGCTCGTCAGGGGGGCGCCCGGTTCCCGCCAGGGTGACTTCGAGCTGCGGGAAGGCCCTCAGCAGCTCGGGCAGCGCGCGCACGAGCACTGCACCGCCCTTCGAGGGATTGTCGAACCCGCCCATGAAGAGCACGCTGGGCCTGTCGGCGGAGCTCGCCGGGGCCGTGACGGGTTGGACCACCGGCGCGGCATTGGGCATCACGATCACGTCCCGGGCTGCGAAGAGCTGCTCGATCCGGCGAGCGCCTGGGGCCGAGACGCTGACTACGACATCCGCCGCCCGCACGGCGCGAGTGAGCAGCCCACGACGGAAAGGTCCCAGCCGGGCAACGAAGGCGTCGATGTCCCCGGCGCCGGCGTGCAGTTGAAGCAGCACAGGTCGACCGGCCCAGACGGCGACCATGACGCACAGCGCCTTGCGGTAGATGCTTCCCCGCACGGCCGTGTGCACGTGCACGAGGCGGCTCCCCCCTCCGCGGCACCAGCGGGCCAGCTGGAACAGCGCCCGCGCGAACACGAGCAATCGCTGGATCGGGTCGCGCGTCCGGTAGGTGACGATCACATCGAGTTGGTACCTGCTCCCGAGCGAGGACGACAGTAGGTTGCCCAAGACCGCCTCCATGCCCCCGGGGCCAGTCGGGTCAGGTCCGACGTGGACGATCCTGGGCCGCTCGCCGGCCGGTGTCACCGCCCGGGCCCGGAGGGGACCAGAGCACGCGGGACCAAGGCCAGCGCGTCGGCGATCCGCTCTCCTGCGTGCCCATCCCAGAGCGGGATCAGGCATGGCTCAGGCGCGCGGGACGATGGCGCCACCTGGACGATCTCCGCGGCGTCGTCGCCGAGCAGGACGTTCGTGCCCTGAGCGATCGTCACCGGCCGCTCGGTGTTCGGTCGAAGCGTGTAGCAGGGGATGCCGAGAGCGGATGTCTCCTCCTGCACGCCGCCGGAATCGGTGAGCACCGCCCCCGCGCCGAGCTCGAGCGACAGAAAGTCGAGGTACCCGAACGGCGCTTCGCAGCGCAGGCCGGCCCGCTCGAGATCGGTCAGCCGCCCGGTCGCCTCGAGCTGTGCCCTCGTCCGCGGGTGGATCGGGAAGACGGCGGGAGCTCGGCGGCCGAGCTCGCAAAGGGCGTCCACCAGCAGGTTCAGCCGGACAGGGTCGTCGACGTTGCTCGGGCGATGGAGGGTGATCAGGACGTACTCGCGCTGTGTCAGTCCGAGCTCATGCCACTTTGCCCGCTCGCGCGCAGGACCCTCGAACTTGCGCAGCGAGTCGATCATCGTGTTGCCGACGGAATGGACCCGGTCCGCTGGGATGCCCTCCGCCGCCAGGTTGTCCACCGCCTCCGGGCTGTGAATGAAGAGCAGATCCGACAGCCGGTCGGTGAGGACGCGGTTGATCTCCTCCGGCATCGTCCAGTCTCCGGAACGCAGGCCGGATTCCACGTGCGCCACCGCAATCCCGAGCTTTGCGGCCGCGAGCGCGCAGGCCACGGTGGAGTTGACGTCGCCGCCCACGACCACGAGCGCCGGCTGCCGCTCCAGAAGTACCTGTTCGAAGTCGATCAGCGCGCGCCCGGTCTGCGCTCCGTGCGTGCCCGAGCCGATGCCGAGGAAGCGGTCAGGCTCGGGGAACTGAAGGTCGGTGAGCATCTCATCCGACATCCGGGCGTCGTAGTGCTGGCCGGTGTGGACCACGTACTGGTGCACGTCGTCTCGTCGCGCGAGGGCCTCGATGATCGGCGCCATCTTGACGAAGTTGGGTCGCGCGCCGACGACGTGCACGATCTCCCCGCGCGCAGGCGGGCGCCCGTTCGACCTCATGGGATCAGTATGCCCCGCGGCCCGAGAGGACGGCTGGCACGGTGGCCAGGAGGATCTCCACGTCGCGCGCCAGCGACCAGCCGGCCACGTACTGGTAGTCAAAGCGCACCATCTCATCGAACGGATTCTCGGAGCGGCCGTAGATCTGCCACGCGCCGGTGAGGCCGGGGCGCAGCTCAAGCCGCCGATGGTGCCAGGGCTCGCTCAGCGCGTCGCTCTCCGGCACGATCAATGGCCGCGGACCGACGAGACTCATGTCGCCCTTCAGCACGTTGACCAACTGTGGAAGCTCATCCAGCGAGTAGCGGCGCAGGAAGCGGCCGACGCGCGTGATGCGCGGGTCGCGGTGGAGCTTGAACATCACTCCGTCGTCGAGGTCGTTCTGATCTGTGAGCCCGGCCTTGCGGGCGTCGGCGTCGAAGTGCATCGAGCGCAGCTTGATCAGCCGAAACTCCTGGCCGCCGCGGCCAACGCGGCGCTGGACGAAGAAAACCGACCCCTTCGACTCGAGCTTTATCGCGAGCGCCAGCGACCCAAGCAGCGGCGCCAGGGCCACGAGAGCGATGGATGAGAGGCAGATGTCGAGGGCGCGCTTCGCGACCTGCGAGGCGCGCCCGAGCCGCGCGAGCCCGATCGACAGGAGCGGAAGTCCGCCGACGCGGTTCACGGCGCGCCCGCCATCAAGCAGCTCGAACAGGCGCGGCACCACGTCTACGGCTATCCCCTGCTGCTGCGACCCCCGAATGCACGTGAGCAGGTCCTGGTGGCTCGCTCGCGAGAAGGCGATGATTACGCGGTCGACCCCCTGCTCTTCGATGACGCGCGGGAGATCGGCGAGCGAGCCCAGCCACGGGACCCCCGGGATCCCGACCGGGTGCAGCTCGTCGTCGAGCAGCCCGACCGGAACCAGTCCGAACTGTACGTGTGCGCGCAGCTTCCTCGCGACTTGGCCCGCGACCATGCCGGAGCCGACGATCAAGACCCGCTGGCGCAGCTCCACCGAGCGGTGCAACACACCACGCACGATGGCGCGGGCGAGCCCGCTGAAGAGTGCTGTCAACGCCGCCACCGCGAGCGCCGCGACGCCAGGTCTCGGGATCGCAAGGCTGCTGGCGACCGCGAATACCGGCCAGCCGAACAGGATGGTGGTCACCAGGGTCCGTGGCGCCTGGCTCACGCCGTTGGCCCAGGAGCGAAGGTCGTCGTCGGCGTACACACCGACGACGAACGACAGAGTCGGCCAGGAGATGGTGCAAACGAGGGCAAGGAGAGCGAGATCGCCCAAACCGATGCCGAACAGCGCGGTGACCAGCGCCCCAACGAGGCCGCAGGCCACGTCGGCCACGACCATCCTGCGGCTGAGCACGTCCGCCCGCCGTCGTGAGCGCTGGGATGCAGGTGGCGGCGCGACCACCGGTTCACGGTGGGTCAGTCCTGCAGTCCTGTCGGGCTGGGTTACGGTGGAGCTCTCCATGCTCGCGAGTCCTAACTCTGAAGTGGCCTTGTAAGGCCTGGTTACGGTTGTTTCGGTATCAAGGCTCTCGCCCTTAAGCCGTAGGACTTGTTCGGATCCATCCGGTCGGAGCGACATCTTACGAGGTGCCGCATGGGTAGCGTGCCAGTGAACCGCGTTTTCTCCTGTCGCACTCTGCCCGCGCCTCCATGGTGTCGCCTACAACATAGAACGCGCTCCAAAGTTTCGCCAGCATCTCCTTACCAAGCCTGCGTGTCGAGAGACCCGATCTGATGCGTCGGGTACCCGCGGCTCGTCTTGGTGTCGGGCTCATCCTGCTTCTGCCAGGAGCGCTGACCGCCCACACGGCCTTCCAGGCCGGGGGGTTCTTCGCCGGGACGCCTGCCGTACTGGTCGTCATTGTGGGATTGGGGCTGGTTGCGCGGACCACGCTTGCGGAACATCCTTTCCAGGGATTCGGGAGGGGGTTAGCAGTAGTAACGGTGGCGCTCGCTTTTTATTGCGCGTGGATTTTGCTGTCCGTCTCCTGGTCGGACGCGCCTGCGCGCGCGCTGATCGACTTCAACCGCGCGCTGCTCTACCTGCTGGTGCTGGTGCTGCTCGGCTCATTGCCGAGAAAGCGGGCCTATCTCGCCTGGGCCGTCCGGGGTGTGGCGCTCGCGATGGTGGCCATTTGTGCTGTCGCGCTCGTGACTCGGCTGTTCCCGGACGCAATCGATGTCGCGCCGGCAGTGGCCGACAAGCGCCTGAGCTATCCCCTGACCTACTGGAACGCGCTTGGCCTGATGGCGGCTGTCGGACTCGTGCTGTGCATGCACTTCACCGCGAGCGAGCGCGAGCCAGCCATCCTGAGAGTGCTTGGCGCCGGCGCCGTGCCGGTGCTTGCCACGACGCTTTACTTCACGTTCTCGCGGGGTGGGGCAGGGGTGGCCTTGTTGGGACTCGTGGTCTATGCGGTGGTCGCACACCCCAGGTCGCTGATCCTTGGGCTCATGGCCGCGGGGCCCGCCACTGTGGTGGCGCTCATGTCCGCCTACGACGCGGACCTTCTAGCGGGCGCGGAGCCAAGGAGCATGGCCGCGGCTGCGCAGGGGGAGGAGGTGGCGGTGGTCGTGGGGGTGTGCATCGTCGCAGCGCTGGCTCTGCGAGTGCTCGGGTTGGTCGTAGACGCGCGGCTGCGCCGCATTCCCGTTTCGACGACCACTCGAAAAAGGGCCGCCACGGCCGCCGCCGCTGCCGCCGTCGTGCTGGCGCTCGTTGCCGTGGTCGGCTTGGAGGCCCCCGCCAAGGTGGCTGACCAGGTCGAGGGCTTCACGGAGCCGGGGTTCGCGTCCTCACCTGAGGATCGGCGGGGCCGGCTCACCGATGTCCGCAACAACGGACGGATCGAGCAGTGGCGAGTGGCGCTGGAGGCGTTTGACCAGGCACCGATAAGGGGTGATGGCGCCGGTAAGTTCGCCCATCGCTGGGCGAGGGACCGAGACAACGACCTCAAGGTCGAGGACGCTCACTCCGTGTACCTGGAGTCGTTAGCCGAGTTGGGCTTGGTCGGCGGGCTGCTGATCGTGGTCACGCTGGCGATGATCCTTGGCGCGTTCGCGGCTCGCGCCCGCGGCGAGCAGCGCCACCTCTATGCAGCACTGCTCGGGGTAGCGTTGGCCTGGGCGGTGCACGCCGGGGTCGATTGGGACTGGGAAATGCCTGCCGTCACGCTCTGGCTCTTCGCACTCGGGGGGATGGCGCTGGCGGTGGACCGCGAGCGCGCTCCGGCTTGGGCGCCACCGAGGCTGACCCGGGTTGTGGCGGCCCTGGCTTGCCTGGCGCTGCTGGTGCCGGCGGGCGGCATGGCGCTGTCCCAGCTGCACCTCAACCGCAGTGTCGAAGGCTTGAAGAGCGGCGACTGCGAGGGCGCCGTCCACTCCGCGCTTGCATCGACGCGGGCGATGCCGGTCCGCCCCGAGCCGTTCGAGGTCCTCGGGTTCTGCGACGTGCGCCTCGGCAATGCCGACCTTGGCGTGCAGATGCTGGAGGCCGCCATCAAGCGCGAGCCTGACTCCTGGGTGCTCCACTACGGGCTAGCACTCGTCCGCGGCACCGCTGGTCGTGATCCCCGACCTGCGGCCCGGCGCGCGCTCGAGCTGAACCCGCTCGAGCCGCTCGCACGCAATGCGGTGAAGATCTTCCGCACGAACGACCCCCAGAAATGGAGGAGGCGGGCCTTTACGGCCCGCCTCCCGATTCTCTAGCGGAAGCCTCGCGGCTTACTCGTTGTCGCGTGTCCTGTGTCGCAGGATGCCGCCCGTGGCCGCCAGCGCAACGCCGCCGATCAGCAGCGGAATCGCGATGAAGCCGGTGAACGGCAGGGAGTCGCTGGCGTCGCCGGCGGCAGCCACCTGCTGCGTCGGCTGGGAGTCATCGGTGGGCGCTCCGCCCTCCTCCTGCTCACCCGCGACGTCTTGAACGTCTTCCGGCGGCGGGCTGTCGGTCTCGTCCTCCTGCTCGCCCAGGACCGGTGCCGGGGTCAGCGTGGGAGGCGGCGTCGACTCCGTGGTGGTCGTCTCCGTGGTGGTCGTCTCCGTGGTGGTCGTCTCCGGCGTGGTGTACTCAGCCTCCGGCGCGTTGTCGGAGCTAGAACTGCCGCTAATGGCCAGGGTGGCGCCGGTGCCGCTCATCATCGCACCGACGACGATCAGCGCTGTGAGCGCGAGTCGCGACTTCATCAATGATCCTCCTGAGGATGTTCTCTGTCGTGCTGCCTGACTCCTCGCCCGCAGCTTGAGTTCGTCGAGCTCGAGGGGCGTCGCAACTCGACGGCTCTCGCGGAGCCGATCGGCCACTGCGGCCAGGTCGGCAGGAGTCGGGTCAACGTGATTGTGGTCCATCACTGCCTAATACGGAGCAGGCCCCCGGTTCCTTATCGGGAAGGATGCGCAAATGCGTGACGAGGAGTTCGAGCGCCTCTACGAAGAGCACGCTGAGGCGCTGCTCGCGTTTCTGGCCTATCGCACGGGCGACCGGGTGCTGGCCGAGGACCTTCTGGCCGACACCTTCGAGCGCGTGCTGCGGTCTCGGCGCCGCTTCGACCCTCGCCGCGGCAGCCACAAGACCTGGATCTATTCGATCGCCCTCAACCGCACGCGCGATGTGATGCGCAGCCGCCAGGCGGAGGCCCGGGCGCGCGAAAGGCTTGAGTCCGACGCCGGTCGGCAGGGCGCCGGTGGCAACGATGCGCGGCTCGAGGCCCTGGAGCACCGGGACGAGCTGATCTCCGCACTCACCCAGCTCAGCGAGGAGGAGCGCGAGGCGATTGCGCTCCGCTTCGGAGCCGACCTGACCGTGCCCGAGATCGCTCGTCTGAACGGGGAGCGGCTCAGTACTGCCGAGGGCCGCGTCTACCGGGGGTTGCGCAAGCTCAGGGACCTGCTCGAATGAGGGCTACGATCCCGCCGGTGCTCCTGCGGCTCCTCTACTGGCTGGTCGTGCTGGTGATCTCCCTCGTGCTGGTGATCGGGCTGATCCTGTTCCTTGAGTCCCGCGACGCGTCGGATCTCGAGACGCGCGAGGGCCGCGTGCCGACCAGCCTTGCGAACACCACGATCCGCTGAGCCGCGCTGTAGAGCGGGTGGCAGGCTGTCAGCACGAGGCGGGGGCGGCCCACTGGATCGAGGACTGAACGGTCGGAGTCGTCGACGATCGCGGTCTTCTCTACGCGGTAGACGTAGCTCTCGCGGACCATCTCGAGCAGCAGCCGCTGGCCGGCCTTGAGCTTGTCGATGCGCCGAAAGGGCGCCCCGTAGGTCGTCCTGTGACCGGCTATGGCGCTGGTCCCCGGGTCTCCGGGCAGCGGTGTCTCCGGGTAGTGGCCGGGCCCTTCGCGGAGGTCCTCGGTCGATGTGCCTTCGACCACGTACTCCGACACGCCGATCGCTGGGATCTGGATGCGGGCGATGGCGTCCCCCGGCAGGGGTCGCCGCTCCACTACACGGGGGGGCGGGGCGGCGAAGGTCTCCTCGAGCTCGGCCTGGTTGCGCAGGGCCATCAGGGCCGAGATCGGCTCCTGCCAAACGAGCGTGGAGACCGCATCGGTGATGAGCAGCGTCCCGCTGACCATCATCACGGCAGCCACGAAGCGCAGCGCCGCCTTGACGGGGTGCGAGCGCGCTCTGCTCAGCGATTCCCTCGCATGAGCCGCGCGGCCAGCTCATCGCCCAGTCCGATCAGGTTCCGTCCCCGCGTCCACGCGAGAGCGGCCATCGAGCGCGGGCCCTCCCGGCGCAACATGCGCCACGCCTGGAGTGCGACACCGTCCCTACCGTCCGTCGGGCTGTCCAGTTTGGAAGTCATTCAGTCTCTATCGGCCGGCCGCGCCGTCAGATAATGGTCAATCCACCACTCGCTGTCGAGGCGGATCGAGCTCGCTAGCCGACGACCTTGCCCATCACGCCCACTAACCGCGTGATCTCGTCGGCGAAGGCCGCAAACCCGGCGGTGGGGATCAGCTGAGGGGCGTCGCAGAGCGCCTCCGCCGGGGCCGGATGAGCCTCGACGATGATGCCGTTGGCGCCCGCGGCCACCGCCGCTCGCGACAGCGCCGGCACCAGCTCACGCCGGCCGGCGGCGTGAGACGGGTCGACGATCACCGGCAGGTGGGTCTCCTCCTGAAGCACCGGCACCGCGCTGATGTCGAGCGTGAAGCGTGTCGAGCGCTCGAAGGTCTTGATCCCGCGCTCGCAGAGAATCACGCGCGGATTGCCCTCCTTGAGGACGTACTCCGCCGCCATCAGGAACTCCTCGAGCGAGGCGGAGGAGCCGCGCTTGAGGAGCACAGGCTTGTCGGTCTTGCCGACCTCGGCGAGGAGCAGGAAGTTCTGCATGTTGCGCGCGCCGATCTGGAGCACGTCGGCCGTATCCACGACCTCCTCCACCTGGCGCGGGTCGAGCACCTCGGTCACCAGGGGCAGCCCGGTGTCCTCGCGCGCCTCGGCGAGGATGGCAAGCGCCTCGGAGCCGAGTCCCTGGAAGCTGTAGGGCGAGGTGCGCGGCTTGAAGGCGCCCCCGCGCAGCATGGTGGCGCCGGCGGCGTGGACGGCCCGGGCCGTCTCGAGCGTCTGCTCGCGCGACTCGACGGTACAGGGTCCGGCGATCAGCCCGAAGTGCTCCCCGCCGATCCGCCGGCCGCGAACCTGGATGACGGTCGGCTCGGGCGAGGCGTCCGCAGACACGAGCTTGTACGGCTTGCTGACGGGCAAAACCTTGTCCACACCGGCGCTGTCCTCGAGCGACAGGCTGCGGATCATCTCGCGGTCCCCGAAGGCGCTGATGACGATCGAGTCCCTGCCGGGCGCGACCCGGCCGTAGGAGCCGGCCTCGCTCAGGCGGGCAAGCACGCCCTCGACCTGATCGTCGGGGGCTTGGCCGCTCATCATGATCAGCTGCTGGAGCTCTGCCGGCTCGTCGACGGTCATCCGGCCAGTCTAGGGATGAAGGTCTAGCCGAGCCACAGCCGGCGCAGCTCCGCCGCCAGGCGAGCCGTCACCTCGCCGGCCGCCCACTCGCGCACTCCCGCGTAGCGCCGCACCGGCTCCACGCCGCGCACGGCGCCGGCCATGAACGCCTCGTCCGCTCCGGCGAGGCGATCGGGTCCGAGCACCTCCTCACGCACCTCCATGCCCAGCGCGCCCGCCGCCTTGAGCACCTGTGCGCGGGTGATGCCCGGGAGCAGGCGACCGTCCGCCGCTGGAGTGAGGACGCCCTCGCCGACGACGAGGAACAGGCTCCCGCGCGAGCCTTCGAGCAGCGCGCCGTCGGAGTCCACGATCAGCGGCAGTGCGGGATCCGTGCTCGCCTCGGCGCGCCCGATCAGCCTGCGGTCGGCCCACTTGTGCGCGCCGATGCCTCCGGCCACCGCTACGGGGGTCAGGTCGACCGCCCCCGCCCAGCCGGGAAACACCAGCGCCTGCGCCACCGGCGCCACCGTCACGTTCGCAGTCGGCGTGGCGCGCTCGGGATCCGGCAGGACCGTCAGGCGCAGGCGACCGAGTTCGGTGCCCACCGCGGCATCGCCCACCAGCTCGCGCGTGCCGGGCGGCGCCGGTTGCCCATACAGAGCGGCCATACTCGACTCCAGCCGCGCGATGTGAGCGTCGAGCTCGAGTGGCCGACCGGCGACCACCAAGGTGGTCTCGAAGACACCCTGCGCGGCGTCAGGTCTCGGACCGTCTACGCGGAGCGTGCTCATGGGTCATTCGAGACGATACGGGTAGCCTTGCGGCGCCGTCACGATGACCGTGCACACGCCACCTGCAAGAGGCCTTCGACGAGGCGCTGCGGCTGGAAGAGATCGAACCGCGGCCGGCAACAAGCCGGCGCGCTGGCTCTACGGCCTGCGTGGCTACAAGCCGGCAAGAAGGGTCGCGGCCCGCCGCGTGCTCAGACATCGAATTTCTGTCGAGCCGGGCGGCTGATCGGGCACGGGCGAGGGTTTGGCGCTACGGTGGCGACCGATGAGCGTTTCTGCAGACATAGAGCAGTTCATCCTGAGTGAGTTGACTGAGGGCCGCGGGATCGTCGCAATCGATCCCGCGGAGAACCTGTTGAGCAAGGGAATCGTCGACTCGCACGGCGTCATGGAGCTGGTAGGCTTCCTCGAGGAGCGCTACGGCATCTCAGTCGGCGACGACGACCTCACTCCCGAGAACTTCCAGAGCGTCATGAGCATCGAAGAGTTCGTCGCGCGCAAGAGCAACCGTCAGGCTTAGGGCCAGCTCATGCTGATGGAGCTGCTCTACCAGAGCGCGTCCAGCCGTCCGGACGACGTGGCGCTCGTATACCGCGACGAGCGGATCACCCACGCGGAGCTCGCGGACCGGGTCGAGCGGCTCGCCGCGGGCCTCGCCGACGAGGGGGTCAAGCCGGGCGACGCGGTCGCCCTGCTACTGCCCAACGACCCGTCGTTCGTGGCGAGCTATCACGCGATTTCCGCCCTCGGAGCGGTCGTCGTGCCGGTCAACCCGGCCTTCAAGCAGGACGAGCTCGACTTCTACTTCCGCCAGTGCTCCGTGCGGGCGGTGATCAGCGACGAGCGGACCGCCGGGGTCTGCGAGCGGATCGTCGCGGGCTGGGACGAGCCCGCGCAGGTCATCACCACGAGTGCGGCGCACGGTCAGGCGCTCACGCTGGACATGCTGATGGAGCGGGATCCCGCCAAGCTCGAGCGGCGCTCCCCCGACGAGCCGCTCGTCTACATGTTCTCGTCCGGCTCGACCGGGCGCCCCAAGCGCGTCGCCCGTACGCACGGGCAGCTCCGGGGGGAGTCCGAGTTCTACGACTGGATGGGCATCCGCCCCGAGGACAGCATCTTCTGCACCATCCCGCTCTTCCACACCTACGGCATGGGGTGCTGCATGGTCGCGGCGACGTGCACCGGAGCCGCGCTCGTGATGCTCGAGGACCCGAACCCCTTCCTCCTGCGCCGACAGCGCGCGCTCGAGCTGCTCGAGCAGGAGCGGGTGACGATCTACCCCGGCGTGCCGTTCAACTTCCGGCTGCTCGCCGAGGCCCCGGCGACCGGGGACCTGTCGTCGCTGCGCCTCTGCTTCTCCGCCGGCACGGCCCTGCCGCGGCCGTTCTTCGACGCCTTCCTGGACAAGTTCGGCGTGCCGGTCCGCCAGCTCTACGGCTGCACCGAGGCCGGGACGCTCACCGCGAACCTCGACGAGGACCCGGTCGGCACCTTCGAGTCCGCTGGCCGGCCGGTCGCCGGCGTCGAGGTGAGGATCGAGGACGAAGAGGGCGAGCCTGCCCCGTCAGGGACGGTGGGCGAGGTGGCGGTCAGGAGCCCGGCGCTGACAAGTGGCTACACGGATCTGGAGGAGCTGAACCGCCAGGCGTTCCGCGACGGCTTCTTCCTCAGCGGCGATCTCGGCAGGCTCGACGAGGATGGCCGGCTCACGATCACCGGGCGCAAGAAGCTCCTGATCGAGGTCGGCGGCTACAAGGTCGACCCGATCGAGGTCGAGGATGTTGTGGGCGCCCATCCCAAGGTGCGCCAGGCGGTCGTGGTCGGCGTCGAGACCAAGGTGCCCGGGGAGGAGCAGATCAAGGCGGTCGTCGTGCCCAGCGAGGACGTCGACGAGCGCGAGCTGATCGGCTTCTGCCAGCAGCGCCTCGCGAACTTCAAGGTGCCGCAGGTGGTCGAGTTCCGCGAGGAGATCCCCACGAGCCCGCTCGGGAAGATCCTCCGCAAGTACCTCGTCTGAGTTTCCGTCCAAATCCCTCGCGCATTCGCGCGAACGCGTTTAGGCTGGATGCCTTGAAGACGCTGCTGATCGACAACTACGACTCGTTCACCTACAACCTCTTCCAGCTGCTGGCAGAGGCCAACGGCGAAGAGCCGGTCGTGGTGCGCAACGACGGCGCCGCCTGGGCGGAGCTGTCCGGCGGCGACTTCGACAACATAGTCATCTCCCCCGGCCCGGGCCGCCCCGACCATCCCAAGGACTTCGGCGTCTGTGCGGACGCGATCCGCGAGGCCGAGGTCCCGCTGCTCGGCGTCTGCCTCGGGCACCAGGGCATCGGCCACATCGCGGGCGCGGAGGTTCTGCATGCCCCCGAGGTCATGCACGGCCGGCTGAGCGCCGTCTACCACGACGACTCGCAGCTGTTCGCTGGCATTCCGCAGGGCTTCCAGGTGGTGCGCTACCACTCGCTCTGCCTGAACGAGCCGCTGCCCGAGGATCTCGAGCCGACCGCCTGGACGGCCGACGGCGTGCTGATGGGCGTGGCCCACCGCAGCCGCCCGATCTGGGGGGTCCAGTTCCACCCCGAGTCGATCTGCACCGACTGGGGACGCCGCCTGCTCTCGAACTTCAGGGACCTGACCGCCGCCGTGGACGGCGGCAGGGCGCAGGCCCGCCCGCCCGGCGACGCCACGAGCTCCACGGGCGGCAGGTGGTCGCCTCCGCAGCGCCCGCGGCTGCGCCTGCAGGTGGAGCGCATCGACCGCCTCTACGACCCGGAGCAGGTGTTCGTCAACTTCTATGGCGACGACAGCTTCGCCTTCTGGCTCGACACCAGCAAGGTGGACGAGCGCTCACGGTTCTCCTTCATGGGCGCGACCGGCGGACCGCTCAGCTCGGTCGTGACCTACGACGTCGCCGAGCGCCAGGTCGAGGTGCGGCGCGGCCTGTCGAGCGAGGTGCACGACGAGTCGATCTTCGACTACCTCAGCCGCGAGATGAAGCGCCTGCGCTATCTCTCCGACGACTTGCCGTTCGACTTCAACTGCGGCTTCGCGGGCTACTTCGGCTACGAGCTCAAGGCGGACTGCGAGGGCGACTTGCCGTTCCAGGCATCGATGCCGGACGCCGCCTTCATCTTCGGCGACAGGCTGATCGCGTACGACCACTACGAGCAGACCACGTACCTGCTGTGCGTAACCGAGCCGACCAGCGAGGCCGAGGGCAAGCGCTGGATCAGGGACACCGCGGAGAGGCTCGAGGCGCTGCCGCCACTCGAGCCGCCGGACCCCGGCTCGGGAGAGCAGGAGTTCGCCGACTTCTACCTGAGCCGCTCGCACCAGCGCTATCTCGACGACATCCAGCGCGTCAAGGACTACCTGGTCGACGGCGACAGCTACGAGGTCTGCCTCACCAACAAGGTCAGAACCGACATCTCCCCCGAGCCGCTGCCGCTCTACCGAACGCTGCGGCAAATCAACCCCGCTCCCTTCTCGGCCTACCTGCGGCTCGGCGAGGCCGCGGTCCTGAGCTCCTCGCCCGAGCGCTTCCTCAGCATCGGGCGCGACCGCTGGGTGGAGGCCAAGCCGATCAAGGGCACCACGGCGCGCGGTCGCGACCGCGAGGAGGATCTGCGGCTGGCCGAGGAGCTGCGCACGAGCGAGAAGAACCGCGCCGAGAACCTGATGATCACCGACCTGCTGCGCAACGACCTGGGCGTGGTCTGCGACGTCGGGACCGTGCACGTGCCGCACCTGATGGCGATCGAGTCGTACGAGACGGTGCACCAGCTCGTCTCGACGGTCCGCGGCCGGCTGCGCGACGACGTCGAGCCCCCGAACGGGATCCGCGCCTGCTTCCCGGGCGGCTCGATGACGGGCGCGCCCAAGAAGCGCACCATGGAGATCATCGACGAGCTCGAGCAGGAGCCGCGCGGCGTCTACTCCGGTGCGATCGGCTACCTCGGGCTCAGCGGCGGGTGCGACCTGAACATCGTGATCCGCACGATCGTGATGGACGGTGAGACCACGACGATCGGCGCGGGCGGCGCGATCGTGATGCAATCGGACGCAGAGGACGAGTACCAGGAGACGCTGCTGAAGGCACGCGCTCTGATCACGGCGCTCGCGGCGCACGCCTCCCCCGGCGGCGAGATCCGGGTGCGCGAGGGAGACTCGCAGCTGTCGGCCGGAGCCCTGGAACGGTGAAGGCGGGGGCCTCAATCGCAAGCGTGACCGAGATGCTGGACGCGAGCGCGTCCGCGTTCGCCGACGGAGTCGCCGTCGTGCACGACCGCGATCGGCTGACTTACGCCGAGCTGGCCGAGCGGGTCGAGCGGCTGGCGGCCGGCCTGGCAGCGCGCGGGCTCGGCGCGGGCGACCCGGTTGGGCTCGTGTTGCCCAATGTGCCCGCGTTCGCCATCGCGTTCCTGGGCATCCTGCGAGCTGGCGCCGTCGTGGTGCCGCTGAACCCGCAGTTCAAGGAGGCGGAGCTCGAGTTCCACTTCGCCGAGTCCGGCGTCAAGGCGGTGATCACCGACGAGAACGGAATGGACGGATGCCGGGCGGTTGGCGAGCGGCTGGCTCAGCCGATCGCGCTGCTCACTGCGGACGCCCTGCTGGAGGACCGCGGACCGGCCCCGCCGGCCACGGGCGCCCTCGACCGGCACGCGGTGTTCCAGTACTCGTCGGGCTCGACCGGCCGGCCCAAGCGCGTGCCCCGCAGCCACCGGCACCTGTGCCTGGAGGCCGACAGCTACGTGGCGGCGACCGACCTGTCCGCGGAGGACCGGATCTTCTGCACGATCCCCCTGTTCCACACCTACGGAATGGGCTGCTGCCTGCTGGCCGCCGTGCGCAGCGGGGCGACGCTGGTCCTGTTCGAGGACCCACATCCGTTCGTGCTCCAGCGCGGGCGGGCGCTGGCGGCGGTCGAGAGCGAGCGCGCTACGGTGTTCCCGGCGGTTCCCGTCACGTTCCGCCTGCTCGCCGAAGCGCCTGAGCCGGCGGACCTGTCCGCGCTGCGAATGTGCTTCTCGGCCGCCGCCGCCCTGCCGGCCTCGACATTCCGGGCCTTCCACGACCGGTTCGGCGTACCGGTCAGGCAGCTCTACGGCTGTACGGAAGCCGGCGCGGTGACCGTGAACATGGACGACGACCCGTACGCGACGGCCGGTTCTGTCGGGCGGCCGATAGAGGGCGTTGAGCTGCGCGTGGTGGACGCGGCGGGCGAGCCGATGGAGCAGGGGCGCAACGGCGAGGTCCTCATCCGCAGCGCGGCGATGCCGCCCGGCTACGCCGACGCCGAGGAGCTCAACCGCGATGCGTTCCGCGACGGCTGGTTCCGCTCGGGCGACCGCGGCCGCATCGACGCGGAGGGGCGGCTCTTCCTCACCGGGCGCACGAAGCGCCTGATCGACGTGAGCGGGGACAAGGTCGACCCGGTCGAGGTGGAGGACGTCCTGGCCGTGCATCCGAAGGTCGCGGAGGTCGCGGTCGTCGGCGTGGCCGGGGGAGCGCCCGGCGAGGAAGAGGTCAAGGCCGTGGTGGTGCCCGCCGGGGACTGCCAGGAGCGCGAGTTGATTCGGTACTGCCGCGAGCGGCTGGCCGACTACAAGGTCCCGGCCCGCGTCGAGTTCCGCGAAGAGATGCCGGTCGACAGCGCCGGCACGCTGCTGCGCAGGTACCTGATCGACTAGCCCTTAGGGGCCCGCGTCGATCGTCTCGCGCACGCTGGCCGCGGTGGGCTGCGGCCCGAAGCCGGTCAGGCACCAGGTGGCGCCGGCCTCGATCCAGGGCGCCGGGTCGGTCCCGGCGGGGTTGGTCACCACGAGGTCGAAGCGACCGTCAGCCGAGCCGCGCAGCTGCGCGGCCTCCGCGGCCAGCTCCGCGAGCGCCTCGGGGCCGGGCAGTCGATCGGGAACAGACCGTCCCAGCGCGCCGCACGGGCCAGCGGTCGCCTGTGCGGCCAGCGCGCGGCGACCCACACCGGGATGCGGGGGCGCTGGACCGGCGGCGGCTCGAACTCGCCGCCCCACCTCCGCCCAGCCGTCCTGGCATCGATCTTGGCGGCGATCGCACTCGGCGCTCCCGCGCCGGCGCTAGGCCGCGGTGGCGACGACGAAGTCCTGGTCCAGGGCACCTGCGGCAAGGGAGCCACGTCGAAGCTCAGGCTGCGGGCAAAGGACGGCGCGATCCGGGTGGAGTTCGAGGTTCGCAACAACCGTGGCCAAGGGCGCTGGCGGGTGATCCTCGTGCACGAGCGCCGCGTCGTGTGGCGCGGGCGAGCGCGCACTCGGGAAGCGGCTCGTTCCGCGTCCGGCGCTCGGTCCCGAACTTCGCGGGGGCTGACGAGGTCACCGCGCGCGCCTCCGGACGCCGCGGCAAGACCTGCGTGGCCACAGGGCTGCTGACGGGTCTACTAGTGCCCGCCGTCACCGCTGGACGCCGGCGGGCGCGACTCCTCCGCCAGCGACGTGATCGCCAGCGAGCCGCGGGCGGACCCCTGGAGGACATCGGTGGCCTCTTCGGCCGCGCGGGCGTAGAGCTCGACCAGCATGTGGACCACGATCTGGCCCTCGTCCTCGTGCTTGTGGAAGCGCACGTGGGTGAAGAACTCGCGCGTGCCGTGGTCGCCGAACGCTGCGAAGGCCAGCGAGTCGGCGGCCTCTGGCCCGGAGCAGGACTCGACCTGGTCGCTGTCCACGGTGACGGTGCACGAGGCCACCCAGGGCGTGCCGGTGACCATCCGCTCCCAGCGGTCCTCGACCGCCTCGATGCGGCTCACCCGGCGGCCGTCCTCCTCGTAGAAGGAGAGGCTGAGGTGGGGCTGGTCGTGCATGCACTCCAGGCACTGCACGACGGCCTCCTGCACCTCCTCGACCGGCTCCACGGCCTCCCCGCTCTCCGGATCGACCTTGAGGATGCCCTCGTAGTGCAGCTGCACCTCGAGGCTCTGTGACCAGCAGCGGTAACAGCGCAGCCAGCTCGACTGCGTGCCCACGGAATCGCGTGCGGAGCCCTCCATTCCCTCATTATCCTCGCAGGCGTGAGGCGCGGGCCTGCACTTCTGCTTGCCACGGCCGTACTTGCGGGCTGCAACAGCGGCTCGGACGACGCCGCCAAGCCGGCCGCCGGGGCGGCCAAGGAGGTGACCGAGACCGTCGCGACCCTGCAGACGGCCACGCGGGACCGCGATTTCAAGCGGATCTGCGACGAGCTGCTCTCGCGCGCCGCGAAGGAGCGCGCGGGGGGCAACGACTGCGCGGAGCTGGTGCGCTCCACCGCCGGCGACGTGCGGCGGCCGAAGATCACGCCGCTGTCGATCCGCGTGCGTGGCGACCGCGCCGACGTCCGCGTGCGCACCACCGCCCGTGGCCAGAGCGCGATCGAGGACACGATCCAGCTGGTGCGCGAGCGCGGCAGCTGGCGGATCGCGGCCCTGGCCTCCGGCTAGACCACGGGCATCGCGCGAGTAGCCTAGGCGCCATGGAGCCCACCACCGCCACCGAGGTGCCCACCGTCGCCTCGATCGTCGGCGGCGACGTGGTGGAGGGCGGGGAGCGAGTGCGCTCGCTCAACCCCGCCCGCCTCGACGACGTGGTGGCCGAGGCCGTCCTCGGCGACGCCTCGACCTTCCTCGACGCGTGCCGGGCCGCGCGCGCTGCCCAGCCCGGGTGGGCGGCCACCCCCGCGCCCGTGCGCGGCCGCGCGATCGCCGCCATCGGCCGCCTCGTGGAGGACAACCAGGAGGCCTTGGCGCGGCTGGTCACGCGCGAGATCGGCAAGCCCTACCCCGAGGCGCTGGGCGAGGTGCAGGAGATCGTGGACACCTGCGACTTCTTCCTCTCCGAGGGCCGCCGCCTGTACGGGCAGACCGTTCCCAGCGAGATGCCCGACAAGCAGCTGTTCACCTTCCGGGAGCCGGTGGGCGTGGCGGCGATCGTGACCGCCGGCAACTTCCCGGTGGCGGTGCCCGCCTGGTACCTCGTGCCGGCCCTGCTGTGCGGCAACGCCGTGGTCTGGAAGCCCGCCGACTACACGCCCGCCCTGGGCGAGGCGCTGGCCCAGCTGTTCCTCCACGGCGGGCTGCCCGAGGGCGTGCTCAACCTCGTCCAGGCCGACGGCCCCACCACCTTCGAGGGCATCGACCGGGCTCTCGGCGAGGGCGTGCTCGACAAGGTGGGCTTCACCGGCTCCTCCGAAGTAGGCGCGCGGATCGGCGAGCTGTGCGGACGCCACCTGCAGAACCCCTGCCTGGAGTTGGGCGGCAAGAACCCGCTGGTGGTGATGGACGACGCCGACCTGGACCTGGCGGTGGAGGGCGCGCTGTTCAGCGGTTTCGGCACCGCAGGCCAGCGCTGCACGTCACTCGGCACCGCGATCGTGCACGAGTCGATCCACGACGAGTTCATGAAGGGCTTCACCGCCGCGGTGGAGGAGGCGGCGATCGGCGACCCGTCCAAGGACGTGCTCTACGGTCCGATGATCTCCGAGCGCTTCACCGACCGCTTCGACGGCTGGCTCGGCCTGATCCGCGACCACCACACCGTCAGCGGCTCCACCGGCCGGGGCCGGATCACCGCCGACAACCCGCGCGAGGGCTTCGTCGGGGACCCCGAGGCGGGGCTGTACTGCCACCCGACGATCGTTGCCGGCGTGACCGACGACGACGAGATCTACTCCACCGAGACCTTCGGCCCGATCGTGGGCGTGGCTTCGTTCAGCGACTTCGACGAGGCGATCGCGCTGGCCAACGGGCACGGCTATGGCCTGTCGGCCTCGATCTACACCACCAACCCGAAGAACGCCTTCCGCTTCCGCGAGCGCTGCTCGGCGGGAATGATCTCGGTGAACAACTCCACCTCGGGCGCCGAGGCGCACCTGCCCTTCGGCGGCAACGGCAAGTCGGGCAACGGCGGCCGCCTGTCGGGGATCTGGGTGATCGACCAGTTCACCCGCTGGCAGGCGATGAACTGGGACTACGCCGGCAAGCTGCA
>JBBPIK010000043.1:0-21343 GCA_038040415.1 Actinomycetota bacterium
GGTCCGCGAGCGAGGTGGCTCCCTGCCAGACAGCGACGTAGAGCGAGTCCCCGGCAAGGCCGCCGAGCTCGCCCCGACGGCGTACGGCGATCCCGGCTCGGAGCCTCGAGAGCCTGCCGCGGAGTCGGCTCATGCGCGGTGGCGCTCCAGCGCTGAGCGATAGAGCGTCAGGTAGGCAGCCGCCGTGCGGTCGATCGGGAACCGCTCGACGGCCCATTGCGCCCGCGCCCGCCGGGCCGCGTCGCTCCGCACTGTGGGGTCATTGACCAGCTCGTCGAGAACGCCGGCCAGTTCGGACTCGTCGGCGACGACGCGGCCGTCTGGCGGGAGGACCTCGAGCGCGCCACCCCCGTCGGCGAAGACGATCGGCAGCGCTCCCTGACGGCAGGCCTCCACGATGGCCAGCCCGAACGGCTCTCCTTGGCTCGGCTGAACGAGCACGTCGCTCGCGGACAGGATGGCCTCCACGTCGGAGCGATAGCCGAGGAAATCGACCATCGAATCGCAGCCGAGGCTTGAGGACAGGGCCGTGAGGTCTCCCTCGAGCGGTCCCTCTCCGACGATCAGCGCGCGAATCCGCTCTGACTCTTGAACTTGCGAGAGCGCTCGCAGAAGCCGGTCGACGCGCTTGAATCCCGCCAGCCGGCCCACGAACGCAACCACGATCCCGCCATCTGGATCCCGTGCAGGCGCGCTCCCGCCGCGGGAGGCGTCGATCCCGTTGTGCACCACCGATATGCGCTCCTCGTCGATCCCGTAAAGCGCGGCCATCCGGTGGGCGGTCCAGTTGGAATTCGCCGCAATCTCCGCACAGGCTCGGTGCAGAAAGCGCCGCTGCGCGAGGCGCCGTAGCCGTCCCGCGATTCCGAGCTTCCGGCCGGCGCCGAAATTGCCGTGCTCCGTGAACACGATGGGGCGTCCGCTCTTGATCGCGATCGCGCCCAGCGGGAGGTTGAAGGCGTGCAGATGGATCAGGTCGAACTCGGCCAGGGCCCTGCCCGCTCTGCGGATCCGCCCCGGTCGAAGGTCGTAGCCCGATCCAAGCTCCAGGTCGAGCACGCGCAGCCCCGAGTCACGCATCGCCGCCGCGAACGGGCCACGCGCCTGGGCGAAGCAGATCGACACTGTCATCCCGCTTCGCTGCTGGCAGGTTCCGAGCTGATGAACGAGGCGCGCGATGCCGCCCGTGCCCCCGCTCCAGAGGAGGTGTGCGACCGACGGCGGGCTCTCCCCGGTCATCGCGGCAGAAAGGATCGCGCCAAGCCGATGCTCGACCAGCGGCCGCCGCAGGCATCCACGAACGCCTCGTAGCGAAGAACCAGTCGGTCGCGCTGGTCGCGCAAGGACGCCGTCGCGGGATCTTGCGGTCGTCGAAGCCAGGCATACGCGGGCCAGGGGACCGCGACCCGGCGCGGACGCATGCGCCACCGCAGCTCGGGCAGCCGCCGAGAGCGAGACACCAACCCTGCCGTCCGCGGGATCCGAAACGCCGGCGGGGGATCCGCCCCGGCAGGACTGGGGACGATCGTCACATTGCCCCAGGGCGAGCTCATCGGCAATGGCGCCGGCAGGGCGTTGCCTGCTCGGTCTGCCGGCTGGAGTCCCCCCAGGGCCTCCAGCAGGGCGGCTGGACCCTGTCCCGCCATCGCCCGAATACTGGCCTCCTGCTCCGGAGTCGGCAGCTGGAACCAGGTCCTTCGGACCTGGTCGACGTCCTTGATCAGGCGCCACGCCGCCGGCGCGGTTTCCGGCGCCAGCCCGGCAAGCTTCAGCGAGTGGCGGAGCGCATGCAGCTCGCAGAGCAGCGGTCGCGCTTTCAGCCTGCCGGCGTTTCGCTGCTTGAGGAGCTTCAGGAGCCCGACCACCAGGCCCTCTACCCCGAGCAGCTTCAGCCCGTACGGGCCGGGCGTCGCGCGGTTGGGCGAGACGGGATCTCCGGAGACCAAGTCGAGCGGCTCCAGATGGGCGAACCAGCGATGTCGCCCGAAGGTGTCCACGTCCACGACGAAGGGGCTGTGCATGGCGATCTCCCTGGTGCGCTCCGATAGCTTCGCCCACGCCGTATCGATCGAAATGGGTCTCTCCAGGACCGCGATGCGGTCCACGTCCGAGATCCCCGGTGCGGACCTGCCGCCGGTGGAATAGACGGCGACCACACCCGGGAGGGACGCAAGCTGGTCCTCGATCTCGGCCGCCGCCAGGTCGTATTCCTCTTCCGAGATGGCGGATGGCAATGCGGTCACTCGGCAGCGATCGACACCATTTCGAGTCGTCACGAGTTGCCCTCCAGCATCCGCCGAGCAACGCCCTGGAGGCCGCGCAGGCAATCCGCGGTCAATAGGCGCGAGACCGGCTCTGGGATCCGGGCGGGCAGCCGGCTGCGGGCAGCCACGGCGAGCCACGGATTGCGAAACGCGGACCCCGCGACGCGAAGCCCCGTCCCCTGGATCGGCGGCCACCCGGACCTGACTTCCCGCAGGACCTCGTATGGCCACCAGGCGCGGCCGAAGTCGCCCTCGGCACGCGCGAACGACTGCCACTTCGGCACCTGCTCTCCCTGAGCCTGCAAGTAAACAGCGGGCAGCAGCTCGAACATGGAGACGAGCCGGTGCGCATGCCACCGATGCCGCGGCCACGATTCGATCCCAAGGAGGGCAGTCGCGAGCTCACGAAGCTGGTCTCCTTGGGCGGCGGTGTCGGCCACCGCGAATCGCGCCATCACGGACCGTCCACGCAGGGAGCGGGTCTCGCTCAATGCCACCCGTGGCAGCGCCAGGGCATCCGTCGCCGAAGCCAGCAGCCTCGGCGTCGCCACCTCGAAGCCGTGGTGCTGCATCGGCTGGTAGGCGAGCACGGCTCGCTGCGCGGCGAGAGCCCGTCGCCGCAGGCTGCCCAGAAGGCGCGCATCCTCCGCAGCGTGGTCGGCGATGACCAAGATCGCGTCGACGTCGCTGAATCCGGTGGTTCCCCCTCTGGCCTGGCTTCCGAACAAGAGCAGCTCGACCACGTGCTCGTGGTCGAGCGCGGACGCCAGGCGGCCGGCCAGCCCGCCCGCATTTCCCTGCGGATTCCACCGTTCAGCCCCCAACTGGACCTCCGAGCTCGAAGGTGCCGGCTCGACCCGGCGGTGGGCTGACGCCAGGGCGCGCGGGGCCAGCCGCTCGCCTCGCCGGGAGCGAAGGGCGCCCGAGTGCGTGCCGCAGAGGAACCCCGAGAGCGACCTGGAGATCGTTCGCGCCGGGGAGGCGATCACTGGATACCCGGGAGCGCATCGAGCACGGCGTCGGCCCTCGCTTGCCAGGTCCGCCCGGCCACCCAAGACATCGCCCGCCCGGTCATCGCGCTGCCGCCGTCCTCGAGCGAGAGAGCCTGCTGAATCGCGGCAGCGAACGCCTGGGGAGTGGCCTGTGGGACCTTGAGCGCGCGCTCCCCGTCCGCCCCGAACACCTCCTCGAACAGCGGAAAGTCGCGTGCGACTATGGGCCGGCCCGTCGCCTGGTAGTCGAGCCCCTTGGCGGGCGTGCAGTAGGGAAAGTGAGGCAGGTCGCTGTCCATGTGGAAGACCAGTACGTCGGCCGCGGACTGATACGCGCCTACCCGGGCGGGCTCCACGAAGCCGGCCAACACGATCGTCTGCTCGAGCCCGTCTTCGGCCACGCGTCCGCGCAACCGGCCCAGGATGTCGGGGTTTCCTCCCACGAGCATCATCCGGAAGCCGTCGACTGGAGCGCGCGTCAGGCGTGCCACGTCGAGCAGGAACTCGCACTGCCCGTCCAGCATCTTCCCCGTGTAACAGGCGATGGGGACGCCGTTCGGCAGCCCGAGCTCGGCTCGCGCCTCCGATTTCGGCCGAGGACGCACCGGCGCGTAGGGGGGAAGGGCGGCGTGGAGTATGCGCTCCGGCCGGATCCCGCCCCTGGTAGCCAAGTCGGCCTCGAGCTTCCGGGAGTTGACGACCACGAGATCGGCTCGACGCAGAATCCGCCAGGTCGACGCTGCCGGCATCGCATGTGTCTCGTGGACGAGCGTGGGCTGCCGTCCTCGGGGCAGAAGTCGCCGCAGCAGCGAGAAGGGGGTGAGCATGATCGGCGACCTGGCGTAGACGATCAGCTGGCGGCGGCGCACCACGAGTCGGCCGATCACCGCGATCGCGAGAGCCGTAGACGCAAGGCCCCCCCACAGACGGTAGGCGCGCGTCGACGAGTCTCGCCTGAGCGGCGTCGGGAGCATTCGGATCCGGAAGCTCGGGGGAACGCTGAAGTGGCTCCAGATCGCCCCCCTGCTGACCGCATCCGGGTACCGCACCCGCAGCGTGGCGAGCGTTACGCGGAGCCCCCGCGCCGCAAACGCTTCGCAGGTGCGCATCCAGGAGATCGGCTCGACCCGCGCCTTGCGCACGTCGCCCGGGGCGAGGAACAGCAGCTCGACGGGCACCTCGCCGCCGTGCGGTCGTCGCTGCTCGCTCACGTCGTGGCGGCGACCCGCGCCAGCCAGTCGGCGAGCGCGCGGTCGGCTGCTCCCTGGGTGAAGTGCGCGAGATAGCGGCTGCGCGCAGCCCGGCTCATCGACGACCGCAGCTCCGGATCGTCGAGGAGCCGCAACATTCGCTCCGCCAGCTCCAGCGGGTCCGGATCGCGCAATACGTACCCACACTCGCCGTCGAGGACCGTCTCGGCAATCGCCCCGCGATCCGTGGCGATCACGGGAAGCCCGGCCGCCATCGCTTCCAGGACGACGCGAGGCTGCCCCTCGGGTTTCACCGGAGGAAAGATCAGGAACGCCGACGACGCCAAGAGGCTGAGCTTGTCGGCTCCGGTCACAGCGGATCGGACGGCGATTCTCCCTTGGGTCTGCTGCGCGCGAAGCCGGAGCTCGCGACCGAGCGATTCGTCCGGACAGTCGCCCACGAAGACGAATCGGGCGTTCGGGCGCCTTTCGATCACGATCTGCGCGGCCTCGAACGCCTCCACGACGCCCTTCCTCGGGAGCAGGTTCCCCAAGAACAGCGCCCTCTCGGTGCTCTGCGGCTGCCCGTTCAGGCCGGGGTCCGGCGTGCCGTTGGGCACTACGGCGACCTTGCTCGCGGGCACGACGTCGGTGACAGCGGGCCGCAGCGACTCCCCGAGCACCGCCAGTGAGTCGAGGCGGCCGAAGGCGCGGCGCAGCCAGAGCCGGATGACGCGAGGTTGGCGGCGGTACACGTCGCCCAGCTCGCTCCCCCGCAGGTGAGCGACGACCTTCCACCCCCGAGCCGACGCGATGCGTATGAACAGGGTGTCGCGCGTCAGCCCTGGGAGCCCCTGCGAGACCGGCAGATAGACGATCCCCGGCGCACCCCTGAGCCTGATGGCGAATCTTCCCAGCGCCGTCAGCGCCTCGCCGATGTTCGTCGCGTCCCAGCGCCCCACGTTCTGGAGCGTTCGGTGGTCGCTCGTATCGAAGTGCTCGACCTCGAAGCGGCGCCGGAGCTCGTCGCCTTGCAGGACCAAGGAGGTCGAGACCGCCACCCCGTGATGCGGTGGAGGCAGGGGGCCGACGACGACGAGCCGCCGCTTCATGCTCTCTCCCGCTGAGCCCAGGCGTCGAACTCCTTGGTGGAGATCGCAAGCAGGGCCCAGGCGATGAACGTCAGCCGCGTCACCTCCAGCCAGTTTTCGAGCAGTCCCATCTGAAGCAGGGCGAAGAAGGAGACGGTGGTCGTCAACAGCAACGCCGTCAGGGGACCGGGGAGCTCGCGGCGCGAGACGACCATGGTGCGCCGCAGGGCGGCGACGAACGCCCCCGCGTAGATGGCAAGGAGGATCAGGAGGCCGAGAAAGCCAACCTCCGCCGCCACCGCGATGTAATCGGAGAACGGCGAAGCCACAGCCCGCGAACCGGCGATCGCTTCGCCTTCGCGTTCGAGCAGCGGCTGCACGTACCGGTCCGCGACGTCGGTGCTGTAGACCTCACCGCCGGTCAGCCGCAGCGCGTAGGAGCCTGCCACGTTCGACTCCGAGCTCGATCCGCTCTGCGCAAAGGTCTGCCAACCACGGCTCGAGAAGGTCCCCGGGCCGGTTCCCGTGACGATGTACCGCGGCTCGTCGTTGTAGAGCCGCTCGACCTGGCCCGCGATCTCGAGGCGCTGGGAAGCAAGGCTGGACGGATCCTGGTTGAGCGTCTGGTCGAGTTTCAGGATCGGCAGCTTGGCCGCGCCGAAAGCGAGCGCCGCCATGAACGCCAGCAGCGCCGTGCCAACGACGATCACGCCGCGGCTGCGCCGAGCGCCGAGGATGACGGCGCTGAGCAGCAGGCAGAGGCCCGTTGTAACCAGCAGGGCGCGATATTGCGCCAGCACGATGACCACCAGGCTGAGCGTGATCAGAAGGGGCGCGAACCTGGCCACCCGGCGCTCGTGCTCGTGCGTGTAGATCCCCGCCAGAACGGTTACGAAGAGGAGCAGGAAGAAGACGAGCTGGTAAGCGTTGGTGCCGAACGTGCCGCTGATGGCGTCCGGGTTGCTGCTTGCGGCAAAGCGCGGGATGTCGATGGTGACGACGACGAGGAGCTGCACGATTCCGAGCGCGACCAGCAGCCTGGATGCGGCCATCGCCCTGCCAACAGGCCACAGCCGCCGCACGGCTCCGTAGACGAGCAACGGGCTGAGGACGCCATAGACGAACACCAGCGCGGGCGCAATGTCGACGCGCGATGGATTGAGGACCGCAGCCAGGACGCTGAGGACCAGGAAGGCGAAGCCGAGGGCAGGCAGCCAGCGCGAAAGCGAGTCGTTCGTTGATTGAGCCGGGGGCCGCAGAAGCGCCGCGACCACGAGCGCAACGACGATTGGTATGTCGACGAAGTTGGCGGCCCTCGGAACCACCGGGACGACCTCGGTCAAGAAACGGACCAGGACCAAAACGGCGATCGAGCCCAGAACCAGTCGCTCTGCGGTGTGCTCCGCCGGGGAGACCAGCTCAGGTCTCGCAACCTCCTCCGCCGAGGAGTTCGCTTGGGGAGGCTCGGACGCGCCGTTGGAGCGAAAGGACGAGCGCGGACGGCCGGTGTGCCGTTCCAGGGCCTCGGCATACGGCGAAGGATCGAGCTCACCCGTCTCCAGTCGCTCGACCTCCCACAGGCTCACGCCGAGGCGCTCCGCAAGCGCCTTCTCCGTCAGGCCGGCTGCCCTGCGCGCCTCCCAGATCGCGTTGGGCATCCGCGCCGACTCGGTGCCGGTGTCACTCATGAGGGCTGGCCCTCCCCCCGCGCCTGCTGCATCGCCCCGAGCGTCAGGCCGGCGAGCATCGCGTCGGCGGCATGGTCCATGGTCCACCGCTTTTCCACGGTCGCTCGCGCTGCCTCGCCAAGCGTGCGGCGCAGGGCGCCGTCCTCGACCAGGAGCCGCAGTGAAGCTGCCCACGCGTGCGGCGTGTGCTCCTCGGCCAGCAGGCAGTTGCGACCCGGCACGGCGAGATCGGAGACGGCGCCGGGGGCCTCGGATGCCACCACGGCGAGCCCCGCGGCAAATGCCTCCACGATCACCAGCCCGAAGACGTCGAAGTCCGACGGGAACGCGAACACGTCCGCCGCTTCGTACAGCTCGCCCACTCGATCCGACGCGACCGCGCCCAGGACGCGAATCCGATCGTCGCCTCTGGCACGTCGCTTCAGTCCTGCTACGAGCGGGCCTCCCCCGGCGATCGTGAGACGCAGCGGAAGACCCTCCAGCATGCGGACGGCGTCGATCAGGACGTCAAGGCCCTTGCCCGGCACCGCTCGGGAGACCGCCAGGATCTCGACTGCATCCCGGCCGGCCGTCGGGGCCTCCCCACACGGGAATGGGACGGTGTTCCTACCGTAGACACAGGGAAGCGTTGGAGCGAGGAGGCGAAGGTACTCGCGCGCCCGGTAGCCGTAGGCGATGCCAAAGCTGGCCCTTCGCATCAGCCTCAGCCGTTGAGCCCGTCGCAAACGGCTTCTGGCTGTTCGCCTCGAGGCGATCTCGCCGCTCCAGATCCCCACCGCCGTCCCGCGCCGGGACGCCAGGGAGGCGGCTCGGCCCGCCACCAGCGGTGAGAATCCGCCCACCAGCACGAGCGAAGGCCGGTAGGCCCGAAGCCGCCCTTTCAGGGCCAGCGGCACGTCTCCGCTGGTCCCCGGCAGGCGAGCGGAGCGAAGCATCTCGTGGTCGAAGGCAACCGTGCCCGGGCGCATCCACAGCCGACCCTGTGGGTTTGCGTCGGTGAACAGGACCCGCATGCTCGCCCCGGCCTTCGAGAGTCGCGCCGCAACCGCGTTGAACAGGGGGACGCGGTAATGGGTCGGATAGTTGGTCACTATCGCCACCCTCTGACCCCCGAGGAGCTCTCTGTCCGCGCTCGTTGGAGCCGGCGGATCACCCGGCGCGGAAAGCTCGCCGAGGAGCTCGGCCATCGTCCTGACCACCTTCGCTCCTCGTGCTGGTTCCCCTGAGTCGTCCAGCGTGCCTCGCTTGTCCGGGGCGCCCGGTTGGCTTTCGTCATCGAGAACCAGAGAGCCTCCACCCGCGGCGTCTGGGCGAACGGGCGCAGTCGCCGCGTTGTGCCGGGAGGGGTAGACGCGCGTGCCGGCCGGCACGGCAGCGAACCCGGACTCGAACCGCACCCGGTCCGCGATCCCGTATGCGGTTGCCAGGGCCTCGAGTTGGCCTCGCAGCGGTCCCTCGGCGTGGATCCACACGGTGACGCTGGAGGGGAGTTGAGCGGCGGCATGGATGACCAGGTCCAAGCGGTCCTCCGGAGCGATGGACTCCGAAGAAGCGATCAGCTCTCGCGCCGCCGAGCTCGGCATGGCGGCGGTCAGGACTCCGCGCGGGATCGTCCCTTCGCTGAAGGCAGCTCCCTCAGGCCGGGGGCGCGGCCGCGCGAGTAGTAGTAGCCATAGCCGCCGGTGTACTCCTCGTGCGCCTGCTCCCCCGTGGCGAAGAAGCCGAGCTTGACCACCGGCGTGGTGTCCAGGGTGCGCTTGATCTCGTCGATCGCCTGGCGGCGGACCACGCCGATTCGCGTGGCCACGATCGCACAGTCGATCTTGGCGCTCAGCATCATCGTCATCGCGTCGCTGACGTGGAGCAGGGGCGGGGTGTCGATGATCAGGATGTCGCCACGTTCGCTCAGCCGGGAGACAACCTGGGCGAAGGCCTGTGACTTGAGCAATTCCGCGGGCGACGACGGGGCCGGGCCGGCCTCCAGGACCTCGAGCACCCCGGGGGCGGTCCCACCCCCGTTGGTGGGCACCGTCTGATCGTCCGAGAGTTGGGTCGAGGCCAGGGCTTGGTCCAGTTCCGCGTGTCCGAGCACGACGTCAGTCAGCCCGGGTCCATCCTCGAGCATGAGCAGCTTGCCGAGGACCGGCCGGCGCAGGTCTGCCTCGAGCAGGACGACGTGGAGGCCCCTTCGCGCGAACGTGACGGCCAGGCTGGCGGACGTGGTCGACTTTCCCTCGCCGCGGATCGCGCTGGCGACCATGAACGACTTCGCGCCGCGATCGAGGTTGAGCAGCTCGATGTTGGTCGCCAGCATGCGGTAGGCCTCCGCCTGGGCGGAGTGGGGCTCCTCGATCACGGCAAGTCGGCGCGCGCCGGCCAGCCGCTTCGACGGTGGAGGAACCCTGCCGAGAAGGGGGATACCGAGCCGTTCCTCGATCTCTGTCGCCGAGCGCACGCGGGTGTTGAGGGCATTGCGAACGAAGACCAGCGAGACCCCCAGCGCCAGCCCCAGGACTCCGCCCAGGAAGCCGTCGCGGACCGGGCGAGGCTGAATCTTCTCCGCGCCCTCGGCCGGCCGGCCAACGGTGCTGTTCGACCCCTGGAGCAGCTCGCGCGTGCGCAGAGTTTGACTGTCCTCGAGCAGCCTCCCCAGGGTGGGGTCGCTCGCCGAAGCGCCGGCGTCGCGAAGGTCGGCGATCCGCTTGTTGATCTCGGATCGAGCCTGGCGCAAGGAGCCCGTGTCCTGTTGCCGGCGATAGACGACGAAGCCGTTCGCGTAGGCGTTTGCCAGGTTCCGGGCCGTCTCCGCGTCTCCGTCCGTGACCGAGAACGAGAGCACGTCGGCGTCCGGGTTCGCGCTCACCGAGGAGCTGCCCAGCAGCTCCGACGGGCTGATCTCGGCGCCGCCACCCTTGACAGCCTGCCTGGCGACCGCCGGCACCCTGGCCACCTTCGCCTGGGTCGCCAGGACTCGCTCCGGATCGCTAGACAGGAACGACAGGGCGCTGACCGCGGCGTTGTCCAGCGGCTGAGCGGAGACGAACACCTCGGCCGTTGACCGATAGAGGCTTTGCTCGCGCAGCGAGAGCCCAACCGCGAGCACGGTGACCACTGCCGTCGTCACTAGGACAAGCGGTATCCCCCGTCGCAGGACGGCGAGTTGATCCCGTCCCACCTCGGCTTGGCCTGCAGGCGCGCTCACTGGCTCTCTCCCGCTTCCATGGACCTGATCTGTCCCCCTTCCATGGGCCTGATCCCTTCCCCTTCCGTGGACCCGGAGGTCGGGGAAGGCGCGTGACTATAGCGGCCGTTTCGCCCCATCTTGCAGGTTCAACACCGGAGCCGCTCTCGAATACCGGTCTACCAGCCTCCCGAGGGCGCGAAACATCGGCGCGTTCGTCCAACGCATGAACGCCCGCCCGTTGAGGCGCCAGGCGGTGCGTCGGAAGGCGAACCTGTCCGCGTCCGGCATCCAGAGCTCGCGAATCGCGGTGTCTGCGATCGACCGGGCGAGATCGCCCCAGTCCGGCTCGGCTCCCTTCGGCTCCAGGGTGAGGACGAGGTCGATCGCCGAGGCGCAGCAGTGGGCCTCGAGCGGGAAGCGGCGATCGGGGTAGTAGGGGGTCCAGCCATCGGGCTCGACGAACCGCTCCCGCCATGCCGACGCGCCGCGCGCAAGGGTCTCGGCGCCGATCCCGAAGACCAAGCTCACTTGGGCGAGGCCTTCGAGCGTGTAGGCGGTGTGGAAGTTGTCGACCCAGCCGAAGTTGGGAAGCTCGCCATAGGGCCAGAGCCCGTCGTCCCGCACCAACGAAAGGGTGGTCTGCGCGGCCGCCTCGACCACCGGCCGCGCCGCTTCGTCGGGCTCCAGCTCGTGCAGGCGGGCCAGGGTGCCGCAGACGAGCAGGTTGGCGTTGTGGACGAGCGGTGCCTCTGCCGGGATGTACCCGAAGAAGGGACCGTGCCCTGGTGACTCGCGCCCCAGGGAAAGGAGGAAGGGCCGCGCCGCCAGCGCCAGCGCGCGGGTGGGCTCTTCGCGCGTTGCCAAATGCGCGTCCACGAGCGCCCCGACCACGAAGCAGGTCGCGATCGCGTTCGGGGTCGTCCGCGAATAGCGGACGTTGCGGGTCTGGACCTCGAAGGGATAGCCCCAGCCGGCGCCCTCGGTGAGCAGGTTCAGCCGTTCCAGCTCGCGCGGGAGCCGCGCCAGGTGCTCGTCGGCGCCAGGAAGCCGGCGGCCTGCCGCGGTCGCGTAGCCGGAGAGCACCAGCGCCAGTGCCTTGGCGTTCGCGCTCGGCGGCGCCCGGAGCGGCCAGGGTGGCGCGAACGGGAGCCGCTTGTAGAGCTGGGTGACGGCCTGCCGCGTGCGACGGCCGGGCGCCAGCCGGCCGAGCGGGGAGCTCAGTCCCTCGTACGGATCCGGGCCGATCCAGGCCCGCGCCGCACCCCAGCGCTCGAGGCGCGCCAGGACCGCGATCGGTTCAAGTTCCGCCGCCGGCATTGTGCGATCAGGCTAATGGCCCTCCGAGCAGGAGGGGCCGGCGGGTGGGCAGCCTCCTGGATTTGCGGTATTCGACGCAGGCCTTGGCAACTTTGGGTAAGCGATCTGGGTAGTTGCTCGGCGGAATCGCTTGACGCTGATGCCGGCGGGGTTGGATGATGCGAAGGCGCAGTTTGCGCAGTTTGCCGCTGGGCAGGGAAAGCCGACCTGGTGGGGAGGGAGAGCCGCGAAGGGGCGGCGGGATGATCACTGGCGAAGCAACGAAGCGGTTGGGAGTGGGAGACGATGGCAATTAAGGTGGGGCTCTTGGGCCTCGGGTACTGGGGCCCGAACCTGCTTCGCGTCCTGAGCGGGATGGCCGACGTCCACGTCGGCTGGATGTGCGATCTGGACACGGACCGCCTGGACCACTTCCAGCGGCTCTACCCCGGCGTCAAGGCGACCGCCGACTGCAACGACCTGTTCGGGGATCCCAGGCTCGACGCGGTGCTGATCGCGACCCCGGTCTTCACCCACTTCGACCTTGCCTCCCGGAGCCTCGCGGCCGGCAAGCACACCTTCGTTGAGAAGCCGCTCGCTGCCTCGAGCGAGGATGCCGACGAGCTCCTCGACTTGGCCGACGAGCGCGGGCTGGTCCTGATGTGCGGGCACACCTTCATCTACAGCCCTCCCGTGAGGGCGGTGAAAGGGCTGCTTGACGGTGGCGAGCTGGGCGAGGTCTTCTTCATCACCTCCAGCCGCGTCAACCTCGGCCTGCACCAGCCGGACGTGAGCGTGATCTGGGACCTCGGGCCCCACGACTTCTCGATCCTTCGCTACTGGCTCGAGGAGATGCCGTCCTCGATCTCCGCCGTGGGACGCGACTCGATCGTCGACGGAGTCCCCGACGTCGCCTTCATCACGCTCAGGTTTCCCTCCGGGACGCTGGTCAACCTCGAGATGAGCTGGCTGGCGCCGAGCAAGCTGCGGCGCACGGTGGTCGTGGGCAGCAAGAAGATGGTGGTCTACGACGACAGCTCCACCGAGCCGGTGAGGATCTTCGACCACGGCGTCGTCTACGAGGACCCGACCACGTTCGGCGAGTATCAGCTCTCCTACCGCACCGGCGACATTCTCTCGCCGCACCTGGACAGCGCGGAGCCCCTCGCCGTCCAGCTCCGTGACTTCGTCAACGCGGTGGAGACCGAAACCCCGCCACCCGGTCACGGCGAGCTCTGTCGTGACGTGGTGCGCCTGATCGAGGCGGCCGAGGAGTCGCTTCAGGACGGGGGCGCGCCGGTCTCGCTCGGCGCCGGGCGGTTCAGTCGGTCCCAGTGGAGCTTGGCCGAGTGAGCGCACCTGAGCCAGAGGCCGCCAGCGTCGCGGCGCCGCTGCCGATCCCGCAGCCCGCAGCCGCGCATTCGGCGGGGGAGCTCGCCGCCGATCGCCCACGGGCCGTGAGTTGGCGTGGCCGTCGCGACTACGTCGTCCGGCGGGCGATGGCCGCTTCGGACCTGGTTGCCATCGCCTCCGCCGCCCTGGTCGCCTTCTTCGCCACCCCGGTGAGCGGGCACGGCGTCCAGTTTCTCTGGCTCCTGCCGACCCTCCCGGGCTGGCTGGCCCTGTTCGGCGTCTACAACCTCTATCAGCGTGAGTCCAAGCGGATCGGCCCCGCGACCCTGGAGGACATGCCCGCGATCTTCCATGCCCTGGTCGTCGGCACACTCGCGCTTTGGATCTACTACCACGCCGTGCCGGCGCACGACCTCGTCTACATGCAGGCGCTGGTCTTCGGCGTTCTCGGCATCGCCTTCACCTCGCTGATGCGGTTGGTGGTCAGGCGCGCCGTGCCCGCGCTGCTGGGGCGGGAGCGGGTCCTGTTTCTCGGCGAGGCCCCCTCCCTTCCGGCGCTGGTTCGGAAGATTCGTGCACACCCCGAGTACGGGCTGGAGCCGGTGGGGCTCGTGCCAAGCGACCCCCTGGGCTGGCACGCTGACGGGTTGCCGATCCTGGGCCGGCTCGACGACGTAAGCCTCAGCGAGCTGGTCGAGCGACACGACGTCGAGCGCTTGATCGTCTCCCGGGCCGGAGCCAGCGAAGAGACGATGCTCGAGCTGCTTCAGGAGTGTCGCGACCTGTCGCTGAAGATCAGCCTCCTCCCGGCTCAGGTCGATGCGATCGGCCCGTCGGTGGAGGTCGACGACATCGAGGGGATCACCGTGCTGGGGCTCAACCCTTTGACGCTCTCGCGCTCGTCCCGTTTCCTGAAGCGATCCATGGACGTCGTGGGCGCGACGGTCGGCCTTCTGCTCCTCTCGCCGCTGATCGCCCTGGTCGCCCTCGCCGTCAAGCTGGGCTCCAGGGGGAGCGTGCTCTTCAGTCAGCGGCGGATCGGCAGGAAGGGCCGGGGCTTCCAGGTGCTCAAGTTCCGCACCATGGTCCCCGGGGCCGAGCGCCAGGTCGAGGAGCTGTTCGAGCGGAGCGATGACCCCGACTGGCTCAAGCTCGACGACGACCCCCGAATCACCCGGGTCGGTCGGGGCCTGCGCCTCACCAGCCTGGACGAGTTGCCCCAGCTCTGGAACGTCTTGAGGGGGGACATGAGCCTGGTCGGTCCGCGCCCGCTGATCGAGACCGAGGACGCCACGGTCAGCGGCTGGGCCCGCACGCGGCTCGACCTCGCGCCCGGGATCACTGGGCTGTGGCAGGTATTGGGCAGGACCAGCATCCCGTTCGAGGAGATGGTCAAGCTCGACTACCTCTACGTGACGAACTGGTCCGTGTGGCTGGACGTCAAGCTCCTGCTCCGGACGTTCCTCGTCGTGCTGCACCGGCGCGGCGCCAATTAGCTGGGCCGTCCCACCAGGCATGTACGCTGATCGCGACGATGCCCCGATTCTTCAGGCGACACGGGCGCGACTCCGAACCTAGCCAGATGGGCGGCGAGGCAGAATCCAGGGAGCCGCCGGAGCAGCCCCCTCTCACGTTCGAGCCTCCCAGGCGCGGCGCGGCCCTGCCGGCTGGGCGTGCTCGTCCTGACGCCGAGCAGGCGGGCACCGCCGAGATCGTGCGGCTCGGCGAGGAGCTGAGGCGGGAGATCGAGGCCGAGCTGGCCGCCACCCGGCGCCAGCGGGTCGAGGTCGAGGCCGAGTTGGCCGCGAGCCGCCGCCGGCGGGCCGAGATCGAGGCCGAGTTGGCCGCGACGCGCCGTGAGCCGGAGCAAACGGTCCCCCGCCTCGCGGCCGTCGAGTCGCCTTCAGCCCACGTTCGCCGCGGCTAGCAGCGCTCGCACGAAGACGTCCTGCGCTGCCTGCCCGGAGCCTCGCAGCTCGTCCATCGGGCGGGGCGCTCGGGCTCGGGGACCGATGGCGGTCAGCTGCTGGGCGGCGGTGAGTCGCCTCAGCTTGCCCCCGTCTTCGAGCCACCGGTCCACGGCCGGCGCCCGGCCCGCAAACAGGGTAAATGTGGGGACGCCCATCAGAGCCGCCTCACGAGTCATCGTCCCGCCCGCGCCGATCACCAAGTCGGCCTCGTACAGCAACGACCGGGAATCGATCGCCGTGGACGGGACAGTGCAATTGGGGAGGTCGATCTCGGCCAGCTCCGAGATCTGCTCGGGATGGCGGGCGAGCACGACGGTCTGCACGTGCGGCTGCCTGGCGACCACCCTCAGGGCCTCGGTGAACAGCGGGTTGCCGAAGCGGTGATAGAGGGCACGCACCGGTGGGGTGCGCGCGACGACCAGAGCTCGTTCATCCGAGCGCGTCAGGCCAAGCTTCGTGAGCACATGCGGGTCCGGCTCGAAGTCGCCCAGGTAGATGGACTCCTTCAGGCCGGGGTATCGCAGGATCTTGCGCTTCGTCGCACCCTGGCGTCTGGCGATCGCCTCCGGAAACGCCTCGGGCAAGAGCACCAGGGTGGCGAGCCTGAAGGCCAGGTGGTTGGCCGGCTGATGCTCGAAGTCCATCCCGGTGACGATCGGCATGCGCAAGGTTCGGGCGGCGACGATCTGGGCGTACGAGTTGTGGGACAGGGCAACGTCGGGCCTACGCTCCCGAGCCCACGCCCGCAGGGCCCTGATGCGGTCGCGAACCGTTCGCGCCTTGCCCAGCCGTCCCGCCGGGCTGGGACCCCCGACGACGTCGAGCCGCGGCCAGGTGCGCCGCGCGAGCTCAACAGTCTGGGCGTGATCGCGGGCCGTGATCGCGACCCTGTGACCGAGCTCCTCGAGGCGCCGAGCGACGGGTGCGAACAGCAACGGGTGCGGCGAGTTGGCGAGGTCGATCCAGACCTCGAGCGGTCGATTGGTCCCCTGGGCGCCGCTCACCGGGAGAGGGCGCCCGCGACCGCGGCCGTCACGGCTCGCACGGCCTCCTCGTCGAGGGCAGGTCCCATCGGCAATGCCAGCCCCTCGTCGGCCAGCCGCTCCGCCGCGGGCAGGGAGCCCGCTCGCGCGTACGGCCTCATCGCCGGCTGTTGATGGAGCGCCGGCGTGTAGTAGGCGCGAGACTCGATGCCGGCTGCCTCCAGGGCCTGCGTGATGGAATCCCGGTGGGACGTCCTGACCACGTACAGGTGGTAGGCCGGCTCTGCCCCGGGCGTTTCGGGCGGCAGGGTGACCAGCTCTCCCAGCCCGGCCTCGCCGTACAGCGATGCCACCCGCCGCCGCGCCGCGGCCCACTGGTCGAGGTGGGGAAGGAGGACGCGAAGGGCGGCGGCCTGGAGCTCGTCGAGGCGGGAGTTGAAGCCGACCTCGGTGTGGACCCACCTCTCGGCCGAGCCGTGGTCGCGAAGCCCCCGCGCCGCGGCTGCGACCTCATCGTCGTCGGTGAGGAGCGCCCCCGCGTCGCCGAAGGCACCCAGAGGCTTGCCGGGATAGAAGCTGAAGCCCGCCGCGTCGCCCAGCGCGCCGGCTGCTCTGCCGCCGAGGCGCGCCCCGGCAGCCTGGGCGGCGTCTTCCAGCAGAGTCAGCCCCCGAGAGCTCGCCAGCTTGGACAGCTCGGCCATCGGCGCCGGATTGCCGAACATGTGCACGGGGACGATCGCGCGCGTGCGCGGCCCGATCACGCCCTCGATGGTCTCCGCGCTGATGCAATCGGTGTGCGGATCGACGTCGGCGAAGACCGGGCGCGCTCCGGCGTTCACCACCGCCTCCGCGGTGGCGAAGAAGGTGAAGGCGGGGACGATCACCTCGGCCCCGGGCTCGATGCCGAGTGCGCGCAGCCCGATCGTCAGCGCCTCGGTGCCGTTCGCCACTCCAACGCAGTGGCGGCGCCCGACGTAGGCGGCGAACTCGCGCTCGAACTCCTCCAGCTCGGGCCCGAGGACATAGCGACCCGACTCCAGCACCGCGCGCTGGCGCTCGGCGACCCGGGGCAGAAGCGGCTCCAGCACGGCTCGGTGGGCGAACAGCGGGATCGCCGGCGTCACGGGGCGCGTCGATGGGCGGGCGGACGGGCTCATTGCCAGCGCTCGATCAAATCCTCGTCGGGCACCTCGCGCACCTGGCGCGCTGGGACCCCCATCACGACCGCGCGGGCCGGCACGTTGGCTGCCACCACCGCTCCGGCGGCGACGAAGGCTTCCTGGCCGACCTCGACGCCGGGGCACAGCACCGCTCCGCCGCCGATCCGGCAGGCCCGCCGCAGGCGCACCCCCCTGAGCGCCTGCCCCGGAGGATGGCGAGCCATCGTGTGGTCATTGGTGGTGGTCACGCCGGGGCCGACGAACACGTCGTCCTCGATCTCGGAGTACGCGGTCAGGTAGCAGTTGGTGTTGATCCGGACGCGGGATCCGACCCGCACGTCGTTGTCGATCGCAGAGCCGCGGCCGACCACTGTCTCCGAGCCGACCACCGCTCGCTCCCGCAGGTGGGACTGATCCCCTGCGATCGCTCCCGGCCCGAGCTCAGCGCCGGCGAACACCACGGCGCCCGCCAGGATTGCGGCGCCCCCACCGATCACGGCCGCAGGCGGGTGCTCCGTCGGGGCGCTGGAGCGCTTGCCGAGGCGCGGGGGCTTTCCGATCACGGCTCCGTCCTCGATCACCACCCGGTCGCCGATCCGCGTGTCCGGGTGGACGACCACGTTGGCGCCGATCTCGACTGCCTCGCCAAGCTCCACTCCCGTGCCCAGCAAGAGCCCGGGAGCCAGATCGGATGGTGTCAGCTCGCCGGCCATCCCCTCACTCGTTCGAGGCCCGTCGTCCAGGGCCACCAGCCCAGCAGCGCTCTAACTTACCCGGTTCGTGTCCTGCATCGCGCGGAACCCAAACCGATAGCCTGGCCCCAGGGTTCTCGATGCGACAGGTCGCCCGACGGTTAAAGGACGGACGCCTCGAGCTGGTCGAGGTGCCCGACCCGTCGCCCGGGCCCGGGACGGTCTCGGTGCGGCTCGAGGCCTCCGTGCTCAGCGCCGGCACCGAGCGGGCAACGCTCGAGATCGGGCGCAAGGGTCTGGTCGGCAAGGCGAGGGCGCGGCCCGAGCAGGCGCGCCAGGTCTGGGAGCGGATGCGAACCGAGGGAGTGCGTTCGACCCTGGAGCTGGTCCGCGGCCGGCTCGAGGAGCTGGGGCCGCTCGGCTACAGCGCGGCCGGGACGGTGCTCGAGGCCGGACCGGGGGCGCGTGAGCTGGCCCCCGGGGATCGTGTGGCAATCGCCGGCGGTGGGTTCGCCGGCCACGCCGAGGTCGACGTCGTCCCCTCGCTGCTCTGCGCGCGCGTTCCAAGCGGCGTGGAAGCCGAGCAGGCGGCGTTCGCCACCCTCGGCGCGATCGCGATCAACGGCTTTCGCCGCGGCGAAGCAGAGGTCGGATCGACCGTGGCCGTGGTCGGCCTGGGCCTGATCGGGCAGCTCGCGGTGCGGGTGGCGCGCGCAGCCGGATGCAGGGTCCTGGGCGTCGACCTGAAGCCGGACCTGCTCGAGCTCGCAAGGCGCGCCGGCGCTGAGGCGATGCCGCGCTCCGAGCTGGACGACGGCTCGCGCTGGGAGGGAGCGGCCGATGCAGTGCTGGTCTGCGCCGCCACCGAGTCCAATGACCCCATCCTTCTGGCGGCGAGCCTGGCCCGCGATCGTGCTCCGGTGGTCGTCGTCGGGGACGTGGCCATGGAGCTGCCCCGGACGCCCTTCTACGAGAAGGAGCTCGACCTTCGCCTGGCGCGCTCATACGGCCCGGGCCGCTACGACCCGAGCTACGAGCTCCACGGCCTCGACTACCCGATCGGCCACGTGCGCTGGACGGAGCAGCGGAACATGGTGGCCTTCCTGAGTCTCGTGGCGGAGGGGAAGATCCGGCCCTCGGAGTTGATCACACACCGCTTCGAGCTGGACGATGCCGAGCGGGCGTTCGAGGCCCTGGAGACGGAGGAGACCGTGGTGGGGGTCGTGCTCGGCTACCCCGGGGAGAAAGGCGCCGGGCCCCCTTCGGCGGCGCCGGGAAAACGGCCCAGGGCCGCGGCCCGGGACGGGCGCCGAGTCGGCGTTGTCGGGGCGGGGTCGTTCGCCACCGCAACGTTGATCCCCGGGCTCGTTCGAGCCGGCTTCGAGCCGGTGGCCGTCGCCTCGGCGTCCGGGCTGTCGGCGGAGAGCGCCCGGCGGCGCTTCGGGTTCGAGACCGCCCACGCCCGGGCTGACGAGATCATCGCCCGGGACGATCTCGACCTGGTCGTAGTCGCGACCCGGCACGACTCCCACGCGGAGCTCGTCGCCCGTGCCCTCGAAACCGGGAAGGCGGTCTACGTCGAAAAGCCCTTGGCGCTCGACTGGGATCAGCTCGCCCTGGTGCGGGACGCTCAGCTTCGGTCCGGCGCGCCACTCCTCGTTGGCTTCAATCGCCGCTACGCGCCGCTGGCCATCGAGCTGCGGCGCCTGCCTGGGCCGAGGATTGCGGCCTACCGCGTGAACGCCGGTCGCCTGGATCGGGATCACTGGCTCAACGACCTCGCTCAGGGGGGCGGGCGCCTGAAGGGCGAGGGATGCCACTTCGTCGACTTCGTCTGCGATCAGGAGGGCAGCGATCCGCTCAGCGTCAGCGCCCACGGCTTCCCGTCGGATCCGGCCCTCCCGCTGGCGGCGAGCGACAACTTCAGTGTCCAGATCACCTTCGCGGACGGCGGAGTGGGCACGGTCCATTACGCCGCGGACGCCCCGCGCGGCCCGGGCAAGGAGCGCTTCGAGACCAGCGCTCCGGGGGCCTACGCGGTGATCGAGGACTTCAGAAGCGGGGGCGTCTGGAAGGGGGGGCGAAAGCGCCGGCTGGGCGGCCGTCGCCAGGACAAGGGCTTCTCCTCACAGTTCGAGCGCCTCCGCGACATCGTCACGGGCGAGGTCGAGGCACCCTCTCCGGAGAGCTTCTATCTCTCAACGCTGGCGACGTTGGCCGCGGCCCGCTCGCTGGAGACCGGTCGGCCCGAGATGGTCACCGAGCGCCCCCCGGCTGGGGAGCGGTGACCGGCGTCTCGCGACGCGCCGCTGGTCTACGGCAGCAAGAGCTCGTTCTCTGAGCCCGCTCGCTTCGGCCCGACCCGGATGGTGTCCGGTTGGGCGCTCGCTCCCTCGCCGGCGCTGGCCTCGTAGCTGCCCTCCGGAACCTCGACCCTCAGGGTCGAGGTCGAGGGTGTGACCGGCGGTGGCGACTGCGACGAGTCGGCCGGAGCGCCGGCAGGGATTTCCTGGGCGAAGTCCTTCGGCCCGCTGAGCGTGAACCGGATCGGTGAGTCGGAGAAGTTGGTGATCGTAAAGATGACCAACCCGGCGCCGAATTTGTTGGGCGAGACGACGACCTCGCGCTGGTCGATCCTGGCGGCCACGTTGATAGGCGCCGACGCGCGAGCAGGCTCGTTCGAGAAATCTTCCTCGCCGCACGCCCCGAGCGAGAGCGCCGCCAAGGCGGCAAGAGCTGCGAAGCTCGTCTGGCGCGCACGCCGCGGTGCTCTCCCCGCACCCCTGGTGCTCATTGGCGCAACCCTAGCCTAAGCGCGCGCCCTGCGGCGCAGCCCGGCGATCAAAACGGGGGCTCCACCACCTGGGCGCGGACCCGGTTCTCGCCCACCTCGACGACAGCCCCAGGCTCGGCCTCGCGCCGGATCACCGCCAGCGCGATTGGGCCGTGGGCGGGGGAAGTGACCGCCGTCCCGATCCGACCCACCTCGCGAGCCTCGTGCGCGATCGCCTCGTTGTCCGTGACCGCTGCCTCGAGCCGGAGCCCTCGCAGGTGGCGGTTGGGCTTTCCCCTGTAGTGAAGGCGCGCGACCGTCTCCTGGCCGATGTAGCAGCCCTTGGTGAAGCTGACGGCGCGCGCGTCGATCCCGGCCTCCTGGGGGATCGTCGCGCTCGACATCTCGCGACCGAAGCGCGGGCGCCCCGACTCGACTCGCAGGATCTCGGCCGCCGCCTCTGAGACCTCCACGGCGCCGGACTCGGCCAGCACGTTGCGCAGCTCGCTCTCCTGCTCGGCCCGGGTGATCAGGTCGAGTCCGAGGTCGGTGGCGACCGCGAGCACCTCGAGGCCTTGGCGCTCGAAATATCGCTGAGCGTGCTCGCCGGCCGGCGGCGCGGTGCCGGCAACCTCGGGCGCCGCGGGCCCGATCAACGAGATGACCGCCCAGGCGGCGGACGCCTCCTCGACCTCGACGTCGCGGCC